>CALWIH010000005.1 GCA_944380675.1 uncultured Clostridia bacterium | reverse complement strand
TGCAAAATGAGGAGGAAAGGCGCGGAGGAAAGTACGATAATGGGGGCGATCAGGATCGATAAAATTCCCGGAGTTCCGAAAGGAATTTTTGACGGTTTTGCACCTGCCCTCGGGGCATCCGCGCAACAAGGAGGAGTACGATCGAAATGAATGCAGCAATCAATCCATATCCCTACCACATCAGAGACGTCCATATTTCCGATCCCTTTATCTTTCCCGATCCGGCCAGCGGGAAGTATTACACCTATGTCCAGTTTGTCGACCGGGATCGCTTTCCCGAGGCCGCGTGCGACGAGCCCTGCTTCTATGTGCTGGAGAGCGAGGATCTGATCCACTGGTCGAAGCCGGAAATTTGCTTTCGCAAGGGCGATTTCTGGGCGGATTCCGATTACTGGGCGCCGGAGCTCCACCTCTGGCGCGGACGGTACTATCTCATCTCGTCGTTCCGCGCGCCGGGGCGCTACCGCGGCTGTCAATGTCTTGTCGCGGACTCGCCGAAGGGGCCGTTTGCTCCTGTCGGCGACGGGCCTGTGACGCCGAGGGGCTGGCACTGCCTCGACGGCACGCTTTACGAGGATCGCCATGGCAAGCCGTGGATGGTGTTCTGCCACGAGTGGCTTCAGGTCTACGACGGCCAGATCTGCGCCGTCCCGCTCAACGACGAGCTCTCCGCCGCCGTCGGCGAGCCCATTGTCCTGTTCCGCGCGTCCGACGGGCCGTGGACGGCCAAGGGCGGGGCGTCCGGCGGCTATGTCACCGACGGCCCATTCCTCTATCGCCTCAAAAGCGGCGTCCTGCTCATGCTCTGGTCGAGCTTTTCGGCCTCCGGCGGGTACACGACGGGGTACGCCCGTTCCCTGAGCGGCGACGTGCGCGGCCCCTGGGTGCAGCACCCCGAACCGCTCTACGCCCTCGACGGCGCGCACTCGATGCTGTTCCGTACGTTCGGCGGCGAGCTGATGATGTCGCTCCACTGCCCGAACCGGCACGAGGATAAGCGCATCCTCCTCTTTGAGATGGAGGAAACGTTCGACGGTCTTCATGTGTACAACGAGGTCACGGGGAACTGGTACAATCACATCGGCGGCGTCGCGAAGCCGTACGCCTACCGCGCGCCTGTTGTCGAGGAGCCCTGCTTCCGCACGGATCCGAGACGGAAGGAGACAGCGGAGTGAAGCTGGAGCATATTCACTATTCCGGTGAGGCGAACGAGGCCTTCTGGCACGAGGAGCTCGACGACATCGGCCGCTACCTGCGCCTTGCGGCGGAGTTCGGCTGCGCCAAGGAGGGGGAGGACTGCCGCCGCGAGCTCGAGGCGTCGCTCGCGCACGTCAAGGAACGCTTTGAGAAGCTCGTCCTCGCCGCCCGCGACCCGGACGAGCCGGACGACCTGCCCTCCATTCTGGCGCTGCGGCCCGCCGGCCCGCGCCGCCTGCTCGGCCGCCTCCCGGCGGACTACGGCGAGCGCCTGCGCGGCGCGTTTTACGGCCGGATGGCGGGCTGCACGCTCGGCGCGGCGCTCGAGTTTGAGCCCATTTCCGCCGCGAAGAGCTGGGCGGAGCGCTTCGGCGACTCCTATCCGCTTACCGATTACTGGAGCGAGGTGCGGTATCCCGACGCGCCGCACTACATCGTCGGAAAGAAGCGCGATCTCACCCGCGGCGGGATGGACGCCGTCCCGCCGGACGACGACACTATCTACACGCTGCTCGCCCTGCTGGCGATGGAGCGGTGCGGCGCGGATTTCACGGCGGAGCAGCTGGCGGAGATCTGGAAGCGGTATTTGCCCCTTGGACGCGACTGGGTGGACGGAGGGGAGAAGGGCTGCTGGTGGGGCGAGCGGAGTATGCTCAAAAACCTGCTCGCAGGAATCCCGCTGCCGGAGGCAGGAGTGAAAGGAAACCCGAACCTTCAGGGCATTGCCGCGTGGACGCGCGCCGACGCGTACGGCTATGTGTTCCCCGGAAATCCTGAAAAAGCCGCTGCCCTTGCGTACCGCGACGCGTCCGTCAATCACCGACGCAACGGCGTGTACGGTTCGATGTTCATGGCTGCCTCCATTGCCGCCGCCTTTGCGGTGGACGATCCGCTTGAGGCCGTGCGCATCGGCCTGACGGAGATTCCGGAAAACTGCCTGTTTGCCGAGGGGATCCGCTGGGCGCTCGCGCAGTCTCCGAAGAACTATCAGGAGGCGCACGACATAACGTGGGCGCGGTATCGCGGGATGTTCAACGGCAGCGCCCTGACAAACGCCATCCATGTCGTGATGGGACTTGCCATCGGCGGCGGAGATTTCACGAAGACCATCGGCGAGACGGTCGCCATGAGCGGCGACAACGACTGCACCGGCGCGACGGCGGGCAGCATCCTCGGCGCGGTGATCGGCCTTTCCGCCATCCCGGAGCATTGGATCCGCCCGTTTCACGGCAGGATGCACGTTTATTTGAAGGAGACGCCCGAATATCTGCCTCTCGAGGAGGTCTGCGGGCGGCTGGAGGCGCTTTCCCGCCGGTTTTGCGGGGAAGCGTAAGGAAGGAGAGCCGGAATGGCCGGCCTCTCCGGTTTTGCGGCGTGAGTACGCCGCGGGAGGCGCTGTATGATTGTCAGAGAACCGCTCGTCATCCCCACCTATGAGATGGAGGATGCGGACAAAAATCCTGTTTTTTATGACGTGCGCAACCATCAGGGGACGCGCGGCAACATTTATCCGATCCCCATGCGCGACGTCTTCCGCGACGAGAAAACGGATCGCGTCTACGACAGCGTCCGCCTTGAAAACGAGTACCTCCGCGTCGTCGTCCTGCCGGAGCTCGGCGGACGCATCTACGAGGGGTATGACAAGAAGGCGGACTACCATTTCGTCTACAAAAATCAGGTCATCAAGCCCGCCCTCATCGGCCTCGCGGGCGCGTGGGTGTCGGGCGGCATCGAGTTCAACTGGCCGCAGCATCACCGCCCCACGACCTATATGCCGGTCGACTGCCGTATCGAGCGCGGGGAGGACGGCTCGGAGACGGCCTGGCTCGGCGAGTACGAGCCTCTGTTCGGCATGAAATGCGCCATCGGCGTAACCATCTGGCCGGATAAGTCCTACGTCACGGTGCGCTCGCGCCTGTACAACCCGACGAACGCGACGCAGACCTTCCACTGGTGGGCAAATCTTGCCGTCGCCGCCAATGAAAACTACCAGCTGAAATTCCCGCCGGACGTCGACTATGTGACGTACCACAACAAGGACGCGGTTTCCGAGTTCCCGATCGTGAAGGGCGAGTTCGCCCGCGCCTGGTTCGGGGACGGCCAGGACGTCACCTGGTACAAAAACATCCCCGCGCCCGCCTCGTTCTTCATCCTCAATTCGGATTACAATTTCATGGGCGGATACGACCACGGGCGGCAGCGCGGCACGGTGCACGTCGCCGATCACAACGTGTCCGTCGGCAAGAAATTCTTCACCTGGGGCAGCCGCGCGTTCGGCGACGTCTGGCACCGGAACCTCACGGATGAGGACGGCCCTTATCTTGAGATTATGACGGGCTGCTATACGGACAACCAGCCGGACTTTGCCTTCCTCGCCCCGGACGAGACGAAGACGTTCGAGCAGACCTGGTACGCCCTGACGGAGCTGCCCGATCTGAAAAACGCCGAAAAGAGCGGCGCCGTCGGCTTCTCGCTGGAAGACGGCGTCCTCTCTGCCGGCGTCAACGTTACGGCGGAGCAGCCCGGCGCGCGCCTGCGGATCGCGGTGCGCGGCGAGACGCTGCTCGACGAGACAGTCTCCCTGACGCCCGGCACGGCCTGCCGCAGGACGGTCGCCGTCCCGGCGGACACAGCGGATCGGGACGTCTTCATTGCGCTGACGGATCGGGACGGGAAGACGGTGATCGAGTACGCGTACCGCGCGCCCTTCTTTGAGAATCGGGATACGCCGCAGCCCCGCACGCCCGCGCGCCGTCCCGAGGAGATCGCGAGTCCGGAGGAGCTGTACCTTGAGGGCCTTCACCTCGAGCAGTACCGCCATGTGACGCTGCGCGCCGAGCCGTACTACCTCGAGGGTCTGCGCCGCGATCCGGGAGATTCGCAGTGCGCGAACGCGATGGGCCTGCTGCGCATGAAGCAGGGTCGTTTCCCGGAGGCGCTCGCCTTCTTCCGGACGGCAGTCAGCCGCCAGCTGCTGCGCAACCCGAACCCGCGCGACGGCGAGCCGTATTTCAATCTCGGCTGGGCGCTCGCGGAGACGGGAGACGCACAGGAGGCGGAGCGCTGCTTCCGCAAGGCGGCGTGGAACGCCGGCTGGAAGGCCGCCGGGCTCCGGGAGGCGGCAAAGCTCGCCCTGCGCCGGGGCGACCCGGAGGAGGCGCTGGCCTGCGTCCGGGAGGCGCTGCCCGTCAGCGCCGACAGCCCGCAGACGGCAGCGCTGCTCTCCCTCGCGCTGCGCCGCCTCGGCAGGCCGCAGGAGGCGGAGAACAGCGTTTCCCGCCTTCTGCGCGCCGATCCGCTCGCGTACGCTCCGCTCGCGGAGCAGTGGCTCGCCGCCGGAGCGAAGGACAGGCCGGAAACGCTCTGCGCCGTCCTCGGCGCCCGGGAGGCGGCGTGGCGCACGCTGCTCGCCGAATACCTTGCGGCGGGCGCGTACGAGGAGGCTTTGAAACTCGCCGCCCTCGCCCCGCAGGAGCTTTTGATTCTGCTGTACGAGGCGTACGCCGCGAGCAGCCTCGGCAAGGAGGAGGACGCCCGCGCGTTCAAGAGCCGTGCGCTCGCCGCCCCGCTCGACGGCGCGTTCCCGTACTCCGACCGCGACGCCGAGGTGCTGCGCGGCTGTGCGGCGGGCGAGCTCGCGCCGCGCTGCGCGTATCTGCTCGGCTGCCTGTACTACGGCCGCGACAACCGGGAGGAGGGACTCCGCCTCTGGCAGGAGGCCGCTTCCGGCGGCGATCTGCGCCAGGCGCACCGCTGTCTCGCGCTCGGCCTGATGGACTGCGAGGGGGATCTCACGGGAGCCCGCCGCGAGATGGAGCGCGCCTTTGCGCTCGAGCGGCAGGAAAACCCCGGCAGTGAGCCGGACGGCCGGTATCTCCTCGAGCTTTTCGGCGTGCGCAGGCGCTGCGGCGATTCGCCGGAGGCGCTGCTCGCCCTGCTCGACCGGTACCCCGACGCCGTCTCCCGCCGCGAGGATCTCGCGCATCAGCGGATTGTGCTGTGCAACGAGGCCGGTTTGCCGGAGCGCGCGCTCGGGTATCTGTCTTCGCGTTCTTTCCACCCGTATGAGGGCGGAGAGGGTATTCTGGTGCGGGCGCACATCCTGGCGTACGTCCAGCTTGCCCTGCGCGCCGGGGCGCGCGGGGAGCACCGTGAAGCGATTTCCCTTCTGGAGAAAGCGCTCGAGTATCCCGAGAATTATCACGAGGGCCGCAGCGAGTTTCCGCGCGAGGCCGCGCCGTGCTATATCCTCGGGAGGGCGCACGAGGCGCTCGGAGAGCGGGAGGAGGCGCGCGCCTGGTATGAGCGCGCCGCCGCCTGCCAGACGGGCGTTCTCGACGAGAGCGATTTCTTCACCGGCTGCGCGCTGCGCCGCCTGGGGAGAGAGCTTGACGCCGCCGCGCTGTACCGCTCGATGCTTGCCGGAGCCGACGGCATCCTGCGGCACGACGATGAGCTGCCGTACTTCGGCGGCTTTGTGTCGAACGTGCCGGGCGAGCACAGCGTCCGCACGGCCAATCACAGAAAGGCGCATCTGGCCCGGCTGTATGCGCTGACAGGCCTCGCGCGGTTTGCCGAGGCCGAACGGGAAAAGGAGCTTGCGCGCGCATGGGGCGCGGAGCTCGCGTGGGTTTCCATCACGGAAACGGAAGGGAAGGAGCTGCAGTATGAAAGCGTCTGAGAAAATCAAGGGAATCGTCTATGCGTACAACACGGGGGACGAGTATGAGATGGTGCGGGAGCTCAGCGTCGAGTGGATGCGCCTGAACGTGTCTTTCCCCTGGACGGACAAGATGTTCGGCACGCTCAGCGAGGCGTATCTGCGCGACCGCGAGGAGGTGCGCCGCACGCACGCGCGCGGCTTCCAGGTCATGCCCGCGACGCCCTCGCTCGGCGGCTTTACCTACGATGAGAAGCTCGGCAAGGCGTGCTGGCACGAGAGCTTCCCTGATTTCGTCGGCAAAAAGGGCACGGGGGAGTTCTACGAGAACATCCGCGAGACGATGCGCTTTGTCTGCGAGGATCTCGGGGGAGACGCCGGGATCTACTGGCAGTGCATGAACGAGATCGACATCCCCGTCTTCTCGAACGATTACCCCGACGACATCGTCGCCGATACGGCGAGAGCCACGGCGGAGGGCATCCTGCGCGGCAACCCGAACGCGCGGTGCGGCATCAACATCTCCTGCTACAACGAGAACGCCCTGCGGATTGCCGACATCGTTTACCGCGAGGGGCATCCCTTCTTCTACATGGGCGTCGACCAGTATTTCGGTTCCTGGCAGGAGGGCGATGTCGACAACTGGAACGGCGTCATCGACGGCCTGTACGCGCGCTACGGCCTGCCCGTCCTCGCAAATGAGTGGGGCTACTCCTCCGGCGGCGAGCTGGCGGCAGAGCGTCCCGACATGACGGGCGTCCCCGAGGCGTTCCCCGACGTCTGCGTTGTCAGAAAGTGGTTCCACGAGGTCAAGGGCGGCCATACGCCCGAGGTGCAGGCCGATTACTTCGACAGAGGGCTCAAGCTTTTCGCGGAGCATCCGCACTGCCTCGGCTCGTTCATGTTCTGCTGGCGCGACGCGTACCACTGCTACCACTGCGGCGCGCCGGACTGCCCGGCGGAGTGCTGGTGGGGCATCGTGACGACGGACTGCAAGCCGAAGCCCGCGTACTATGCCGTCAAGGAAGCACTCGCGAAATATTATCACGACTGATGCGAAAAGCCCGGAGGCTCAAAAGAGCTTCCGGGCCTTCCGTTATGACCGGCACGCCTCGACAAACGCGCCGAAAAGAGCCGAAGCGCCGCCGTCGATGCGGTACCGGAATTCCGGATGCCACTGCACGCCGAGGAAAAAGCGGCTTTCCGGCCTCCAGACAGCCTCGATGACGCCGTCGGACGCGCGCGCCGCGGCCCGCAGCGACGGGGCGAGCTCCCGCACGGCCTGATGGTGCGTGCTGTTGACCTCATAGCTGCGCCGCCCGATCAGGGCGTACAGCGGCGAGTCCTCCTCGAGGCGGACCGTGTGGATCGTCATGTCGTACGGCGGGCGCTGGCTGTGGCAGAGCTGCGTCCCCAGCTGGGAGGGAAGATCCTGCCAGAGCGTCCCGCCGAGCCCGACGTTCAGCAGCTGGATGCCCCGGCAGATGCCGAGGACGGGCAGCTCCCGGTCGAGGGCGAGGCGCAGCAGAGCGAGCTCCATCTCGTCGCGCTTCGGCGAAATCTCGCCGCACGAGGCGAGAGGCTCCTCGCCGTAGAGCGCGGGGTGGACGTCCACCCCGCCCGTAAAGAGCAGCCCGCCGCAGGCGAGCGCCGCCTCGCGCAGAGCGTCCGGCCCGAGCGGCGGCAGCAGCAGCGGGACGCCGCCCGCGTGCTCGACGGCTTTCGCGTAGTCGAGACGCGTCTGCATCGTGCCGTGATCGCCGTCGAGGGTGGGCGTCAGTCCGATGATCGGTTTTTTCATGCGTGATTCCTCCCGCCATGTTTTCTTCTTCCTTCATTGTATATGATTTTTCCCCCGCGCGCTATGAGAAAAAGCGGATAATTGCGCGGGCTTCTGCGAACAATACCGGCAGAAACCATGGAGGATGTGACACTGTGAAAGGAAAGAGAAGGAACAAAATCAGGATGATTACGTTTGTTGCCGCCGCGTTTCTCGTCCTCGCCGGGACGACGATCAGCGGCTATGTCGAGGCGGCGCGCCTGCGCCGCGACCTGCAGTATACCTACGACAGAGCGCTCGGCGACCTGAACGACTGCATTTCCTCGATGCAGGTGACGCTCGAAAAGAGCCTCTACGCCAACACGCCGACGCAGCAGAACGGTCTCGCGGCGCGGGTGATGCGCGAGGCCAGCCTCGCGAAGGGCGCGCTCGCCGTTCTTCCCGTCTCGGACGGTTCCCTCTACGAGGCGAGCCGCTTCATCACGCAGGCGGGGGACTTCGCGATGACGCTTTCGCGCCGGATCTCGGCGGGCGGGACGATCACCGACGAGGAGTATGAGTCGCTCCGCCAGCTCGGCGAGTACGCCGCCCGCCTGCAGGAGACGCTGCGCTCCGCCGACCCGGACTTCACCTCGGGCAGCACGGACAGCTTTAAGGACACGGCGGAGGAGTTTGCCGACTATCCGACGCTGATCTACGACGGCCCGTTCTCCGACCACATCGCGCAGAAGCAGCCCGCCTTCCTCGAGGGAGAGGACGAGCTCCCGCAGGGCAACGCGCAGAAGAACGCCGCCGACTTCCTCGGCGTGAGCGCCTCTGAGCTCGCCCATGAGGGGGACACCGCGGGCAATCTCGCGACGTACAATTTTACCCGGGACACCCAGCGGATCACCGTGACCCGCCTCGGCGGCCATGTGGCCGCGCTGATTGACTCGCGGGAGATCGGGGAGGAGACGCTTTCCGTGGACGAGGCCAAGGCCGCCGCGGCGGCTTTTCTTGAGAGCCATGGACTTACCGGGATGAAGGAGAGCTACTATGAGGTCAGCGACGGCGTCTGCACCATCAATTACGCCTTCGCGCAGGACGGCGTGATCTGTTACCCCGACCTCATCAAGGTTTCCGTCGCCCTCGACAACGGCGGGATCGTCGAGTACAACGCGTCCGGCTTCCTGATGAACCACACCGATCGGGAGCTTGCCGCCGCAGCCCTCACCGCGGACGAGGCGAGGGCGAGCGTCAGCCCACACCTGTCCCCGGACGAGGGCCGCCTCGCCCTGATCCCGACAGCCGGCCTGAACGAGGTCCTGACGTACGAGTTTGCCTGTACGGGCGAAAACGGGGAGGAGATCCTCGTCTATATCAACGCGGAAACCGGCATGGAGGAGCAGATTCTCATCCTCATCAAGACCGATTCCGGCGTCCTCACGCGATGACAGAAAAAGGGCTTCCGGCTGCCCGGAAGCCCTTTTGACTCAGTAAAGACTCTGGATGATCTGTACGCACCGGTCGATGCCGAGCGTCCCGCTGTTGAGCGTGAGGTCGTAGTTCTGCGCGTGACCCCATTTCATGTCCGTGTAGAAGCGGTGGTACGCGGCGCGGCGTCTGTCTTTGTCGCGCACGCGCTGCTCAGGCGACTCGTCCCGCTCGCCGTAGACCTTCACGATGCGATCCGCGCGGAACCGGATGTCCGCGTGGATGAAGACGCGCAGGCAGTCCGCCTTGCCGCGGAGGATGTAGTCGGCGCACCGGCCCACGATGACGCACGATTCCTTCGCGGCGAGCTGCTCAATGATGGAATACTGGATTTTCCACAGATAGTCGGCGTTGTTCTGGCCGAACCCGCGCCGGGAGAAGGCCGACGAAATCACGCCGCCCGGCGCGTACTCGCCGGCGTCCTCAATATAGTCGGCGTTGAACCCGCTCTCCGCCGCGATTTTCTGGATCAGCTCGTTGTCGTAGCACACAATGCCGAGCGCCTCGGCCACATTTTTGCCGATGGTGCGGCCTCCGCTGCCGAATTCACGGCTGATGGTGATGACTCTGTTTTTCATGCTGTCTGCTCTCCTTTCCGGTCAGGAACTGCGCGGGCTTCCGCTTTTTTGAGCTGCTTTCTCTCATAGACGAGCAAAATGACCGACAGGACGAACGCCAGCCCGTCCGCGACGGGGCCCGTCCAGAGAACGCCGGTGACGCCGAGAAAAATCGGGAGAATCAGCGCGGCGGGGACGAAGAAGATGATCTGCCGCGCGAGCGAGAGAATCGCCGACTTGAGCGGCTTGCCCACCGCCTGCAGGTAGACGGCCACCACGGTCTGGAAACCGGTCAGCGGGCAGAGCAGCAGGAAGATACGGAACGCCAGGACGGCGAACTCGTTGTAGAGTCCCTCCTCGGAGCGGAAGACGGACACGACGCTCATCGGCGCGAACTGGAAAATCAAAAACGCAGCTATGGAAATGATTTCCGAGATAACGAGGGCGATGTCCGGCGCCTTTTTCACGCGCGTATAGTTTTTTGCACCGTAATTGAATCCGATGATCGGCTGTGTTCCGACCGCGATGCCGACGAGAATGGAGATCAGGATCTGGTTGACCTTCATCACGATGCCCGTGGCCGTCAGCGGGATCTCAGAGCCGTAGACGGAGGCCGCGCCGTAGGAGGCGAGCAGGTTGTTCGTCAGCGCCATGACGATGGTGATCGCGAACTGCGTGATAAAGCTGCTGATGCCGAAGGTCAGGATGCTGCCGCACGTCCTCGCCTTCGGGCGGAGGGCCGAAAGCTGCAGATGCAGCGTCTTGAACCGCCCAATATAGACGACGGACACGACGAACGAGCCGACCTGCCCGAGCACCGTCGCGATGGCCGCGCCCTGTACGCCCATCCCGAAGCAGAAGATGAAGACCGGGTCGAGGATTGTGTTCATCACCGCGCCGAGAATCATCGAGAACATCGCGTATTTCGGGCTGCCGTCCGCGCGGATGATCGAGTTGAGCGCGCCGGAGATCATCATGAACGGCAGGCCGATGCCGATGATGCTGCCGTAGTCGATCGCGTAGGGCAGCAGGGCGTCCGTCGCGCCGAACAGGTTCAGGATCGGCGCGAGGAAGCCGAGAAACACGGCGGCCAGAACGATGCTCACGACGACGACCATCGAGACGGCGTTTCCGACGCCCTTCCTCGCGTTTTCCGTATCGCCCTCGCCGAGCTTCAGGCTCAGATACGCCGCGCCGCCGTCGCCGATCATCAGCGAGAGCGCCAGCGCGACGATCGTGATCGGGAAGACGACGTTTGTCGCGCCGTTGCCGATGTAGCCGACGCCCCAGCCGATGAAAATCTGGTCGACAATGTTATAAAGCGAGTTGACGAGAAGTGAAATGACGCAGGGGATGGCGAATTTTGCGATGAGCCTGCCAACCGGCTCCGTGGCAAAGGAGCTCTGATGCTCCGCCTCCGTTTTTTCCATGGGTGCTCTCTCCTTTACAATATGAAACTAGTTACCTATTACGGGAGAAGGAAGGGCAGACGCTCGAGACGGTTCTCAGAGCGCTGCCCGGAACGCGGGAAAGCGCCGCCTCAGTCGGAGCCGGCGTTTCGCAGCACCTGATCCGTCAGGCGCAGAAACGTCTCCTTCTCCTCCGGGGTGAGGCCGGCGCAGAGCTCGGACAAGACCTCGTCGTCCTGCTCCAGAATCAGCCGGTGGATGCCCGAGGACTGCTCCGTGCAGACGACGCGCTTGTACCTCCTGTCGGCGGCGCTCGGTTCGCAGCGGATGAAGCCCTTGCTCTCGAGCCGCTGCAGCAGCTTCGTCATCGCCGGATGCGTGACGCGCTCGAGCCGCTCGAGATCGTTCTGGTGAATTTCCGCGTTCCCCGCCGCTTCCAGACGGCTGACGGAGCCCAAAACGCGCAGCTGCACCGCGGTCAGCCCCATCGCGGAGGCTTTCTCGTCGAGCCTTTTGCGGAATTCCCGATTCAGAATCGCGATCTTGAGTCCAAACGGCATTTTTCCGGCCATCACAAGTCCCTCCTGTTAAACAAGTAACTAATTACTTATTATAGCCGCGAAGCCCTCCTTTGTCAAGGCGGAAAAGACGCCGCCCGGGGCGTCACAAAACAATCGGAAAACGGGGGAAAAATTCGTCCCTTTTCAGATTGACTTGGCAGGGGGAAGTTGCTATGATCAGGGAGAAAAAAGCCTCGAGAAGGTGGGTTACCCGTGCAAATCATCGTACAAATCGGCGTGTTCTTCCTCATCTGTCTGGCGGGGGATTTCCTCTCCGCGCTGCTGCCGCTCCCGATTCCGGGCAGCATCCTCGCGATGCTGCTGCTGTTCCTCTGCCTGATGCTGCGCGTCATCCGGCCGGAGCACATCGATCAGAAGTCGGATTTTCTCCTCGGCAATATGGCCTTCTTCTTCATCCCCGCAGGCGTCGGGATTCTCGAGCAGCTTCCTCTGCTGCTCGAAAACCTCGGCCCGCTCGCCGTCATCTGCGTCGTGACGACGGTGCTTACCTTCGCGGCCTCGTCCGGCACGGTGCGCCTCGTGCTGTGGCTGCAGAACAGGAAGGGAGGCGGCCGCAGTGAGTGAGATTTTCGATCAGATCACGAGCTCGCCGATGTTTGGCGTCGCGCTGTGCATCGTTACCTTCGCGGCGGGCGTCGCGCTCAACAAAAAGCTGCGCTCTCCGATTGTCAACCCGCTCCTCATCGCGATCGGCCTGACGATCGCCGTGCTCGAGGTCTTCCGTATTCCTCTTGAAAATTTTGACAAGGGCGGAGACGTCGTCTCCATGTTTCTCGGCCCGGCGACAGCCGCGCTCGCGCTCTCGATCTACCGCCAGCTCGAGCTGCTCAAAAAGAACTTTCTGCCGATTTTTCTCGGCTGCCTCGCCGGCTGCGTGACCTCGATGGGCAGCGTCTATCTGCTCTGCCGCCTGTTCGGCCTCGACGATTCGCTCACTGCTTCGCTCCTGCCGAAGTCCGTGACGACGCCGATCGCGATGGAGCTTTCCGAGCAGGCGGGCGGCGTCGTGCCGATCACGGTCGCGATGGTCGTTGTCACCGGCATCCTCGGGGCGGTCGCCGCGCCGCTCCTGATTCGCGTCTTCCATGTGAAGAACCCGATCGCCGCCGGCGTCGGACTCGGCGCGGCGAGCCACGCGGTCGGCACCTCGAAGGCCATTGAGCTCGGCGAGGTGCAGGGCGCCATGAGCGGCATCTCCCTCTCAATCTCCGGCATTCTGACGGTGCTGCTCTCCCTTTTTCTGACGTGACAAAAAGGCCCGCCGCTTCTGTGCTGAGCGGCGGGTCTTTTTTTGTCTCAGGCGGATTTTTCCCCGCTTTCCTTCGTCAAAAGCCTCTGATACGTCAGATCCATCCCGAACGCGCCGAGCGGGGCGGTGATGAGAATGGCCAGCACCGCGACGGAGAGCACGATCTGCCCGCACGGCAGGCCGAGCGAGAGCGGTACGGAGCCGATCGCCGCCTGCACCGTCGCCTTCGGCAGGTAGGCAATGCAGCAGAACAGCCTCTCCTTCGCGGAAAGCGGCGTGCGCAGCGTGCACACCGCGACGCCGAGCGAGCGCAGCATCAGCGAAATCACCAGCATGAAAATCGCCGCCGCGCCCGCGGAGACGGTGTAGCGGATGTCCACCGCCGCGCCGACGAGAACGAACAGCAGAAGCTCCGCCGCGATCCAGAGCTTCCCGAACTTTTCCGAAAGCCGCCGGGAGACGAACGAGACGCTTTTCCGCTTGAGGACGCACGCCATGCTCACGACGGCGAGCAGCCCGGAGACGGGCACCGTGCCCTTGAGCGCCGTCTCGATCGCGAGGCAGGAGAACGCGAGCCCGAGCACGACGACCGTCTTCGTGCTGTTCCGCACATACCGCCGCTTCGCGAAGGCGGTCTCGAAGAACCATCCGATCGCCCACCCGGCGGCAGCGCCGAGCAGTACGCCGAGCACGACGGAGACGGGGATCTCCAGCAGGCTCGCAGCGCTGACCTCGCCGCCCTGCGCCATCGAGACGAAGGCGGTGAACAGGACGATCACATACACGTCGTCGCACGACGCCCCGGCGAGGATGAGCTGCGGCACGCTCTTTTTCGTCCCCCAGCCGCTCTCCATGAGCTGCACCATGCGCGGCACGACGACGGCGGGGGAGACGGCCCCGATCACCGCGCCCATGACCGCCGCCTCAGCGCGCGACACGCCGAGCAGCGCGGGCGCGAACAGGATAAACGCGAGGATCTCGCACGACGCCGGGACGAACGCCATCAGCACGGCGGGACGCCCCACCTTTTTCAAATCGTCCGGATTGAGCGACAGGCCCGCCTTGAGCAGGATGATGACGAGCGCCATCTGCCTGAGGTCGCCGGAGATCGAGAGGATGGAAGCGTCGAGCAGATTGAGCGCGTGCGGTCCGAGCGCCACGCCGACTGCGAGCATCCCGAGGATCCGCGGGATGTGCAGGAGCTGGCACAGCGCCGCGGCGGCCAGACCGACAAGAAAAATGAGCGCGAGAGAAGTGAGCATATTAGTTCCTCCTTGTTTTCGGCATCAAAAAAAGCCGACAGCTTCCGCGTAAACATCGCAGAAGTCATCAGCTCTTTCAAGCGGTTCCGGTTTCCCGGGGGAGCACTTCATTCCCGTTATTCTTTTTTTAGCATACCCTCCCGCGCTCCATCTGTCAAGAGGGAAGTTGCATTTTTCCGCGCGCTTCGGTATAATGGAAATAACAAAAGGGGGGATGCGCCTTGAAACGGTCCATTGACACCATGATTCGCGACAAGAAGCAGCAGCAGGAGAGGCGCCGCCGCCTCACGCCGGAGGAGCCCGACGAGGTGGAAATCGAGCTGGAGCTGCCGCGATACGAGCCGCTCAACGCCGCGAAAAGCGTCTTCGACGAGGGACTAGAAAAGCGCTTCGGCGGCATCAACACCGCTCCCTCCGTTTTTGACAGAACGGCTGTTTTTCGCACAAAAAAGGAAAACAAATAAAAATACAGGCTGCCGCCCCGAGAGAGGGACGGCAGCCTGTGTTTTCATGGTCAGAGCGGGGGGGAGCCTCACTGCTGCGGCTCCCAGTCTCTCGGCCGCTCCGCGCCGCCAAAGAGCGGCGTCACATACTCTCCCGTAAAGCACGCGCGGCAGAGGCCGTCCCCGCCGCAGGCGGCGCACAGCTCCGATTCCGGCAGGAAGCGCAGCGAGTCCGCGCCGAGCAGGCCGCACAGCTCCGCAGCGGAGTGGTTGGCGCTCGCGAGCTCCGCGCGCGTCGACGTGTCCACGCCGTAAAAGCACGGGAATTTCATCTCGGGAGAGGCAATGCGGACGTGTACCTCCGACGCCCCCGCCTCGCGCAGCAGCGTCACGATCCGACGCGACGTCGTCCCGCGCACAATCGAGTCGTCGACGAGCACGACGCGCTTCCCCTCGACGACCGGCTGGTTCGCCGAGAGCTTCATGCGCACGCCGGTGTCGCGCAGCTTCTGCGTCGGCTGGATGAATGTGCGTCCCGTATACTTGTTCTTGATGAGCCCCATCTCGTAGGGGAGGCCGAGCTCCTCGCTGTAGCCCATTGCCGCGGAGAGGGAGGAGTCCGGCACGCCGACGACGATGTCGGCAAAGTCCGCGCTTTCCTCGAGCCGCGCGAGCCGGCGGCCCGTCTCCTTGCGCGCCGCGTGGACGCTGAGGCCCTCGAGCGTGCTGTCGGGTCTCGAAAAATAGATGTATTCCATCGCGCACAGGCGGTGCGCGCAATCCTTCGCATAGAAGAATGATTCCGCGCCGGAGGCGGAGAACTTGACGATTTCCCCGGGCTCCACGTCGCGCACGAACCGCGCGTTCACGATGCTGAACGCGCACGTCTCGCTGCTCACGCACCAGCTGCCGCCGGCAGTTTTTCCGATGGAGAGCGGGCGGATGCCGTTTTTGTCGCGGATGGCGTAGAGGTTCTTTTCCGTCAGAATCAGAAAGCTGAAGGCTCCCTCCAGACGGCGGCAGGCGGCCTCGATCTTTTCGAGCAGCGTGCCGGTTCCGCCCTGAATGAGGTGGAGGATGATCTCCGAGTCGCTTGTTCCGCGGAAGATGCTGCCCTTCTCCTCAAGCTCGCGCCGCAGCGCGGCGGCGTTCACAATCTGCCCGTTGTGCACGACGGCCACACTGCCGAGGTAGGAGCGCGCGACGAGCGGCTGCACGTTCTCGAGCTCGTTTCCGCCTGCCGTCGCGTAGCGGACGTGGCCGATACAGCTGTGGCCGCGCAGCTCGGCGAGGTTTTCCGTGTGGAAGACCTCCGTGAGCAGGCCGCAGCCCTTGCGGCAGGTGATTTCCCGGCCGTCCGCGCAGGCGATTCCCGCGCCCTCCTGCCCGCGGTGCTGCAGCGCGTGCAGGCCGAAGTACGTCAGAAGAGGAGCCTCCTCCTCGCGGTAGACGCCGAACACGCCGCATTCCTCGTTGATTTTTCTCATCGCAATCTGCTTCCTTTCCTCATGAGACAAGGGAAGAAGCCCGGCCTGCCGCAGTCCGGGCTTCTTCCGCGATATGGCTCAGTCCTCGCCCTGCAGAGCGTCGAAGCCCTGCTCTCCGGTGCGGATCCGAACCGTGTTTTCCACGTTGTAGACGAAAATCTTGCCGTCGCCGACACGTCCGGTGTACAGCGCTTCGCGCGCCGCCTCGATGACGGTGTCCACAGGCACCTTGCTCACGACAATCTCCACCTTCACCTTCGGCAGGAGCTTTGCGTCTTCGAGCTTGACGCCGCGGTAGTAGGTGTCGCGGCCCTTCTGGAGGCCGTAGCCGAGCACCTGGGTGACGGTCATGCCGGTTACGCCGATGGCGTTCATGGCCTCCTTGAGCTGCGAGAAGCTCTCCTGACGGCAGAGGATCGAAAGCTTCGTCAGCTTTGCCTCGGTCGCGGCGGGCTGAATGGCCGGCGCGGCGGCGGGAGCGTCATGAGACTGCAGCAGGACGGAGGTGGCGTTCTCGGTCTCGCCGGTGAGAACCTGGGGAGGCATCGGCAGGAAGTCCGCGTAGGAGCTCACGAGGTTGTGCTCCGTAACGTCCAGGCCGCGGATTTCCTCCTCGCGGCTGGCGCGCAGGCCGACGGTCTTCTTGATGATGGTGAAAACGATGGTCATGGTGACGGCAACCCAGGCGATCACCGCGATCATGCCGAGCAGCTGAGTGCCGAGGAAGGAGAAGCCGCCGCCGTAGAACAGGCCGAGCGGGTTTCCGGCGTCGTCAGTCAGATAGTAAGCGAACAGTCCCGTTACGATCGTGCCGGTTGCGCCGCACATACCGTGCACGCCGATGGCGCCGACCGGATCGTCGATCTTGAGCACCTTGTCGACAAACTCAATGCCGAAGACGACAACGAATGCCGCAATCAGGCCGATAAAGAACGCGCCGACGGGGGTGACGACGTCGCAGCCGGAGGTAATGGCCACGAGGCCGGCGAGGGAGCCGTTGAGCGTCATCGAGACGTCGGGCTTCTTATAGCGGATCCAGGTGATGATCATGACGGCGACCGTCGCGGTGGCGGCAGCCAGGTTGGTGGTGAAGAAGATGCGTCCGGCGGCAACCATGCTCTCCTCGCTCGAGATGGAGATGGTCGAGCAGCCGTTGAAGCCGAACCAGCAGAACCAGAGGATGAACACGCCGAGCGCGCCGAGCGTCAGGCTGTGGCCGGGAATCGCGCGGGGCTTGCCGTTCTTGTCGTACTTGCCGATACGGGGCCCGAGAATCTTCGCGCCGATGAGGGCGGCCACGCCGCCGACCATATGCACGGCGGTCGAACCGGCGAAATCATGGAAGCCGAGCTGCGCGAGCCAGCCGCCGCCCCAGATCCAGTGGCCGGAAATGGGATAGATGAAGGCGCTGATCACGGCGCTGTAAATGCAGTAGGAGATGAACTTGGTGCGCTCCGCCATCGCGCCGGAGACGATGGTCGCCGCGGTGGCGCAGAAGACGGTCTGGAAAATCGCGTACGCCCACAGCGGAACGGAAAGCCCCATAAAGCTGTAGTCGCCCTGGATGAAGAAATCAAGCCCGCCGATCAGCGAGCCGGTGCCCGCGAACATGAGGCCAAAGCCGAAGAACCAGAAGATGGGCGTGCCGATGGCAAAGTCCATCAGGTTTTTCATGATGATGTTGCCTGCGTTTTTTGCCCGGGTAAATCCGGTCTCGACCATTGCGAAGCCTGCCTGCATAAAGAAGACGAGAGCCGCGCCGAGCAGAACCCATATGACGTCAGCGGAAACATAGCTCAGTCCCATTGAAATCCCTCCTGAATTGGTTAAGTCAAACGCATGGCCATGCATTCTGATAACAAAAGAAGGGTGCCGCGGCTTCCTTACCGCAGCACCCTTGCTTCGATTTGTATTATAGATCCGCAGGGAGAAAAATTCAATCTAATTTTGCAATTTATCATAAATTAAATTGCAAAAACAAATCTTCACAATACGGCCTGTGAATGTGCAAAACTACAAAAATGAGAAAAACAACGCAAAACAGCCCCGTTTTTCTCGTCTGAGAAGCAACGGGGCCGCGTTCATAATGCAGTCATATTTAATTTTCTGTCAAAAAAGACTGCTTCATCAGGCGAGAAGGGCGCGCAGGCGATCCATGGCCTCCCGGGTGGCCTCGGGGGAGCCGAACGCCGTCAGGCGGAAGAAGCCCTCTCCGTTTTTGCCGAAGCCGCTGCCCGGCGTGCCGACGATATGCGCCTTCTCAAGCAGGAGGTCAAAGAAGTCCCACGAGGACATTCCGTTCGGGCACTGCATCCAGATGTACGGGGAGTTCACGCCGCCGACGTGCCAGATCCCGAGGTCGCGGAGCGTATTCGAGATGAGCAGGGCGTTTTCGCGGTAGACGGCGAGATTTTTCCGGCAGCCCTCGAGTCCCTCGGGCGAGAACACGGCCGCCGCGGCGCGCTGCACCGGGTAGGACGCACCGTTGAATTTCGTCGTCTGGCGGCGCAGCCACATGGCGCGCAGGGAGGCTCCCCCGCGCGTGAGAGAGCCGGGGATCACCGTATACCCGCAGCGCATACCGGTAAAGCCCGCCGTCTTCGAGAGGGAGCAGAATTCGATCGCGCACTCGCGCGCGCCCTCAATCTCAAAGATGCTGCGCGGCAGGGCAGGGTCCTGCACAAACGCCTCGTAGGCCGCGTCAAAGAGCAGCACGGCGTCCTGCGCGTTCGCGTAGCGCACCCATTCCGTCAGCTGCTCGCGGCTGTAGACGGCGCCCGTCGGATTGTTCGGAGAGCACAGGTAGATGATATCGGCCTTCTGCTCCGGATTCGGCATCGGGAGGAAGCCGTTTTCGCGGTTCGCGTCGAGATAGACGATGCGCCGCCCCGCCATCAGGTTCGTGTCGCGGTAGACGGGATAGACCGGGTCGGGAATGAGGACGGTGTTGTCCTCGTCGAACAGGTCGAGAATGTTGCCGACGTCGCTCTTCGCTCCGTCGCCGACAAAAATGTCCGCCGCGTCGACCGCGACGCCGAACGAGGCGTAGTAGTCCCTCACGGCCTCGCGGACAAAGTCATAGCCCTGCTCCGGGCCGTAGCCGTGGAAGGTTGCCTTCTTCGCCTGGTCGTCGGCCGCGTCGTGCAGCGCCTTGACGGCAGCCTCGCACAGCGGCAGCGTCACGTCGCCGATGCCCATGCGGATGACGTCGGCCTCCGGGTGCTCCTGCGTATAGCGGGAGACGCGGTGGGCGATCTCGGAAAACAGATAGCTCTCCTCAAGCGAGAGATAATGCCGGTTGATTTTCATGTCGTACCTCCTGCGTGTTTGATCGGTTCCCTTCCGGATCTGGGCGCGCGGCGGGAGCGTCCCGCCGGGAAGGCCGCGCCTTTTTCAGTATAGCACAGGATAAGCCGCTTGGCATCATTTTTTTGCGGGAAGAATTTTCGCGATGTCGATGGGCTCGAGCTCCTCCTGCCGGAAATGGCGGCCGAGAATCGACGCAAGGGCTCCGGCGGTGTCGAGCGAGGTCAGGCACGGAATCCCGAGCTCGACGGCCTTCCGGCGCAGTTTGACGCTGTCGCGCGCCGGGATGCGGCCCTTGGCCGACGTCGAGAGGATGCAGCCGACCGTCCCGCTCTCGAGGAGCGTCATCGTGTTTTTCTTCGCCTCATGGATCTTCTTTACCGTCTCCACCGTCAGCCCAGCTTTGCGCAGGACGGCGGCGGTGCCCTCCGTCGCGTAGAGCGGACAGCCGAGAGCGGAGAAGGCGGCGGCAATCGGGGCGATCTCGCTCTTGTCGGAGTCGCGCACCGTGACGAGCAGTCCCTTGTCCGTCTCGATGCGGTAGCCCGCCGCGAGAAGTCCCTTGCAGAGCGCTTCCTCCATCGTCGGAGCGATGCCGAGCACCTCGCCCGTCGACTTCATCTCCGGTCCGAGCTGCGTGTCGACGCCGCCGAGCTTCTCGAACGAGAAGACCGGCACCTTCACCGCGTGGAAGGCGGCGGGAGCGGCGAGGCCGGTGCCGTAGCCCATGTCGCGCAGACGCTCGCCGAGCATCGCGCGCACGGCCAGATCCACCAGCGGGATGCCCGTCACCTTGCTGATATACGGGATGGTGCGCGACGAGCGGGGATTCGCCTCGATGACGTAGATTTTCCCCTCGTGAATCACATACTGGATGTTGACGAGGCCCTTCACGCCGAGGGAGACGGCGAGTTTTTTCGAATAGTCGACGAGCTGCTCTGTGAGGCTCTCGCTCAGGTTCCACGCCGGATAGACGGCGATGGAGTCGCCCGAGTGGATGCCCGCGCGCTCGATGTGCTCCATGATGCCGGGGATGAGCACGTCCTCTCCGTCGCAGACGGCGTCGACCTCCACCTCCGTGCCCATCAGATACTTGTCGATGAGAACGTCAGTGTCCGGATTCGCCGTCAGTATCACGTTCATGTACTCGCGGATGTCGGCGTCGGAGAAGGCGATGATCATGTTCTGCCCGCCGAGCACATAGCTCGGACGCATGAGGACGGGGTAGCCGAGCTCGTTCGCGGCCCGGAGCGCCTCCTCCTCGGTCAGGACGGCGCGTCCCGCCGGACGGCTGATGCCGAGCGATTCGAGCAGGGCGTCGAATCGGCCTCTGTCCTCCGCGAGGTCGATTCCGTCCGGCTGCGTGCCGAGGATCGGCACGCCCGCGGCGGCAAGCGGCTTTGTCAGCTTGATGGCCGTCTGTCCGCCGAACGCCACGACGACGCCGACGGGCTGCTCGAGCTCCACGATGCGCAGCGCGTCCTCCGCCGTGAGCGGGTCGAAGTAGAGGCGGTCCGCGGTGTTGAAGTCGGTCGAGACGGTTTCAGGGTTGTTGTTCGCGATCGCCACCTCATACCCGGCGCGCTTGAGCGCCATCACGCAGTGGACGGACGCGTAGTCGAATTCGATGCCCTGCCCGATGCGGATAGGACCCGAGCCGAAGACGAGCACCACCGGCTTCCCGGAAGCGCGGCGGCGGATGAACGGCAGCGCCTCATCCTCCTCGGCGAGCGACGAATAGAAGTACGGCGTTTCCGCCTCGAATTCCGCGCCGCAGGTGTCGACCATCTTGCAGGCGGCGGGAAGGGCGGGCGGCAGCTCGCCGCCGGAGAGGCGGCGCACGGCGCTGTCCGGGAAGCCCATCCGCTTTGCCTCGCGGTACAGCTCTTCAGTCAGCGGATCCTCTGCGAGCGTGCGATCCATTTTGGCAAGGTTCCAGAGCTTCGCGAGGAACCACTCGTCGATCCTTGTCAGGCGGTGCAGCTCGCCGATGGTCTGCCCGCGCCGCAGCGCCTCATAGACGGCGAAGACGCGCTCGTCGTCCTGCGCGCGGATCTTTTTCCTCAGCTCCTCGTCCGTCAAAGCGGCGAGCTTCGGCATTGCGAGCGTGTCGAGCGAAAGCTCCGCGCCGCGCACGGCCTTCATCATCGCAGCCTCAAAGCTGCGGCCGATCGCCATCACCTCGCCGGTCGCCTTCATCTGCGTCCCGAGACGGCGGCACCCGTAGATGAACTTGTCAAACGGCCACTTCGGGAACTTGACGACCACATAGTCGAGCGCCGGCTCGAAGCACGCCATCGTCTTGCCGGTGACCTCGTTCTGGATCTCGTCGAGCGTCAGCCCGACGGCGATCTTCGCCGCGACGCGGGCGATGGGGTAGCCGGTCGCCTTCGAGGCGAGCGCCGAGGAGCGCGAAACGCGCGGGTTCACCTCGATGACGGCATAGCGGAAGCTCTCCGGGTCGAGTGCGAACTGGCAGTTGCAGCCGCCCTCGATGCCGAGCGAGGAGATGATGTTGAGCGCCGCCGTCCGCAGCATCTGATATTCTTTATCCGCGAGCGTGAGAGCGGGCGCGGCGACGATGGAGTCGCCCGTGTGGATGCCGACGGGATCGAGGTTTTCCATCGAGCAGACGGTGATGACGTTTCCCGCCGCGTCGCGCATCACCTCAAACTCAATCTCCTTCCAGCCGGAGACGCATTTTTCCACCAGAATCTGATGAATGGGGGACTGCCTGAGGCCGTTCGCCGCGATGGAGGCGAGCTCCTTCTCGTTTTCGGCAATGCCGCCGCCCGTGCCGCCGAGCGTGAAGGCCGGGCGTACGATGACGGGATAGGAGATGGACGACGCGAAGTCGAGCGCGTCCCCAACCTCGGTGACGACGAGCGACGGGATGACCGGCTCGCCGATGGACTCCATCGTCTCCTTGAACAGCTCGCGATCCTCCGCCTTCTCGATCGTTTCAAGGCGCGCGCCGAGCAGCTCCACGCCCTGCGCCTCGAGGAAGCCCTCGCGCGCGAGCTGCATGGAGAGCGTCAGCCCCGTCTGCCCGCCGAGCGTGGAGAGCAGGCCGTCCGGCTTTTCGCGGCGGATGATCTCCCTAAGCGACGGCAGCGTTAAGGGCTCGACGTAGACCTCGTCCGCGATCGCGCCGTCCGTCATGATGGTGGCCGGGTTCGAGTTGACGAGGACGACGTTGAGGCCCTCCTCGCGCAGGGCGCGGCACGCCTGCGTGCCGGCATAGTCAAATTCGGCGGCCTGGCCGATCACAATCGGCCCCGAGCCGACGACAAGAACTTTTTTCAGATGCTGCTTTACCGGCATGAGAATCCCTCGCTTTCCGCGTGATTGACGAGCTTCAAAAAGCAATCAAAGAGGTAGGCGGTGTCGTGCGGCCCGCCGCACGCCTCCGGATGAAACTGCACCGAGAACGCGGGGGCGTTCCTGTAATCGATGCCCTCGCAGGTGCCGTCGTTGCAGTTGACAAAGCGCAGCGAAGCGGTCTCGGGCAGGCTGTCGGGCCGGACGGTGTAGCCGTGGTTCTGGCTTGTTACGGCGACGCGCCCCGTCCGGAGATCCTTGACGGGCTGGTTCGCGCCGCGGTGGCCGAACGGGAGCTTTTCTGTCACGGCGCCGTTCGCGAGCGCCATGAGCTGATGGCCGAGGCACACGCCCATCATCGGAATTTTCGCCGCGAAAAGCTTTTCGGCCTCCCGCACGATGTCCATATTGTCCGCCGGGTCGCCGGGGCCGTTGGAGAGGAGGACGCCGTCAGGGCGAAGAGCCAGAAGCTCCTCCGCCGTCGTGAAGGAAGGAACGGCGGTCACGCGGCAGCCGCGCTTTGTGAGCTCCCGGATGAGGTTCTGCTTTGCGCCGAAGTCCCAGAGGACGACGTGCGGCCCGCTGCCCCCGTAAGCCTCCGCCTTCTGCCGCGTCACCAGCGGGACGCTCGGCTCCTGCCGGAATCCGCGGAGCCGCTCGAGCAGCTCCTCGCCGTAGGGCGGAGCCTCTTCGGTCAAAAGGGCGTTCATCGTCCCGTGGTCGCGGAGCGTTCGGGTGAGGGCGCGCGTGTCGATTCCGTAAAGACCCGGAATGCCGTTTTCTTTTAAAAAGGCGTCGAGATCCCCCTCACTTCGGAAATTGGAGGGAACCCGGCACCATTCTCTTACAATATAAGCCGCCAGACGCGGGCGTACGCTTTCAAAATCGGCGGGGATGACGCCGTAATTCCCGATGAGCGGGAAGGTCTGTACGACGAGCTGCCCGCAGTAGCTCGGGTCGGTGAGCGTCTCGAGATAGCCGGTCATGGCCGTGGTGAAGACGGCTTCCCCGGCGACGCCGCCGCTCGCGGGCTGCGCGCCGAAGCTTTTTCCGGCGAACCATGCGCCGTTTTCCAATACAAGATAACAGGTTTTTTCCATGGCGTACCCTCCTGTCCCGTGGCCGCGCAGCCGCGCGCACGGAAAATACAAAAGAAAAAAGGCGTCCCGGGGCCGCCTTTGGTGAAAGCGGCCTCTGAACGCCTTTGTCCATCTACGGCATTATAGCACTTTGCAGGAGAAAGGTCAAGATCCTGCAAACCGTCCTTTTGCGATTTTCAGAAGATGGCACGATTCCGAGAGCCTCGGAGCGATGATTTTACAGCAAAGTATAAAATCTGAGGACTTTCCGCGGATTGACTTGACAGACGCATTTCAAAGCGCTACAATACATTTGTAAACAGCAAGGGCGCTGCGGGGTACATACTTCCGTAGTGCCCTTTGTGGATCATCTACGGAAACAACGCCGCAGGAAGAGAGGAATGCTAGTATGGAAAACCTGGAACTGCTTTATGAAGGAAAGGCCAAGAAAGTATTCAAAACGGACCGCCCTGACGTTTACCTCGTCCGCTATAAGGACGACGCGACAGCCGGCAACGGCGCCAAGCGCGGAACGATCCGCGGCAAGGGCGTCGTCAACAATCTGGTGACGAACCACCTGATGCGTTTCCTCGAGACCAAGGGAATTCCGACCCACCTCGTCGAGGAGGTTTCCGAGACTGAGACGCTCGTCAAGAGAGTGCAGATCGTCCCGCTTGAGGTTATCGTCCGCAACGTGGCGGCCGGCAGCCTGGCCAAGCGCCTCGGCATGGAGGAGGGCACGAAGCTCAAGACCACCGTGCTCGAGTACTGCTACAAGGACGATGCGCTCGGCGATCCGATGGTCAACGAGTACCACATTGCCGCGCTGGGCGTCGCCACTCCCGAGGAGCTGCGCCAGATCGCCGATTACAGTATGCAGATCAACGCCGCGCTCGGCGAGTACCTCAAGACCGCCGGTATTGAGCTCATCGACTTCAAGCTTGAGTTCGGCCGCGATTCCGAGGGCAAGATCATCCTCGCGGACGAGATCAGCCCCGACACCTGCCGCTTCTGGGACGTCAAGACTCATGCCCATCTTGACAAGGACCTGTTCCGCCGCGATCTCGGCGGCGAGGAGGAAGCGTACCGCGAGGTGCTGCACCGCCTGCTGGGCAAATAAGGATTGATTGGACGCGCCGCGGGGCGAAGCGCGCGAAAGGAGAGAGAACCCGATGACACGGGGGATTTCCGATATTCTGCAGTTCGTCGAGGAAAACGACATCAAGTTTATCCGTCTGGCGTTCTGCGACATCTTCGGCGTACAAAAGAATATCGCGATTCTGTCGTCGTATCTGGAGCACGCTTTTGAGAAGGGCGTCTCGTTTGACGCCTCGGCGATTCCCGGCTTCGGGAATGTGACGGAGTCGGATCTGTTCCTTTTTCCCGACCCGGACACGCTGGCCATCTTCCCCTGGCGGCCTTCGCAGGGCTGCGTGGCCCGCTTCTACTGCACCATCCGCTACCCTGACGGCAGACCCTTTGAGGGGGACGGCAGACTCCTGCTCCGGCAGACGGAAAAGCGCGCGCTCGACGCGGGCTTCACCTTCCAGCTCGGCCCGGAGTGCGAGTTTTACCTCTTTTCCACCGACGAGAGGGGAGAGCCCGTCTTAAAGCCGTACGACAAGGCCGGCTACTTCGATATGTCGCCTCTCGATCATGGCGAGAATGTCAGGCGCAGCATCTGCCTGACGCTCGAGGAGATGGGGCTGCGCCCGGAGCGCTCGCATCACGAGCAGGGGCCGGGGCAGAACGAGGTGGATTTCCACCGCTCCCCGCCGCTTGAGGCCGCCGACAATCTCGCGACGCTCCGCACGGCCGTGAAGGCCATCGCGGCGCAGAGCGGACTGTTCGCGTCGTTCCTCCCGAAGCCGATTGAGAAGGAGAGCGGCAGCGGCCTGCACTTCAATCTCTCCGCCTGGAGAGACGGCAGAAACATCTTTGAAAATTTCCTGACTGCTCCCGATCCGCAGGCGGCCTCCATGGTGGCCGGTATTCTGCGGCATATCCCGGCAATCACCGCCTTCGCGAACCCCCTTCCCGGCTCCTACCGGCGCCTTGGAAGCTTTGAAGCCCCCTCGGCCATCGGCTGGTCGGCGCAGAACCGCGCGCAGCTTGTGCGGCTTCCCGCCGCCTCCGGTTCGGATTCCCGCATCGAGGTTCGCTCCCCGGATCCCGCCTGCAGCCCGTATGTGGTGGCGGCGCTGCTCATTGAAGCGGCGCTCAGCGGCGTCCGTGACGGTCTCACGCTTCCGCAGTCCTCGGATTTCGACGGCTTCGCGGAGCGGGCCGGCGAGCGTCTTCCGCAGTCGCTCGGCGAAGCGCTCGAGACGGCAGCGTCCAGCGAGTGGCTTCGTTCCGTTCTGCCGGAGAAGATGCTCGAGCAGTATCTGACCCAGAAGCGGGCAGAATTTGAGGCGTATCAGGCGGCGGGCGATCCGTACCGGTATGAAATCGAGCAGTATTTCGATCGCATCTGACGCAAATGAGCGCCGGAATTCAGTTCCAGCACGGAGGGATCAACATGGAGAACGCCTTGATTGTGAGCGGGGAGAAATCCCTTCCCGCACTGGCGTCGCTCCTCAAGGGCTGCGGCTGCTCCCGTCTTGTGACGGCGGCCAACGCCGGGGAGGCCAGGCGGAAGCTTCTCGAGCTTTCCCTTGACCTTGTACTGATCAACGCCCCGCTGCCCGATGAATTCGGCAGCGAGCTCGCGACAAGCTTCGCCGACGCCACCATGGCGGGCGTGGTGCTCGTCGCGCCCGCGCTGCAGGCCGCGGAGATCGCGCGGCCGCTCGAACGGCTCGGGATCTTCGTCCTGGAAAAGCCCATTTCCCGCTCCGCCCTGACGCAGGCCATCCGTCTGTTGGCCGTCTCGCGGCAGCGCATCGCGCAGCTGCAGAAGAAAAACGCGGAGCTTCTCCAGAAGCTGGACGACACGCGTCTGGCCTGCCGCGCGAAATGTCTCCTCGTGGAGCGTCTTCATCTCACGGAGGACGAGGCGCACCACTGCCTGGAACGCCGCGCGATGGATCTGCGCATCTCCCGCCGGGAGGCCGCTTTGACGGTCATCCGGCAGTATGAAAGTCAAAACGATTGATTGAGGCAGCAAAGGCGCTGCGGTGAAGGGGAAAACTCCCTTCCCGCGGCGCCTTTTCTCATATAGAACCCCCCGGAGAGGGAAAAACAGGCCGCCTTCGCGGCGAACAGGAGAGTGTTGAGTTATGAGCAGAGTCCCTGAAATGTTTGGAAGCCTTTCGTTTAACGAGTCCGTCATGCGCGACAGGCTCCCGAAGGATATTTTCCGCGCCCTCAAGAAGACGATGGAGGAGGGCAGCCCCCTCGCCCCCGGCGTCGCGAACGTCGTCGCCTCCGTGATGAAGGACTGGGCCATCGAGCACGGCGCGACCCATTTCACGCACTGGTTCCAGCCGATGACGGGCGTCACCGCCGAGAAGCACGATTCCTTCCTTTCTCCGCAGGGAGACGGCTCCGTCATCATGGAGTTCTCCGGCAAGGAGCTGACGAAGGGCGAGCCCGACGCCTCCTCCTTCCCGTCCGGCGGCCTGCGCGCCACGTTCGAGGCCCGCGGCTACACCGCCTGGGATCCGACCTCCTACGCCTTCATTAAGGACAACACGCTGTGCATTCCTACCGCGTTCTGCTCCTACACGGGCGAAATCCTCGACAAGAAGACGCCGCTCCTGCGCTCGATGGACGCCATCAGTAAGCAGGCGTGCCGCGTGCTCAAGCTGTTCGGCAAGGACGTCCGCCGCGTGACGACGACTGTCGGCGCGGAGCAGGAGTATTTCCTCATCAACAAGGAGGACTACGCGAAGCGCCTCGACCTGATTCTCAGCGGCCGCACGCTGTTCGGCGCGCCGGCCCCGAAGGGACAGGAGCTTGAGGACCACTATTTCGGCTCGATCCGTCCGCGCGTCAAGGCGTTCATGGACGACCTCAACGAGGAGCTGTGGAAGCTTGGCGTCGCGGCGAAGACGGAGCACAACGAGGTCGCGCCCTGCCAGCATGAGATGGCGCCTGTCTTTTCGACCACCAACATCGCGACCGACCACAACCAGCTCGCCATGGAGATGATGAAGAAGGTCGCGAGCCGCCACGGCTTTGTCTGCCTCCTCAACGAGAAGCCGTTTGAGGGTATCAACGGCTCCGGCAAGCACAACAACTGGTCGATTTCCACCGACACGGGCGAGAACCTGCTCGATCCCGGCAAGACCCCGATCTCGAACGCGCAGTTCCTGCTGTTCCTGACGGCTGTCATCAAGGCGGTCGACGAGTATCAGGATCTGCTGCGCATCTCCGTCGCGAGCGCCGGCAACGACCACCGTCTCGGCGCGAACGAGGCGCCGCCCGCCATCGTCTCGATGTACGTCGGCGACGACCTCGACGCCGTCATCGAGTCGCTCGTCTCCGGAAAGGCGTGCGGCGACAGCCAGAAGGAGTACGTCTCCGTCGGCGCGTCCGTCCTGCCGCCGATTCCGCTCGATCATTCCGACCGCAACAGAACCTCGCCGTTCGCCTTTACCGGCAACAAGTTTGAGTTCCGTATGCCCGGCTCCTCCTTCAACATCGCGTGCACGAACATCATGCTGAACACCGCCGTCGCGGAGGCGCTGCGCGTCTTCGCCGACGAGCTCGAGGGAGCCGAAGATTTTGAGACGGCGCTCAACGCCCTTGTCCGCCGCGAGCTTGCCGCTCACCGCCGCATCATCTTCAACGGCAACGGCTACAGCAAGGAGTGGGAGGAGGAGGCAGCCCGCCGCGGCCTGCTGAACCTGCGCTCCACGCCGGACGCCCTGCCGCTCTACACCAGCGAAAAGAACATCACCCTCTTTACGCGTCACGGCGTGTACACCATCGAGGAGATGAAGTCCCGTGAGGAGATCGGCCTCGAGGAGTACAGCAAGACGATTCACATCGAGGCGGAAACGATGCTCCGCATGATTTCCCGCCAGATTCTTCCCGCCTGCCTCGGCTATTCCGGGAAGCTTGCGTCCTCCGCCGCCGTCAAGGCCGGTCTCGGCATCGACGCCTCCGCGGAGAAGACGCTCGCCGGCAGGATTTCCGCCAAGTCCGCCGAGCTGCTCGCCGGTGAGGAGCTGCTCCAGAGCAAGGTGGACGCCGTCCCGCAGGACGTCCACGAGGCCGCCGCGTACTATCGCGCCGAGGTTATCCCCGCGATGGAGCAGGCGCGAGCCGCCGCCGATTCCCTCGAGGTTCTCGTCGGCAAGGAGAGCTGGCCGTTCCCGGTCTATGAGGATATCCTGTTCTACGTTTGAGTATACCTGCTTTCATCCCTTCCTTTTCAAAGAGCCTCCCCCGCGCGGGGAGGCTCTTTCTTTATGGGGTAAAGTTTCACAACTGTAACCGAACGTTAACAGAATATTTGCTGGATTATGTCAAATCCGATGCTATAATAGGGGTGAGAAAAGCCTGTCGAACGATGGGGAAGGATTGGGGAAATCACGTATGGGAAACCGGAGGAAAACAAGACATCTGCGCACAGTGGTTTTATCGATGGCCGTCGTCGGCCTGTTTCTGCTTTGCGTTTCCATCTTTTATCAGGGATTGCTCGAGCCCATCGCCTCCGCGCCTGCGGAGAGCGGCGGCGTGAGCCTGCCGCAGGCGGCGTCCCTCCCCGAATCCGCCCCGGAGCAGCAGGCGGCGTCGCCGGCGCAGCGGGAGGAGGCTTCTTCCGCTGCGGCCTCTATGGAAGCGCCCGCGCCGTCCGCGCCTCCCGCCGTTTCGAGCGAAGCTCCTCCCCCGGAGAGCGAAGCGCCTCCGCCTCCGCCGTCAAGCGCCGCGCCGGTGTCCTCACCGCCTCCCGTTTCCGCTCCGGAGGGCGACCCGTACCCGGAGCTGTACGTCCCGAGGCAGGAGTTTGTCCCGCATGAGCCGGGCGATAAGGTCGTGTATCTCACGTTTGACGACGGCCCTTCCAATCTGACGATTCCCGTGCTCGACGTGCTGGACAAATACGGCGTCAAGGGCACCTTCTTCGTCGTCGGCAAGACGTCCGAGGCGGACAAGGAGGCCCTCCGCCAGACGGTGCAGCGCGGCCACACGCTCGCGGTGCACACCTATACGCACCAGTATTCCGAGATTTACGCCTCCCCCGAGGCGTACCTGAGCGACTTCTCCAGAATGAGAAATCTCATCTACGAGACGACGGGTGTGGAGCCTGCGATTTACCGGTATGCCGGAGGCAGCGTCAACAGCTATAATAAGGCGACGGCGCGCGCCATCACCGACGAGATGAACCGCCGCGGCTATGTCTACTATGACTGGAACGTCGATTCCGGCGACGCGCAGCACGGCTCGACGGCGGAGTCCATCTATCAAAACGTGATTTCGCAGACGTCCAAGTACGAAAAGGCCATCGTCCTGATGCACAACAGCTCCGTCAAGAAGGACACGCTCGACCAGCTCCCGCGCATCATCGAGAAGCTGCAGGAGATGGGCTACCGCTTCGCCGCCCTCGACCCGACGGTGGCGCCCATCAACTTCCGCCTGCCGGACTGACGCCGCGCAGCATCGAAAAGCCGCCCCGCCGGGCGGCTTTTTTCATGGATGACCCTCAAAAAGTGTGAGGTTTTTGCCCGTGTCGCCGTCTAAGGGACGAAGGAAGACGGCAGGGAGGAGGAATCGGTATGGACGATCCCGGTCAGGCGAACTACCGGAGATTTCTCGAGGGGGACGAGAGCGCCCTTTTCGATCTCGTGGAGCGCTACAACGACGGCCTCGTGCTCTACCTCAACGGCTTTGTCGGAAGCCTCGCGGTTGCCGACGAGCTCGCGGAGGACGCGTTTGTCAAGCTCTGCCTCAAGCGGCCGCGCCACAGGGGTCTGTCCTCCTTCAAGACGTGGCTGTACGCGATTGGCCGCAACCTCGCGCTCGACTATCTGCGCCGCGCGGCGCGGGAGAAGCGCGTCCCGCTGCACGAGGTAAGCCTCGCGGACGGCGAGCTCCTCGAAAGCCGCTTCCTGCGTGAGGAACAAAAGCGCCGGGTGCACCGCGCGATGAGCCGTCTCAAGCCGGAATACCGGCAGACGCTCTGGCTCCTCTATTTCGAGGAGATGAGCGGCAAGGAAGCGGCGGCCGTCATGCGAAAGAGCGTCCACGCCGTGGAAACCCTCGCCTACCGCGCGAGGCTGGCGCTCCGCAGGGAGCTTGAGAAGGAAGGGATTGCGCATGAAGACATATGAGGAGAAGGCCCGCAGCGTGCTCGATCGCATTCACGCGGAGCGGAAAAAGAGGAGCGGAAGACGCAAAACCGCGGCGGTGTGCCTTGTGTGCCTCTGCGCCGCCGCGGTCTCCGTCTCCGTGAATCTTTCTCCCGCCGCACCCGCGGTGAATTCGGAATGTGATTCCGATCCGGCAAGCGCCGCTGCCGTTTCGTCCGAGGAGGACGTGCCGTCTGCGGCGGAGACGTACGCGGTATACACCGATTCCATCACCCTCCCGGAGGAGGAGAGCACTGTTATGGCCGATATGATAGGCTGCCTCGTCTATCAGGGAAAGGTGTACACGCAGGGAGAGGCGCTGTGGGGGGACGAGCCGGGGGAGAACGACGCTCTGCTCGGGGAATACGTCGGCGAGGCGAAGGGAACCCTTTCGGAGTGGGCAACGCAGGAGGACTGGGCGGCGGAGTTTGCCTCCACCTACGCTGGCCCCGTCTACACGGTGAACGGATACGACCCCTCGTTCCGCCTCTGCCTCGTCCAGCGGACCGACGGGGAGGAGACGCTCCAGTTCCTCGAAAACCTCGACGGCATCGGCCTGAATACGGGCGCGGATCTGTATGACGAGCGTCTGCACGTCAGGGAGGGCACCGTCCGCGTGTCGTTCCTCTCTCACCAGGATTGGAATAACGGCGCTTATGAAAAGATGCGGGAGCTGAGCGGCCTTTCCGCAGAGCTGTGGGAAGCGTTCCTCGCCGCGCTCTGCGAAGCGCCGTTCGTGAAGCTTTCCTCGCAGGAGCATGAGGGCTTTTACCAATCGGAGCCGCAGGGACATCTGTTCCTCAAGCAGGCGGACGGCACGACCGTCGAGCTTCGCCTGTTTGCGGGCGGCTATGTCGGCTATCCCAAAATGAGCTGGATCTTTGTACAGCTGCCGGGCGAAGCGTTCGACGCCGTCTTCGAGGCGTGCCGGTAACAGACGCAGAAAAAAGGGATGTTCCTGTAAAGGAACATCCCTTTTCATATTTAACTGTACAGGGGAATCACTTTATCCTTCGCTCGCCGCTCCTCCGGTGAACTCGCGGGAGAGAATCTCGCTCCCGTCCGCGTTGAGATAGCGCAGGACGACGGACGGACTGGTCACGTCGATCTGTTCGCGCATCTTCTGCACGACGGAGGAGAAGGAGGAGGCCTGCGCGTCGAGCTCCATTTCGAGCGCGGGGATAGTGGAGGCGGCGTCGATCTGCGTGGAGACGGAGTAGGTGAACACGAGCTTGTCCCCCTGCGCCGCCGCCGAGATGGTCAGGCCCTGCGCGCTGTACTGCGCGGAGGCCTCCGCGAGCTGCTGCTGGACCGTTTCCGACTGCACAAATTCCTCTACAGAAGCATAAGGCTTTTCCACCTGCTCAGCGCCGCAGGCTGCGAAGGACAGCGCGATGCAGGCGGAGAGAAGCAGAGCAAGAATTTTTTTCATAGCGTCCTCCCTTTCTTCCCAAACGGAACAAGTCTGTCTATCTGTACTCTATCCTGTTTTTTAAGGGATGTCAAGTGTTCTGAAAATCGTTTTTAGAAAATTTAAAAGAACAGCATTATGACGGCGTTCGGACTCTTATCCCGGGCGAGCCTCCGTCCTCCGCGCGCTCTTGCCGGAGAGCTGCCGCGCGACCGCCGCGAGCAGGGACTGCATCGCCCCGAGCTCCTCTGCGGAGGCGTCCCGATCGTCATACCGGACCCGCTCGTAGCCGGAGAAGGCCGCCTCGGCTTCCGTGCCGGACAGCGCGCGCTCCGCGCGGCGGAGCAGCTCTGCCGGCGTGTCGCACGGCTCCGTCCTGACGCCGAGCAGCGTCAGTCCCCGCGCGAGCAGGGCGTAGCTTTGCCGCAGCTTTTCGGTGGAGTCCGGCGTTTTCCGCAGCGCGCTCCACTCCCGCTTCCAGAGCCGCGCGGCGGAGGGGGCAAAGAGGCGGAAGCCGCCGCTCTCGCGGGCAAGCTCCTCGACCTCGTCGTAATAGCCGTCCTCCTCCGGCTCCTCGCGCGTGCGGCGGCGTACGGTGAACAGGGAGCGCAGCCACGCCAGCAGCGCGGCAACAGCCGAGCGCAGCGCCTGCGCGATGGCGCGGCGCTTCCACACGATCAGCGCGATAAAGCCCGCAATCAGCAGATAGGTGATCCAATCGGTGTTCGCCGTCTGCGTCTCCTCGGCGGGAAACGGGAAATCCCCCTGCTCGGCGGCGGGGATTTCCTCCTCCGTTCCCTCCGACTTCGGGATGAGCGAGTAGAGGAAGGCAAAAAAGCGGAAGATGAGGGAGACGAGCTGCCGCAGCGTCTCCAGGAGGAAGCTGAGCCCCGCGCCGACCTGCCGGTAAAACAGGAGGCCGCAGAGAATCACGGCGAGAATCAGCGCGACAAGCGTGAGATTGTACCGCCGGATTCTGCTCGGCAGCTGATCCATCCGGTGGCTGCGCCGCTGCATCAGGAAATCGATCTGCGCCTGATTCGCCGCTGCCTCGTGAATGGAGAGGAAGACGAACAGCAGCGCCGCGAGGGACAGATATCCGCCGCCCGAAAGAGTCGTCAGGCGTTCCGCCAGATACATCAGGACGGCGCAGCCCGCGTAGACCCCGATTCCCGTCAGCAGGTAGGTGCGCGACGTGACGGCGTCGTACGGGAGCAGGACGAGCCGCTCGCCGATGACACACGCCGCCAGGCAGGCCAGCGCCACGAGGAGGCCGGGAAGCGGCTCCCCGCCCGCGAGGACAAACGCCCCCGCCGCGCAGAGAAGCGCGAAGAGGAGGAGCGCAATCTCGGAGAACAGTCCGAGGAGACGCTTTCGCTCGAACAGCAGGCGAAGCCCCGCGCCCGCGAAGCCGCAGACAGCCGCCCCCGCCATCGCGAGCAGCGCCTTCGCGTCGGAAGGCTCCCCGCGCAGGAACCACGCGAGATAGCACAGCGGGTAGACGAAGAGGAAGCCGGAGAACACGCCGAGGACGTGCAGCGCGCGCAGAATCCGCGGCCCCTTTTTCTTTTCGCTCACGCGGCGTCGCCTCCTCTCGGTCTCGTGACGACGTAGACGTCGAGGTCCCCGCTCTCCGGCGGGACGGCGTCCGGGTCGAGCACATACAGGCGCACGGGGACGCCTGCGTCCATCTTGTCCCGCGCGAAGCGGATGGTAGCCTCGTCGAGATAGCACGTCACGAGAATGACGTCGGTGGAGGAAAGCGTGTCATAGAGCGAGTTGAGGTAGAAGGGGAAGTGCTCGCCGCTGTCGAGCGGCAGGCGCGCGAGCGTCTCGAGCAGGCTGTGCAGGCAGCCCTCGCCCCAGGATTCCTCCGTCGCGATCGGCTTCGGCGCGTTGGCGAAAAAGCGCATCGGAATGCCCTCGCCCGCCGTCTGCTCAAAGAGCGCGGCGCACGTCCGGATGGCGTCCTCGAGCAGCTCCGTGACGACGGCGCCCGAGTTCGCGAATTCCCTCGTCTGCATATTGAGAACGATGGATCGGCTCTGCGAGGAGGAGGACTCGTTCTGGTGTACCATGATCCGCCCCTGGCGCGCCGTCGCGAGCCAGTGGACGCGGTTCATCGGATCGCCGGTCTGGTATTCCCGCACGCCCGCGATGAAGAAGGGATCCTCGAGAAAATTGCGCTTGACGCAGATTTCGCCCATATTCCGGCTGATGGAGACGTACTCCTCCTCGAGGTCGAGCGCCTTCGGGAAGACGACGACCTCGCTTCCGGCGGGGGCCGTCGAGGAGAACGAGCCGCCGCCGAGGAGATCCGAGGCGACAAGCACCGATTTTTCCACCCGAAAGACGCCGCGCTTGAGGCAGCGCCCCTCCCATGTCCTCGTGACGCGCTGAAAGCTCCGCACGAGGAAGAAGCTTGAAATGAACCGCGTCTCGCCGGTGACGACGGACTGCAGCTCTGAGAACTCCAGCCACTTCGATGTGGTGATCTCCGACTTGAGCCACGGCAGCGGCAAAAGCTTGCGGTTCGAAACGACCTCCTGCAGGCAGATGCGATCTCCCTCCGTAGCCTCGCGCCTGTCCAGCGAGCAGGTGTAGTCGAGGCGGCGGAAGGCGTACCGCCGGTACAGGAAGCCCTGCAGAAAGACGGCTGCAAAGAGCAGCACGAGCAAGACGATCAGCTCCATGGCGGCCTCTCAGCGCAGCGCGTCTTCCGTCGGCGCGGGGACGCGCACGAGGATCTGACGCAGAATTTCCGCCGCCGCCTCCTTGGCCTGCGCGCCGCGGGCCGTGCGGCAGATCACGCGGTGGCCGAGCACGTCGCCGCACACCGCCTTGACGTCGTCGGGCAGGACGTAGGCCCGCCCCTCGAGCGCGGCGTTTGCCTGCGCCGCGTGCAGCAGAGCCAGCGAGCCGCGCGGGCTCGCGCCGTACCGCAGGCCCTCGTCGGTGCGCGTCGCGTTCGCGATGGCGACGATGTACCCGCTCACCGCGTCGCTGACGTGCACTCTGCGGCAGAGCTCCTGAATTTTTCCGATCTCCTCTGCCGTAGTCACCGCCTGCAGCGACTGCAGCGGACTCGTCTCCGCGAAGCCGAGCAGCATCTCCTTCTCGTCCTGCTCCGCGGGATAGCCGAGGGAGAGGCGCATCAGGAAGCGGTCGAGCTGCGCCTCCGGCAGCGGGAACGTGCCCTGAATTTCAATCGGGTTCTGCGTGGCGATGACGAAATAAGGCTTCCACATCGAGCGGGTGACGCCGTCGACGCTGACCTGCCGCTCCTCCATGCACTCGAGCAGGCTCGACTGGGTGCGCGGCGTCGCGCGGTTGATTTCGTCCGCGAGCAGCACATGCGTCTGGAAGACGGGGCCGAACCGGAACTCGAACTGCTGCTCCTTCTGATTGTAGATGTTCGCGCCCGTCAGATCGGACGGCAGCAGATCCGGCGTGAACTGGACGCGGTGAAACGCCGAGCCCATGGAGAGCGCGATTGCTCTCGCGAGCGTCGTCTTGCCCGTCCCCGGAATGTCCTCGAGCAGGACGTGTCCGTCCGCGAGAAGGCACAGCACTACCTTGCGGACAACCTCGCTTTTTCCCATGATGACGGTTTCGATGTTGTGAATCAGCTTGTTTCCCAATTCCTGAACCGGCGCGACGTCCGGCCTGTTTTCCTGCGGCATATTGTCGACTCCTCCTGTTTTCTCGGTACGTTCCGTCTTGGAACATTCTTCTTCATTTTATCACATTATTCTGGTGAAAAAATAAAGAATCTGGAAATTTTGTCTTCTTACATAAAATCGACCCGCCTCTCTCCCCGAGGGGAGAAGGGCGGGCCGAAGGAGAAACACGATTCAGATTTTGCCGGAGACCGGCCGCGGCAGCAGACGAACCGCTGCCGAAAAGCGCGTCCCGAGGCGCAGCAGGCGGTAGATGCGGAACAGCTCCGCGACGGCGCAGATTTTGTCCGCCGTGCTGACGATGAGCGTCTCGCGGTACCGCGGCCAGCTGCGCAGCGTCAGCGGCCACATATGCTTTTCGATGACGTCCCTCTCGATCGGACTGAGCCGGCACAGACGGGCGGCGTTCTCAAGCGCGGCGCGGGGATGCGTAAAGGCGTGCGGCGAGGCGTGCGAGCCGTCGACGCGCCAGTCATACAGAAACAAATCGTGCAGCAGGCCGCCGCGCGCCGCCGCCTCGTAGTCGAGGCCGAGGAACCGGCAGACGCGGAAGCTCAGATATGACACAAAGATGCAGTGAAACAGGCAGCTGACCTCCGCGACGTGCTGCGGGATCGCGTCCATGGAGAGAACCTCCGGCGTGCCGATCAGATCGGCGATGCACGCGTAATACTCGTCGGCTCTTTTCAAAAGGGAAAGCATGGCATGGCTCCTCTCAGAACAGGGGGCGCTGCGATACAGGATCGCAGCCTTCTACCGTCAGAAAGAATACCACGAAAATGTGAAATTATTGTGAACAGACGGGCGCCTGCCCGCCGAAACCGCCTTCCAATTTTCGTCAGCCCTCCTGAGAGGCTCACTCGGTCAGCCAGTAGAAGGCGCTGTAGGCGGGCAGCTCGCTGCCGCCTCCGAAGTCGTGCGATTTCCCGCTGATGAGGTCGACGGCTCTGCCCGCGTTGGCGTTGAAGTGCGCCACATAGGGGGCGGCGTCGGCGTTGACGGCCACGAGGACGCGTTCGCCCTCGCAGGAGCGCTCAAAGATGAGCTGCTTGTTCGTCATGACGAGAATCTTGAAATCGCCGTGCCGCAGCGCGCGGCTGCCGGTGCGCGCGCCGGCGAGCCTGCCGATCCACGCGGTCAGCTCGTTCTCCACGGGCTCCTCGAAGGCCGGGCGCAGCGCCGCGTCGCCCTGCTCCTTGCGTCCCTCGGCGCCCCACTCGCTGCCGTAATAGACGCACGGGATGCCGGGCATTCCGAAGACGAGGGCGTAGAGCAGCGGCAGATGCTCCTTCTGCGTGAGGATCGACGCCGCGCGCGTGACGTCGTGATTGTCTGCGAAGCTCAGTAGATGGCGGCCGCGGTACAGGCACCACTGCTCCTTGCCGAACTGGCGCTGCAGGGAGTGGCCGATCTCGAACAGGTTCATCGAGTTGAGGCTCGAGTACAGGCCCTTGCGGCACTCATAGTTTGTGACGCTGTGACACATATTGTCGCCCATGATCTGATTGTAGTCGCCGCCGATCATCTCGCCGACGAGGAAGAAGCCGGGCTTGAGCGAATCGCAGAACGAGCGCAGCCGGGCGAGGAAGCCGCGGTCGACGCAGTAGGCGACGTCGAGGCGCAGGCCGTCGATGTCGAACTCGCGCACCCACCCCTCGATGCAGGAGAACAGATGGCGCACGACGTCCTCGTTGTGCAGGTTGAGCTTGACAAGCTCGTAGTGACCCTCCCAGCCCTCGTACCACAGCCCGTCGTTGTAGCCGTTGTTGCCGCCGAAGTTGATGTGGAACCAGTCGCGGTAGGGGGAGCTCTCGCGGTTCTTCAGCACGTCCTGGAACGCCCAGAAGCCGCGGCCCACATGGTTGAACACGCCGTCGAGGACGACGCGGATCCCGTTTTCATGCAGCGCGGCGCACAGAGCCGCGAAGTCCTCGTTCGTGCCGAGGCGGCGGTCGATCAGGCGGTAGTCGCGCGTGTCGTAGCCGTGACGGTCGCTCTCAAAGAGCGGGCAGAAGTAGACGGCGTTCATGCCGAGCTCGAGAAGGTGGGGAATCCACTCGCGAAAGCGCAGCAGGCCGGGTTTTGCCGGCTCGGAGCAGCCGTCGTTTTCGGCGGGAGCGCCGCAGAAGCCGAGGGGATAGAGCTGATAAAAATTGGCGTCATAAGCCCACATGGGTATGTTCCTCCTTAAAAATGAGAATCATTTTCCTGATTTTACGATATGCCGTATCGCGCCGGGACGCGCGGCCTTCGCGTGGTCAGCCGCCGCTCTCTTCCGCGAGCCGGGCAGCGAGGGCGAGAAGCGCTTCCCGCTCGTTCGGACACGTCCCGTCGATGACGGCGTCGAGAAGGCGGCGCAGCAGCCTGCCGAGCGCCGGCCCCTCTGCGTACGCGAGCAGATCGTCCCCTTTGACGGCGAGCCGGTCGAGAGACCAGCACTGCTTTTCCCGCTCGATGCGCTCGAGATCGCGCTCCGCCTGCTTGAGAATCGCGAGCCGTTTATAGGCCGCGGGGGCGTGCGCCAGCGTGTCGGCGCGGTTGAGCTTGAGGAGCCTGCGGTACAGGCTCGGGCCGAGACGGTTGAGCCAGCGGCGCACATTTGCCTCCCCGCACACGCACGAGACGTCATGCCAGCGCACCAGCGCGGTGACGTCCTGCGTCATCCGGCGGCTCAGCCGAAGCCGCTCGCAGATACGCCCGGCGATCAGCGCACCGGCCTCCTGATGGCCGTGGAAATGCCCGCGGCCCGATTTGTCGATGGTTTTGCACTGGGGCTTGCCGATGTCGTGCAGCAGCACGGCGAGCCGCAGCTCCGGGTCGCGCGGCGCGAAGCCGACCGCGTGGAGCGTGTGCTCCCACACGTCGTAGCGGTGATACGGGCTGCGCTGGCTCAGGCCGGCCATCGGCGCGAGCTCGGGAAGAAAGACCTCGAACACGCGTCGGTACTGGCGCAGTACGCGCACGGCGTTCCTCCCGCAGAGCAGGCGGAGAAATTCCTGCGCCGTCCGCTCCGGCGAGACCTTCGCCAATAGGCCGCGGCACTGCATCACGGCGTCGTACGTCCGCTTTTCCAGCGTGAAGGAGAGGACGGAGGCGAAGCGCAGGGCGCGCAGGATGCGCAGGCTGTCCTCCTCGAAGCGGCGGCGCGGCTTCCCGACGCAGCGGATGCTCCGCCGCCCGAGATCCTCCTGCCCGCCGAAGTAATCGATGAGCTCTCCGTCGTACGCCATCGCGTTGATGGTGAAATCACGGCGGGCGAGATCCTCGCGCAGGCTTTGCGAAAACCGAACGCTGTCCGGCCTGCGGTGGTCGGCATAGCCGCCGTCCACGCGGAAGGTGGTGATTTCCACGGGGCAGCCGGGATACTGCACGGAGACAGTCCCGTGCTTTTCGCCCGCGAGCGAGAGCGGATACGGCGCGAACAGGCGCTCGACCTCCTCCGGCAAGGCGGAGGTGGCGACGTCCCAGTCGTGCACGGGAAGCCGCAGGAGGCTGTCCCGCACGCAGCCGCCGACGAGATACGCCTCGTACCCGGCTCCGCGCAGCGTCTCGATTGACGCGCTGACGCACTCCGGCGCGCGCAGCTCCATAGCTTCCCCTCCTTCCCGCGTCCCCTTCCGGAGCGCGCCGCCCTTGCCATAATGGGGAAAAACGTCGGGCTTTCCAGAGGGGAACAGATCAAAATGACCAACAAATCCTATCTCAGTATATCGGATTCTGGAGGGAAGTGCAAGAATTTCTTTTTTAGAAAATGAAACTCACAGCTCCCGCTTGATTTTTTCCAGCGCGCCCTTCTCAAGCCGGGATACCTGCGCCTGGCTGATGTGGATCTCCGAGGCGACCTCCATCTGCGTTTTTCCCTGGAAAAACCGCATGGTAAGGATGCGCTTTTCTCGTTCGCTGAGATCGCTGATCGCCTGGCGCAGGGCAATCTCCTCGAGCCAGTCTGTGTCTCCGCCCCGGGAATCTCCGACCTGGTCCATCACATAGATGGTGTCGCCTCCGTCGTTGAAGACGGGCTCGTAGAGCGAGACGGGCTCCACAATCGACTCGAGCGCGAGGACGACGTCCTCACGCGGCAGCCCGAGCTCCGCCGCTATCTGCTCGACCGTCGGCTCGCGGTTGTTTTTCGCGAGCAGCTTTTCCTTGACCTGCATCGCCCTGTAGGCCGTGTCCCGCAGCGACCGGCTGACGCGGATGCTGTTGTTGTCCCGCAGATAGCGGCGGATCTCGCCGATGATCATCGGGACGCCGTAGGTGGAGAACTTGACCTGCAAATCGGGATTGAAGTTGTCGATGGCCTTCATCAGGCCGATGCAGCCCACCTGAAACAGGTCGTCGAGGTTTTCCCCGCGGTTGGTGAAGCGCTGGATCACGCTCAGGACGAGCTTGAGATTCCCGTTGACCATTTCCTCGCGGGCGCGCTCGCGCTCGGCGGGCGTTCCGTTTCTGATTTTGAGGAGCAGCTCCCGTTTTTCCGCCTCCGTCAGCACCTTGAGCCGGGAGGTGTTGACTCCGCAGATTTCCACTTTGTTGTACATGGCGTCTTCCTCCTGTCGGTTTCAGTATTGCCGCTTTTCGGCGGGCGCATACCGCCCCGGGAAAATTTCGCCGCGTATACGGCGCGCCCCGCGCGCATACAATAGAAAAAATATGTCCTGCCGGACATGGCGGGGAAGGAGGGAGGCAGCATGACCTGCAGAGTGGCGGAGCTTCGCCGCAAGGAGGTCATCAGCGTGAAGGACGGCACGCGCGTCGGCGCCGTCTGCGACGCGGAAATGGACGTGGAGAGCGCGCGGCTCACGGCGATTGTGGTCTACGGGAGGCCCCGGCTGTTCGGCCTGCTCGGCCGGGAGGAGGACGTTGTCATCCGCTGGCCGGACATCCAGGTGATCGGCGAGGACACGATTCTCGTGAACTATCAGGAGCGCGTGCGCGTGCGCCGCAGACGGGGCCTTCTCGCGTCGTTTTTCGGCGACGAGTGACCCGCTTCTTGTGCCGGATGACGGGAAAGCCCCGGGGAGAAGGCCGAAAATCGGCAAGATTTCAGTTGCATTGAAAAAAACTTTATGCTATAATAATTCGCGCAAAACACACGCCGTCCCCGGCGAACCGGTGCCCGAAAGGGTTTTGCGCCGACGTAAGGGAACGGCGGAGGAAAAACCAAGGAGGAATACAAAATGGCAGTAGTATCCATGAAGCAGCTTCTGGAAGCCGGCGTCCATTTCGGTCACCAGACCAGAAGATGGAACCCGAAGATGGCGGAGTACATCTTCACCGAGCGCAACGGCATCTACATCATCGACCTGCAGAAGACCGTCCGCAAGCTCGAGGAGGCTTACAACTTTGTTCGTGAGCTTTCCATGGAGGGCAAGAGCGTGCTGTTCGTCGGCACGAAGAAGCAGGCCCAGGATTCCGTCCGCGACGAGGCCCAGCGCGCCGGCGCTTACTATGTGAACGCCCGCTGGCTCGGCGGTATGCTCACCAACTTCCGCACGATTCGCCGCCGCATCGATCGTCTCAACCAGCTCAAGACCATGGAGTCCGACGGCACGTTTGAGATGCTCCCGAAGAAGGAGGTCGTCAAGCTCAACCTCGAGATCGAGAAGCTTGAGAAGTTCCTCGGCGGTATCAAGGATATGAAGCAGCTCCCCGGCGCTCTCTTCATCGTCGACCCCCGCAAGGAGCGCATCGCTGTCGCCGAGGCCAAGAAGCTCGGCATCCCGATTGTCGCCATCGTCGACACCAACTGCGATCCGGATGAGATCGACTATGTGATCCCGGGCAACGACGACGCCATCCGCGCCGTGAAGCTCATTTCCGGCACCATTGCCAACGCGATTGTCGAGGGCAAGGAGGGCCAGATGGGCGCTGCCGAGGCCGAGGCCAAGGAGAACGAGACCGACGAGGAAGCGGCCGAGTAATTTTCTGAAACAGAAGCATGAAGTGCGGCACGGCACGCCAGCATTCCTGGCGTGCTGTGCGCGGTTATAGACTGATAAACTGGAGGAATTAACATGGCATTTACCGCAAAGGACGTAGCTGCTCTCCGCGAGAAGACCGGCTGCGGCATGATGGACTGCAAGAAGGCTCTGACCGCTTCCAACGGCGACATGGACGCCGCGATTGACTTCCTGCGCGAGAAGGGTCTCGCCGCCGCCACGAAGAAGGCCGGCCGCATCGCCGCCGAGGGCATGGCGTACGCGTATGTCGACGGCAGCGTCGGCGTCGCCGTCGAGGTCAACGCCGAGACCGACTTCGTCGCGAAGAACGCCGATTTCCAGGCCTTCGTGAAGACGGTTGCCGAGACGGTTGCCGCCGCCAACCCGGCCGATATGGACGCTCTCCTCGCCGCCGAGGCTGTCGGCGCCGGCATGAGCGTTGAGGATCTCCGCAAGGAGAAGGTTCTCACCATCGGCGAGAACATCAAGGTTCGCCGCTTCCAGCGCTATGACGGCGTTGTCACCGCTTATATCCACATGGGCGGCAAGATCGCCGTGCTCGTGAAGTTCGACACCACCGCCGAGATCGCCGCGAAGGACGAGTTCCAGGAGTACGCGAAGAACATCGCCATGCAGATCGCCGCCATCAACCCGCTCTACCTCAACAGCAGCGTGGTTCCGGCCGAGGTCATTGAGCACGAGCGCAAGATTGCCACCGAGCAGGCCGCCAGCACCGGCAAGCCGGCCAACGTCATCGAGAAGATGGTCGAGGGCAAGATCAAGAAGTACTTCAAGGAAGTCTGCCTCGTTGAGCAGGAGTATGTGAAGGACAACAAGATGTCCATCCAGCAGTACACCGACTCCGTCGCCAAGGAGCTCGGCGGTTCCATCGCCATCGCGGACTATGTCCGCTTTGAGAAGGGCGAGGGCCTCGAGAAGCGCGAGGACAACTTCGCGGACGAAGTCGCCAGCATGATCAAATAAGCTTTTCCGAGCGAAAAGCAAATTGCCCCACGCAAACCGCAGCGCGCGCCGTGCCAAACGGCGCGCGCTTTTCTGTTTCCCGCCTCACAGTGCCGGAGTTGGTCGAAAAGAGGCCTTGCATTCCTGCCTTTTTTTCGATATTCTGAAAGTAATAAAAAAGCCGCCGGCTGTTTTGGAGCCGCCCGATTCGGGGCGGCCCGGCTTCCCGGCGCGGAAAGGGAGGAAACGCAGATGGATAAGAGAACCAGAGTGTTAAGTGCGCTTGCGAAGCAGGAGGTCGACCATGTGCCGGTCGGCTTCTGGTATCACTTCGGCGGTGAGGAGGCGATGGGGGAGGCGTGCGTGAAGGCGCACCTCGCCTACTATGAGTCGACCGGTCTCGACTTCATTAAAATCATGTGCGACGGCTACTTCAATTACCCTGTTCCCGAGGACGTGAAGGAAGCGTCCGACTGGTACCGGCTCGAGCCCCTCGGGAAGGATCACCCCTTCATCCGGGAGCAGGTGGAGCGCGCCCGCCGCATCGTCGAGGCGAAGGGCTCCGAGATGTGCGTCTTTTATAATGTATTCGCTCCGTTCTCGTCGCTCCGCTTCGGCGCGGGCGAGGAGAAGGTCATGCGCCATCTCCGGGAGGACAGGCTGGCCGTCATGCACGCGCTCGACGTTATCGCGCAGGACAACGCGCTGCTCGCGCGCCTTCTGATCACCGAAGCGGGCTGCGACGGCGTTTACTACTGCGTCCAGGGCGGCGAATATGACAGGATGAGCGAGGAAGAATATGTGCGGACGATCCGCCCAAGCGATTGGTACGTCCTCGAGCAGGCGAACCGGTATTCGGAAAACAACCTCATCCACTGCTGCGGCTGGGCGGGCGAGAAAAACCGCCTTTCGCTGTGGAAGGACTATCCGTGCCGCGCCGTGAACTGGGCGGTGCACGTCGAGGGTCTTTCTCTCGCGGACGGCAGGCTTTTCTTCGGCGGCAAGACGGTTCTCGGCGGCTTTGAAACGCTTTGGAACGGCTCGTTCCATCAGGGAATCATTTACACCGGTACGAAGGAGGAGGTGCAGGCATACACGCGCGCCCTGATTCTCAATACCGGCAAGCTCGGCCTGATGCTCGGCGGCGACTGCACGCTCGACTCCACCATCGACCACGAGCGCATCCGCTGGGTCGTGGAAGCGGCCCGTTCGCTGTGAGCGGCGCGCCCCGCGCGGCGGACGCGTTCCGCGGCCTCGAGGAAAAGCTCAGCCGCATGGTGCGGATCCCGACCGTCTGCGGCACGCCGCGGTATGCGATCGCCCGCTATCGGGAAACGCTGCGGGAGCTTTTCCCGCACGTCTTTTCGTCCGCGGAGGAGACGCCGGTCGGCGAGGCGCTCCTGCTGCGGATTCCGGGGACGTCCGACAGGCTTCCGTATCTGCTCAGCGGCCACATGGACGTCGTGGACGCGCGGGAGGAGGCGTGGAGCGTCCCGCCGTTTTCCGGAGAGCTCCGGGACGGGCGCGTCTGGGGCCGCGGCGCGCAGGATATGAAGGGCGCGCAGTGCGCGCTGCTCGAGGCGCTCGACCGCCTTCTCGCGCGGGGCTTTCACCCGAGCCGGGCGGTCTGGCTCTATCTCTCGTGCGACGAGGAAATTGGCGGGCCGACGACGGCCCGCGCAGCCGCCTGGCTGCGGGAGCGCGGCGTCCGCTTCGAGGCGGTGATCGACGAGGGCGGCGTCATTGGGGAAAATTTCTGGGGCAAGCTCCCCGGCCGCTGCGCGATGATCGGCGTCGCGGAGAAGGGCTCGCTCGAGTACCGCTTCACCGCCCGCGCGGCGGGAGGCCACGCGTCGAATCCGCCCCCGGATACCGCGATTGTGCGCCTTGCCCGCCTCGTCGCCGATCTGGAGGAAAACGCGGGAGTGGTGTTCCGCCATGCGCTTTCGCCCGGCGCGGCGCGCGTCCTGCGCGCCGCGGGGCAGGCTCTCCCCGCCCCGGAGCGGGACGAGCTCGAGGAGGCTCTCGCCGACGCTTCCGGCGATTTCGCGAGGCTGCGGCGCTTCCTGCCGCAGGACGCGCCCCTCCTCCTCGGCGCGACGATTGCCTTCACCGAAATGGATGCCGGCACAGCCTTCAACGTGCTGCCGGAAAAGGCCGTCCTCACGGCGAACGTGCGTCCCTCCGACGTGCAGGGAGAGCGCGAGCTGACCGCTCTCCTCACGGAGCGCGCGCGGCGGTACGGCGTCGAATGCGCGCTCGCCGGCGGAGCGGACGCCTCGCCCTATGCCGACCCGGACTGCCCGGCCTTCCGCCTTCTCGCGGAGACGGCGCGGGCCGTCTTCGGCGAGCTTCCCGCCGTGCCGTTCCTCCTCGCGGGCGGGACGGACTCGAAGCATTTTCTTTCCCTCGCGGAGAACGCCCTGCGCTTTTCTCCCATCCTCGGCGGGCAGGGGCAGGGAGGAGGCGTCCACGGCACGGACGAGTTCATCACGTTCGAGTCGCTTTGGGGCGCCGCGGCGTTTTACACCGCCCTTCTCTCCGCCCTGTGAGACGCGCAAATTCCTGTTGACAAGCTTGACGCTTTGTGCTATGCTATTTAAGCCGCTTATTACGGGCTCTTCAAGTGGGCCTCGGCTCCGCCCGGAAATAGCGAGTTTACAGTAAAGGCAGGACTTTACCATGTTTGCAGTTATCGAGACCGGCGGCAAGCAGTACAAGGTACAGTACGGCGATGTGATTTACGTCGAGAAGCTTGCGGCTGAAGAGGACTCCGTCGTGGAGTTCAAGGTGATTGCCCTGAACGACGAGAACGGCCTGAAGGTCGGCGCTCCGTATGTCGAGGGCGCTTCCGTGAAGGGCAAGGTGCTCAAGAACGGCAAGGCGAAGAAGATCACGGTGTTTACTTACAAGCCGAAGAAGAACGAGCAGCGCAAGATGGGCCACAGACAGCCCTACACGAAGGTTCAGATCGAGGCCATCAACGGCTGAGTGCCGCGATGATCCAGGCTGACTTTTTCGTGAACGCTTCCGGGGAGTTGACAGGCTTTCGCATCACCGGGCATTCCGGCGCGGCGGAAGCGGGAAGCGACATCGTCTGCGCGGCGGTTTCCTCCGCGGCGTATCTTGTCGCGAACACCGTGTCGGACGTCCTGGGCGTACAGGCGCGCATCACTGCCGACGAGGGCTATATGAGCGTCAGGCTTGCCGATCGCGACGTGCGCGGCTGCCGCGTTCTCCTCGAAGGCCTCAAGCTCCACCTGCTGGGGCTGGAAGAGCAGTATCCGAAGAACATTCAAGTGAGTTATTTGGAGGTGTAAGAAAATGCTGAAGATCAATATTCAGTTGTTCGCTCATAAAAAAGGTATGGGCTCCACCAAGAACGGCCGTGATTCCGAGTCCAAGCGCCTCGGCGTCAAGCGTGCCGACGGTCAGTTCGTTCTGGCCGGCAACATTCTCGTCAAGCAGCGCGGCACGCACATTCATCCCGGCGTGAACGTGGGCAGAGGCTCCGACGATTCCCTGTTCGCCCTCGTGGACGGCAAGGTCAAGTTCGAGCGCTACGGCCGCGATCGCAAGAGAGTCAGCGTGTACGCTGAGCAGTAATCATCCGACGCACGAAAACCCGGGCAAGCAGGTTTGCCCGGGTTTTTTTGACTTTACCTGAAAACGCCCGGAAAGGAAGGGACGCTTCATGTTTATCGACAGCGCGAAAATCAAAATCAAGGCGGGAGACGGCGGAAACGGCGCGGTCTCCTTCCGGCGCGAGAAATATGTGGCCGCGGGCGGCCCGGACGGCGGCGACGGCGGACGCGGCGGC
>CALWIH010000004.1 GCA_944380675.1 uncultured Clostridia bacterium | reverse complement strand
ATCCATGTCTCGAAATGGCCGCGGCGCTCGCGGGGGACGACGTACCGCTCGCAGGTGCCGTCCCCGTTCTCGAGGCCGTCGAGGTGCCATTTCCCGAAGTAGGCCGTCTCGTAGCCGCCCGCCGCGAAAGCGTCCGCGACGGTGGGAAGCTCCGGCGGCATCCGCTTTTCATGGCCGGGCACGGCATGGTGCGGGTAACGGCCCGTCAAAAGCGAGCCGCGGAACGGGCAGCACAGCGGCATCCCGGAGACGCCGCCCTCCACCTGAATGCCCGTCTGGGAGAGCATATCGAGGTTCGGCGTGTACACGTTCGGATCGCCGTTGCAGCCCAGCGCCTGCGCGCGGAGCTGGTCGGCGAAAATCCAGATCATGTTCGGGTGACGCGAAGGGGCCATCCGGTTTTCATTCTTCCACATTTATTCCGCCTCGGTCGAGAAGTTGTACTGCGGATCATCGCAGGTGATGGTAAACGTCTTGGCTTTGAGATCGGCGCGGAGGACGGCACGGCAGCCGTTGCTCTCCCGGACAATCTCGAGCTTGTCGTCGGGCAGATCGGCGACCTGCACCTCGCCGTCAAAGGCGGGGTACTCGTTGCGCATCCGCATGAGCCGCAGCAGCTTCTGCACGACAGGGCGCTGCGCCTCGCGCTCGATCTCCTCGACGGTGTAATTGTGGCGGCTGATGTTGCGCGGATAGTTGGTCCTGCGCATCAGCTCGTAATCATTGCCGCCCGCCACGAGGCCGACATAGTACACCATCGGCACGCCGGGGCCGAAGAACTGGATGGCGCGGGCGAGCAGATAGGCCGCGTCGTCCTCGCCGAGGGCGGAGTAATAGGTGCACTCGATCTGGTAGACGACGGGCTTGTCCTTGGAGCGCTCGGAGTGATCCATCTTGAAGATCGCGCCGTTCTTCTGCGTCGTGGCGAGCACGTTCTCGAGCTCCTCGGCGGAGAGAAGATCCTCCGCGTCGATCGCGCCGATGCCGTCGTGCGTGTCGAGCGTCGTGTACTGGTTGCGCGGGCAGATTTTGAACCAGTCCTTGAGGCGGCGGCAGTCGCCGGTGTACAGCGTGTGCAGGACGAGGACGGGCAGGGCGAAATCGTAGACGGCGTAGCCCTTCTCCGCAATCTTGAGCTGCACCTTGTAATGGTCGTGGATCTCGGGCAGCATCGGAACATGCTTCTCGTCGAGAATCTTCTGGACTCTCTCCATCATCTCCCACATCTCCGGCTCGAGGAAGAAGCAGGTCGTGCCGTATTTCTTCGTCGCGAAGGCGAAGGCGTCGAGGCGGAGCATCGACGCGCCGTGGTCCATCAGAAAGCGCAGCGAGCGCTCGACGAATTCCCAGGTGATCGGCTGCTCAAGGTTGAGGTCCATCTGCTCGGAGCTGAACGTGCACCAGACGTCCTCCTCCGTGCCGTCGTCAAACTGAATCCGCTCGCAGGGGGCGTGATCCTTGCGCTTGTTGAGGCGATCGATGTCCGCCTGCGTCGGCGCGCCGCCCGGCCAGAACTCCTTGAAGCGGATGAACATATCCTTGTAGGGCGACGCGTCGTGGCGACGGATGAAATCGAGGAACTGCGGAGAGCGGCGGGACAGATGGTTGACCATGAAGTCATACATCAGCTCGTACTTTTCCGAGAGCGCCCGGATGTCGTTCCAGTCGCCGAAGGCCGGGTCGACCTCCTCGTACGTCATCGGAGAGAAGCCGCGGTCGCCGCTGCTCGGGAAAAAGGGCAGGATATGGATCGAGCCGACCGCGCCGCTGAAATGGCGGTCCAGCACGCCGGAAAGCTCCTTCAGATTCTTGCCGAAGCTGTCGGCATAGGTGATGAGCATGATTTTATTTTTCACGGGACGCTTCCTCGCTTTCGTTGTCAGTTTCGGTCAGCGCAAAGATGCGGGCGGTTCTGCCCTCGAGCGCGACGGAGAGGCGATTCCCGGCGTCCTGCAAGCGGCAGACGCCCGGCAGGGAGACGGGATAGAGCCGCGCGGCGTCGGCGTACGTCCGCCGGAGCGGCAGCGAGAGGGAGACGCGATCCCCGCCGCAGTTCCACACGGCAAGAAGCGTCCTTCCCTTCCAGGAAAGGCCGAGCGCGAAGACGCTCTGCCCCTCGCGCGGCAGACCGAGCGGCCAGAACGGGACGGCTTCGGCCAGATGTTCCCGGTACGTCTTGTAGCACGCGATGCCCTCCTTGACCAGGGCAAGGCTCTCCGGGCGCAGGGCGGCAAGATGGCCGCTCTGGTGGATGCGCATCATCATCGCGTTGACCATGTTGAAGGCCGCGACCTCGGGGTCGGCGTCGCGCATTGGGTATGACCAGACGGCATTCTGCTCCGGCGTGACGGCGGACGGCGCGGCGGCGGCGATGGCCGCGTAGCGCAGGTATTCCGTCTGATCGGAGCTGGACTGAATGCTGTGGCGCGAGAGGAGCGCGTCGTTGATGCGCATCCCGCCGCTGCCGCAGTTCTCGATGATGAGGTTCGGATAGCGGCAAAACACGCTGTCGAGCCAGTCGAGATACGCGCGGTTATGGCCGAGGAGGCCGTCGCCGGCACTGTCGGCGGAAACCTCCGTGCCGATCCCGGCGTTGATGTTGTAGTCCATTTTGATATAGCCCGCGCCGTACTCCTCCACGAGGCGGCGAATCACCGAATCGGCAAACGCACGCACCTCGGGATTGCGGTAGTCGAGCTGATAGCGGCCATGATCGATGACGCGCCTTCCGTGACGGCAGAAGAACCAGCTGTCCGGCTTTTCCGCCGCGATCGGGCAGTGGATGCCCATGACCTCAAGCTCCAGCCACAGTCCCGGGATCATCCCCTTTTCACGGATGTAGGCGAGCACGGGCGCGAGACCGTCCGGGAAGCGGGCCGCGCTCGGCTCCCACTCGCCGACGCGCGACCACCAGCTCCCGTTCGCGTACCAGCCGGCGTCAATCGTGAAGTATTCGCAGCCCGCGGCGGCGGCAGCGTCAATGAGCGGATATTCCTTCTCGGCGGTCGGGTCGCCGCCGAGGCAGTTCATGAAATCGTTGAAGATGACGAGAAGCTTCTCGTTGTCCTCGTTTTTGCGGCGGACGGCGCGGCGGTACCGCGTTATCTCCGCGGCGGCGTCCTCGAAGCCCAGGGCCGTCGGGGCGACGGCGGCGTGCACCGACTCGAAGCTTTCCCCGGAAGCGAGCGTGCGGCACCAGTGGTTCTCGTTCTCCGTCGGCCCGCTCAGGCGCAGGTAAAGCGCATCCTTCGTGTCGCTGACCTCCCACTGCCAGGAGCCGTTATGGACAATCGAGAAATACCAGCCCTCGCCGCTCTCCGCATTCTCGATATAGCCCATCGGCAGAAATTCGTGCGAATTCCACGTCCCCGTGGCGCTGAACGAAAGGCGCTTCGTCGAGTACGCCGCGACGCGCGAGAGGCCGAGCTCCGGCAGGCGGTACCGGTTCCACTGGAACTCGCCGTACCAGGTATTCGACGGCACCCACAGGCGCGCGGCCTGATCCCAGGGCGCAAGCGCCGACTTCGTGAGGCCGGAGAGCGCGAACGACGAGACATACGTCAGCGTCTGGGGTTCCTGTCCCTCGTTCGTCACGCGCGTCCAGCTCTCGAAGACGGGCAGTTCTCCCATGAACTGCATACAGCTCTCGACCAGCAGGCCGGTCTGCGCGTCCCGCTGGACGACGGTGAGCAGCCGCCCTCTCGCATTGCGCTCGTCGCGCAGCTCCTGAAAAACAAGGCGGCGTCCCGGGAGCGTTCCGGTGTATTTGGAGCCGTGGTGATCGTCCTGATCTTCCCCGGCCGCCTGTACCTCGACAAGACGGTACCAGTCTTTCTGGTTCTCGCGGATCTCGTCGGGGCGAAACGGCGCGCGCTGGCAGTGGAGCAGGACGGCCGAGCCGCTCTGCTCGAGAATTTCCAGCACGAGGAAAACGCCGTTTTCCTCTATCGCAATCTGTCTTCCCATGGTGTTCTCCCCCGCTCCCGGCTTATTTTTTCTTCATCTTTGCCATGTTTTCCGGGCTGATGCGCTCCGGCTCGCCGATCACCTTCGACATGATGATGGTCTTGGCAATGCTCTCCATCACTTCCATCTTGTCAAAGGCGTCCTCGAGGGACTTGCCCCAGGTGACCGCGCCGTGATTTTTGAGCAGGACGGCGTTGTAGTCCGCGAGGAAGGGCGCGACGGCGTCCGCCATCTCGAGCGTGCCGGGAGTGGCGTAGTCCGTCAGGGCGACGCCGCCGAGCATCATGCGCATTTCAATCAGATAATCGTCCGGCAGCGTCTTCCCGGCAAGCGCGAAGGCCGTGGAAAAGACGGGGTGCGTGTGGACGACGGCCCGCACGTCAGGGCGGTTCCGGTAGATGATGCGGTGCATCGGGTACTCCTTGGAGGCCTTGCCCTTGCCCTCGACGACATTGCCTTCGAGGTCGCAGACGATCATTTCCTCCGCGCGGACCATCCCTTTGTTGCGGCCGGACGGCGTGAGCAGGATGTGCTCGTCGTTGACGCGGACGCTGACGTTGCCGTCGCTCGCGCTCACAAGGTTCCTCTGATACAGCAGATGACAGATTTCCTCAAGCTGCTTTTTTTCCATCTCATACATGGCGGTTAACCCCTTTCCCAGAAAATCAGAATGGCAGTGCTGCCCTGCGTGCCGGTTTCCAGCGTGACAAGGCCGTTTTCCTCCCGCAGATCGGCGGTGCGATCCTGCCCGTCGACGAGGACGCGCGTGACGCGGGCCTCCGGCAGGAGGGCGAACGTGCCGCCGTCCTTCAGCACGGCGGAGAGGCAGCCCTCGCCGCGCTTCACGGACTCGAGCGCGTGGAAGCTGACGTATTTGTCGAGCAGGCCGACGGGCGTGACGCCGTCCCCCTTCGGCAGGAGGAGGTACAGGCCGCAGCCGCCCGCGGGCAGCGTAACCGTCTCCCCGCCGGTGAAGGCGCGGCGGCGCTTCCAGTCGAAGCAGACGTATTCGCCCGCCGGGAGATCGAAGACGTCGGCGGCGGAGACGGGGGCGGAGGCCTCCCGCTCCCCGAGATTGTAGACGGCGACGGCTCCGGCCTTCCCGTCCGCGCCGTACGCGCCGAGGTTCGTCACCTTCATGAGGCCGCCCTGCGTCGGATCGGCAAAGAGGCAGTCCAGCGCGGGCATGGCGGCGCGCCCGAGGCGCGTGATTCTGCCGTCATGGTACACGAGCGGGCGCACGGCGTCCGCGTTCGTGTCGCCGATGCGGTCGCTGAAATAGATCGGGCCGCCGCTCACGGCGCGGAGGATGCCGTGCTTTTCCGCGTCGGGGTGATGCGTCCAGAACATATCCCAGTCGCAGTGGTTCAGGATGTTGTGATACAGCGCGTTGTACGCGTTCTGCAGCAGATGCTCCGTGAAGCCGTTCTCGTTGCCGGGGACAAAGTCGTCGCTGTTGCGGCTCACGCCGGAGCCGGGGCGCGCGAGGATGTTCTCCATCGCCATGCCCATGCAGTTGACGAGGCGATTGTCCATGTACGCGGCGGCGGCTCCCTCGAGGGCGCGGTGCATCCCGCGCGCGGCCTCGGGGAGGGGGAGCTCGTTCTCGAAGTAATTCTTGACGGCGCTCTGCCCGTCGACCTTCACAAAGTCGATCCCCTCGTTCCGCAGCAGCTCATACCAGTCACGGAAGAAGCCGTAGCCCTTTTCCGCCTCCGGGTACGGCAGGAGCTTCCCCGCGCCGGTGGCGTACAGGTGCTCCTTCTCCTCCAGCGCCGCCTTTGAGCCGGGCTCAAGGCCGCCCCAGTACCCGCCCAGGGCGTGCCAGACGCCGAACCAGCGGATGCCGTCGGGACTGCGCAGGTCGCGGATCATCTGCGCGAAGCCGTTCGGGAACTTCTCTTTCTCCGGAAGAAGATCATAGAGCTTCTGGCCGTGGACGGCGAGCCAGCCGTCGTCCATCAGGAACCAGCGCACGGGCACCTTCTTCTCCGCAATCTCGGCGGCCTTCTGCCGCACCTTGTCCTCGCTGATGTCGGTGTAGAAGGCATCCCAGCTGCACCAGCCGAGGTACTCAAACATTTCGGGATAGCGGCGATCCTCCCGCAGCGGCACGCCCTTGTACCGAGCCGCGGCTTCCATCACGGAGGCGGAGCACTCATAGACCGTCTTGCCCTCCGCAAGGAAGAACAGCGGCTCCTCCAGGCGGGAAATCCCGCCGCGGTTCGCCGTCAGGCGCAGCGTGAAGACGCCGGGACGTCCGGGAAACAGGGCGCATTTCGCCTCGTTCCCCACCATGGGCAGGAGGCAGGCCGCGCCGTCCTTCGTCTCCATGCAGAGGAACTGCGTGCGCTCGGGAAGGTCCTCCGGACGGGCGGCGAAGACGGGGCGCGTCCACCAGTCGCGGTGGAGGTGCAGGGCCGTCATGCGGGACGGCAGCTCGTCAACCGAAATTTCCGCGGTGACGGGCCAGGCGGCGGCAAAGAGATCGTTCTCGCGGAACGGCTCCGCCGCAAGCTCCGCCGTGAGCCACGCGGAGAGAATCCCGTTCTCCTCGCGCAGCGTCACGCGGGCGGAATCCTTCCCTCCCTGATATTCCCAGCATCCGTCCGCCGCCGTGAGGGGAAGCGATTCCTCCCCTTTTTTCTGTCTGACAATCGTCAGCGCAAAATCCTTGATTTTCATGGTATCTCCTCCCTGTCAGCCATTCCGGCGGCCGAGCCAGCGGACGGACGCCTTGCCGTCCGCCGCCTCCCCGGCTCCGCCGAAGGGAATCTCCGGCGCGCCGTACCGCAGGAACGTGAGGCTGCGGCTCTCGCCGGGGAACAGTGTGATGTGGTTTTCCCTGCCGTAAAGGCAGAAGCCGGGCGTCTCCACGGCGATCTGGACAGCAGCCGCCTCGCCCGTGTTTTTCAGCTCGATCGTCTTTCTGACGCCGCCGTCCGGAAGCGGCTCGTCCGTCTCCCGAAGCAGCTCGATCTGCGCGCCGCCCTCGCGCAGGGCGGCAAGCGGCGCTTCCGGCTTCGTGCCGAAGATGTACACATTCTCCGAGGCGAGGCCGTCCGCGGCCAGCGCCGTCAGGCGGACGAAGACAAGCGGCTCGTCCGGCACGGAGAAGCGGCAGACGGCAACCTGCGCGGAGCGGTTCGCCGGCGCGGCGGCGGAGACCGTCTCGTCGAGCAGGCGATCGCCCGTCCGCGTCAGGACTTCCATGCGCACGCGGACGTCCTGCGCCTCGCCGTCGTGCGAAAGCCAGACGGGAAAGCGCGCTTCCCCGCCGGGCGTCAGCGTCAGGCCGGGGTAGACGAGCGAAACGTGAAGCGGCGAGAAGGCGCGCTGCGTCTCCAAGTAGGCGGCCTTCGGCAGGCCGTAGTAGTCGACGAGGTTCGTGCAGCTCGCGTTCGGCCACGGCTCGTTGATTTGCCACACAATCACGCCGCTGTTCTGAAACGCGCGGCGGCGGTCCGCCTCGATGATGTACCGCAGGCCCTCCGCCTGCAGGTACTGGCTGCACTGCGAAAATTCCTCCAGATGCTCCGGCGTGCGCGGGAACTCGCCGAAAAGCTCGCAGTCGCGGAAGTACGTCCCCCACCACTCGCCGTGGTGCTGCCAGCACGGGTCGCCGGACATCGGCGTCGGGTGAAGCGACGCGGCGGGCAGGAAGCGTTTGAGGCTCGACACGGCGGACGCGCCGTCCATGCCGAACTCGCTGTGAAAGAGGTTGTCGGACTGCTCGTAGAACGAATAGTGATCGGGGTTGCCCTCATACCGCCAGCTGCCGTGAACGTCGTGGCTGACGCCCTTCTCGCGGGAGAGAAACTCGCGCGGGCCGGTCGCCGACGTCGGGAAGAACGTCCGCGTGCCGTCGAGGCGGCGGACAATCCCGGCGAGCATCGCGACGTTCTTGTTGTCGAGGGAGACGGGCGTATTCTCCCGCTCCATCAGCTCGTTTCCGCCGCCGTAGACGGCAAGCGCCGTATGGCTGCGCTTCCCGCGCACGGCCTCCTCCGTGTTTTTGCGCAGGAGGCGGAGAAAATCCTCGTCCTCGCACGGGATATTGTCGATGCCGGAGCTCGACTGAATGAATTCCTGCCAGACGAGCAGGCCGTTCTCGTCGCAGAGGCGGTAAAACGCCTCCTTCTCGATGAGGCCGCCGCCCCAGACGCGCACGAGGTTGACGCCGGCGTTTACCATGTACCGCACCATCGCCTCGTACTGCGCCTCGCCGACGCAGCCGTAGACATGGTCGAGCGGCGTCATGTTGACGCCCCGGATATAGAGCCTTCTGCCGTTGACGGCGAAGGTGTACGGCAGCGCGCCCTCGTGCCGGTCCTCGTTGTGCAGTAGCCGGAGGGATCGGATCCCGTGCTCGTATTCCTTTCTGCACAGGACGGCCCCGTCCTCCTCATAGGCAAGCTCCACGCGGTAGAGCGGCTGCGCGCCCATGCCGTTCGGGTACCAGAGGGCGGGCGACTCGACCGGCAGCGAGAGCTCCGCGCAGTCGTCCGCCCCGACGGCGGTCTCCGCCGTCAGGCAGACGCCGGGCCAGGCCGTCTCCCGCTCGCCGAAGCCGGGCAGGCGGCGGCTGAACGGGCCGGTCACGCGCATCCGCAGAACGCCGTGCGGCTCCCTGCCGCGGCTGTCCTCCACCAGGGCGGAAAAGCGGAACACGCCCGTTTTCCCGTCATAGTCCGACGAGAGGAAGCAGTCCGTCAGGCGGACGTCCTCCCCGACCTCGAGGACAACGTCCTGCCAGAAGCCGATGTTGACAAGGTGCGTCGAAAAATCCCATTTGTAATTGAAGCGGCTCTTCTGCGTCGAGGTGCGGCTCGTAAAGCCGATTTGCCCCATCTCGCGCGGGACGCCGCGGAAGATGACGACGAGGCGGTTCTGCTCCCGGATTTTACCCGTCAGCTCCACGCGCAGCGGAACGAACATCCCGCCGCGGTGCTCCGCGACGCGCTCGCCGTTGAAAAACACGTCCGCGTCGTAGTCGAGTCCCTTACAGACGAGGACGACGCGCTGCGAGGTGAGATCCTGCCCCTCCAGAGAGGCGGGAAAGGCTGCGCGGTACATCCACCAGCGGTTTTCCACCCACTCGCAGGAAAGGCTGTTCAAACCGAAGTACGGGTCGGGAATCAGGCCCGCGCGGAACAGATCCGCGTGCACGCCGCCCGGCACGCGGGCGGGAATCCACCCGGTCACGCCGTGAAGCTTCTGCCCCGTCTCCATGCTTTTTTCCTTCTCGGGAACGTAGGGCCAGTAGCCCTTGAGCTCCCAGCTCAGCTGTGACAATGCGATTTCCACTTGGCTGTCCTCCGCTTTCCGTTTCGTTCTGACAGCAGAAAGTCTCCGGAAAAGGATCGCTTCTCCGAAGACTTCCGTGTCCCGCCGCCCGAGGCGGGCGGGTCTTCTTTAAAATTCGATTTTCAGCGTCTTGACCTCAAAGCAGCCCATGGGGACGGTGACCGTGTTTCCGGCGAAGGAGACGGGCGTCTCCCCCTCCTCGCACAGGTTCGTCTCGACGGCGCTGCGGATCGGCCACGCGAAGCGCAGGACAGCCTCGCCGGAAGCGTTGCGGTTCTCGTACAGGCGGACGACGCAGGCGGAGCCGTCCTCGGAACGCTTGACGGTGTCAAGCAGGACGTTCGGCGCGTCGGTCGACACGAAGGAGAAGCTCCCGAAGTCCTCCGCGCCCTCCTGGCCCTCGGTGCAGGCAGAGAGAAGCGGCATATTCAGGCTGACGGCCTCCTCGGGGACGCTGCTCTCCGTGAACGCGCCGGCGTGCGGGAGGAACGAATAGGTGAAGTGATGGACGCGGCGGTCTGCCGTCTCGTCGGGACGGACGGCGGACTTGATGAGCGACAGGCCCATGACGTTCTCATGGATGTCCCAGCCGTACTTGCAGTCATTGAGAATGGCCGCGCCGTAATCGGCCTGCGAGAGGTCGGCGTAGCGGTGGCCGGGCACCTCGAAGCGGGCGAAATCCCATTCCGTGTTCGTGTGCGTCGGGCGCTTGAGGCTGCCGAACTGGATCTCGTACGTCGCCTCGCTCGCGTGGACGTCCACCGGGAAGTACGTCTTGAGGAAGACCTGCTCCTCCTTCCAGTCCACCGTCGTGACGAAGTCGATGCGGCGGCTGCGGCGGTAGAGGATCAGATCCTGCGTGAGGGTCGAGCGGTTGAAGCGCCACGTCCGGCGCAGGACGGCGCGCTCCGCGCCGCACTCGGCGATCTCCGTCGACTCGAGGGCGAACGCCTGATACGGCTTTTCCTTATAATAGACGTCAATGTCCCACGCGTCGAAGCGCTGGGGCTTGTCCTCAAACGCGGCGAAGCGGTTCATCGGCTGGCCGCAGGAAACCATGCGGCTGTTTTCCTTGTCGTACAGGGACGCGATCTCACCGTTCTCCGTGAAGGTGATGCGGTAATACGGCGTCTCCGCCTCCGTCTCCGTCAGGCGCATCGGCTCCTCAGCGGCAGAGGGCGCGGTGATCTGCAGCGTGCGCCAGCCGTAGGCCGGCACGCCGCGCACATAGACGAGCAGGCCGTCCTTCGTCTCCTGAGACGGGCAGGGGCCGTTCTCGTCGGACACGCCGCAGCCGGAGACGAGCGAACCGCCCCACGGCAGCAGCACATACTCGCTGCGGGCAAGGCCGGTCGTGTTGAACAGGACGACGCTGTCCTTCGCGGTGCGGATCGTGCGGCAGACGCGGCTCAGCGCCCCGTCGAGCAGCTCGCCGCCCTCCTTCGCGATCGCCGCGTAGTCGACGGCGGTGTCCTCGTATACCTGGCGGATCGAGGAGCCGGGCAGGATGTCGTGGAACTGGTTGAGCAGCGTGCGCTCCCACATCCGGTCGAGCGCCTCGGTGGGATAGCTCGACTCGCCATTCAGACGGTCGGCGAGGAAGGAAACCGCCTCCAGATTGTGCAGCAGAATCTCCGTCTTGCGGTTGGAGCGCTTGTTCGCGGCCTGCGAGGTGTAGGTGCCGCGGTGCATCTCAAAGTACAGCTCGCCCTCCCAGACGCTGAGCTCGTCGTGGTTGACGTGGGTGTACAGGTTCTCGAAATACTCCTCGGCTCCGCTTGTGGCGGCCTTCGGGATGCCGGGGATGTTCTTCATGACGCGCGTCTGCTCGATCATCTCGCGGGTCGGGCCGCCGCCGCCGTCTCCCCAGCCGTAGGCGATGAGCAGGCGATCGTTCTTGTCCTTGTCCTTGTAATTCTCCCACACGCCGACGACGTCCTCGGGCGTCATGCGGCCGTTGTAGGTGTAGAACCACGAGCCGTCCTCCGGCGTCGTGATGAAGTGGGTGAACATCTCGCTGCCGTCGATGCCCTTCCAGCGGAAGGTGTCGTACGGGAAGTGGTTGTACTGGTTCCAGCTGATCTTCGTCGTCATGAAATACTTCATGCCGCTTTTCTTCATGATCTGCGGCATGGCGGCGGAATAGCCGAAGACGTCAGGCAGCCAGACGAGCTTCGTCTCCTTGCCGAACTTCTCGCGGATGTACCGCTTGCCGTAGAGGAACTGGCGCACGAGGGATTCGCCGGAGGGGACGTTCGTGTCCGGCTCGACCCACATGCCGCCGGTGATCTCCCACTGGCCCTCGCGGATGCGCTCGGCGACCTGCGAAAAGATCTCCGGGTAATCCTGCTCGAGGAACTTGTACAGCTGCGGCGAGGAATGCATGAAGCGGTATTCCGGGTACTGCTTCATCAGGTTGAGGACGGTCGAGAACGTGCGGGACGCCTTTTCGCGCGTCGCGTTCAGACGCCACAGCCACGCCATATCGATGTGGGAATGACCCACGCCGTAGACGAGAGGCTTGATCTCGTCCGTCTCGGCCAGCTTGTCGAGGCCGGCCGAGAGAAAATCAAGCGCCTCATAGATCGACCGGTAATACTCCTCGCCGGGATAGTTGAGGAAGTTGACGCGCGCGAACGTCTGATTCAGCAGCTTCGTCAGGCGGATGCGGCGCAGATCGCCCTCCTTCAGCAGGCGGGCGCAGTGCATCACCGTATCGACCATGAAGCAGAAGCGGTCGACCTTGCGGTCGAGGACAATCAGCTGCGCGACCTTGAAGGTGCGGAACTTCGGCGGCACGAGCACGCCGCTCCAGACCTTCAGCGCGAGGGAAAGCTCCTTCTCCCCGCAGAGCTTCTCCTCGAGGAGCGCCTCGTCGTGCCAGATGTCAATGCCCTGCACCGGCGCGCCGTTGACGTAGAGCAGGCCCTCCGCCGTGGAGTCGCCGCCGTCGCGCGGGCCGGGCAGCAGACGGATGGCAAGCTGCTTGCCGCGGAAGTCCTCCGGGACGGCGAGCTTCGTGCGGAACCACGCGACGCGGTCATAGCCGCCCCAGGTGTCCCACAGGCGGAAATCCTGCCAGGCGCTGTCGTCGTAATCGACGGGGTACGCGTCGTCGATGCGCTCGTCCATCGAGGTCTCGAGATATTTCCACGGCTCGATGTCGACGGCTTTTCTGTGCCGGGTCGGGCGAATGTCCTCGCTCAGATATTTTTCGATTTTTTCGAGTACAAAATGGGGGTCCTGAACTTTCATTGTATTTCCTCCGTTACAGGGATTCCTGTTCCCCGCGGGTTCTTAAAAGATTGCCGGCGACGGAAAGTGCGGCGTAATCGCCGATCGCCTCGCCGAGTCCGGCCGGAACGACGCGGCAGGCCGCCGCGCTGCAGGAGAGCGCCTCCTTCGCGATCTCCTCCTCCATCGGGCCGCGCAGAAGCGCCTCCTGACGCAGGAAGATGCTGCCGATGACGATGCGCTCGGGGTTGATGAGGTCGATGAGGATCGCAAGGCCGCGGCCGAGCTTCCTGCCCGTCTCCTCCCAGACGCGGAGCGCGAGCGCGTCGCCCTTCGCAGCGGCTTCGCCCACGAGGGCGGCGGTGATCTCGTCCGGCGTATGGCCGGGCGGGACGAGCAGCGTCTCTTTTCCTTCGGCGATCCACTCCTTCGCGAGCGCCGCCGCGTGTCGGCCCACGCCGCCGCCGCTGCAGAAGCCCTCGAACGAGCCGCGCTTGCCGTAGCCCACGGGGCCGTCCTCCGCGAGGCGGATGTGGCCGGCCTCGCCCGCCATGTCGCACGCGCCGCTGCAGAGCCGCCCGTCGAGGATGAGGCCCGCGCCGAGTCCGGTGCCGAAGGTGAGGAAGATCATGTTCTCGCTGCCCCTGCCGGCGCCCCAGAGCCACTCGGCGAGGGCGCAGGCGTTCGCGTCGTTCTGCACGGCGGCGGGGACGCCGAAGCGCTCCTCAAACGGGTGCACGACGTCGATGCGATCCCAGTTCGGAAGGTTCGGCGGGCAGAGGATGAGGCCCGTCTTCGAGTCGAGCGGGCCGCCGCAGCTCACGCCGACCGCCTCGAGCCGCACCTCGGGATGGGCGTTAAGAAGGGCGGCGAGGCCGTCCACGAGGCGAGCCACCGCCTCATGCGGATCGGACGGCGTCGGAAACTTTTCCTTCCAGCAGATCTCGACGGTCTCCCCCTCCTGCCGGCCCAGGCAGACGGCGCATTTCGTGCCGCCGATGTCAATGCCAGCCAGCCAGCTCATCCGAAGAACGCCTCCTCCACCATCTTGCAGAGCGCGTGATACACGGGCAGGTGCAGCTCCTGAATGTCCGGCGTGCACGTCGACGGGACGCAGATGCACACGTCGCAGTACGCCTTCATCTTCCCGCCGGACGCGCCGGTCAGGCCGATGGTGCGCGCGCCCTTGAGACGGGCGGCCAGCAGGGCGTAAATCACGTTCTTCGAGTTGCCGGACGTGCTGATGCCGATGAGCGCGCTCTGCGGGTTCGCGTACCCGTACGCCTGCTGGGCGAAGACGAGCTCCGGCACGGCGTCGTTCGCGAAGGCCGTGGAGAGCGAGATCCCGCCCGTGAGGGAGACGGCGGGCAGAGCGCCCTGCAGGTGCTCCGCGACGACCGCGCCGTACTCCGCCGAGAACGCTTTGAGCTTCTCCTGCTCCTCCTGCGGGAGCGGACGGCGGATCTCAAACTCCTTCATCAGTTCTCCCACAATGTGCTCGGAATCTGCCGCGCTGCCGCCGTTGCCGCAGACGAGCGTCATGCCGCCCCGGCTGTAGACGTCGTGCAGAATCTCATACGCCTTCCAGAGATCGTCGCGGCACGATTCCAATGCGGGATAGCGGGCGATCAGCTCGTCAAGATGATGGGAAACGTTCATGGTTACGACTCCTCCTTGCTATTGTCCGCGTCCTCGCGCAGGACGCGGATCGCCTTTTCGATAAACTCCGGGCTTCCGAAGCTGCCCGATTTGAGCACCAGCTCATAATACGGAGCCTTCACACTCCGGCAGGTGGGAAGACCCGTCTCAATCTCGCGCAGGACGCGCATCCCGTCCACGCCGAGTCCGGCGCAGATGGCCGCCGAGGTGTCGCCGCCGCAGACGATGATCCGACGGACGCCGCTCTCCGCGACGACCTGCCGCGCGACGCGGGAGAGCGCGCCGGACACGAGCGAGGACACGGCGGTGTTGCCGACGCCGCGCTCCGCCGCGAGGCGCTTCGTCTCCTCGACGAGCTCCGGCGTCTGCATCGAATGCACCATCGCAAAGCCAGAGGCTTCGAGCGCTTCCGCGGCGGAGGCCGCCATGCGGGCGCATTCCGCCTCATACTGCCCGCCGTCGAGCAGGCGGCGGGTATCGAGCTCAAACGTGCGGTAGCCCTTTTCCTTCATCCACTGCGTCTGGCGCAGCGTTTGCGGGGTGAGGCTTCCGGCGATGCAGAGGACGCGGCTGTCCCCGCACACGGGGCGCGCCGACTCCTGCGGCTTCTCGTCGAAGCGCTGCACGCGGGCAAGATACTCCGACAGCGCGGAACTGCCGCAGACGATCTTCTCCTCCGCGAGGAGATCGGCGAGCAGCTCGAGATCGCGGTTGTCGCGGACGTCCATGATGCAGTAGCCGCCCTGCCGCCGCTCATGCTCGAGCGCCTCCCGCACGGCGCCGATCCCCTCGTCGTACAGCTCATAGTGGATGGCGCTCACGCGGCGCTTCGTCTGGCTGCCGAGGATTTCGCGCAGGTCGGAGCGCGTCATCGGGTGCACCGGGTCATGGCGGAACTGGGAATCCTCGAGCTTCACGCCGAAGACATAGTGGACGCTGTGGAGCGTCGTGCGGCCGTTGTTGGGAAAGCCGAGGACGACGACGGCGAACTCCTCGCCGAGCTCGTCGAGCATGGCGTCGAACTCCGCGCCGATGTTCCCGCGGAACACGGAGCACTGCTTGTCAATATACTGGCGCACGCCCTCGCGCGGCGCCTGGGCGACGGCGCGGCGCACCTTCGCGTACGCCGTCTCATAGGTATCGAAACGGGAATCGGTGTCGACGACGAGGACGTCGCATGGGGCGTAGGAGGGCGTATCGCCCTCCTCTCCCTGGCTGTAGACGAGGACGTCAAGCCCCGCCTTGGCATACATGATGCCGATGTCGTTCGCGCCGGTCACGTCGTCCGCGATCACGATGGTATGTGTCATTTACGCTTCCTCCGGGAATTCGAGCAGATTGACCTCCTGCACGGGCAGCGAGGCGTCAAAGGGAACCTTGACGGTCTTGATCTCGCACGGGGCAAAGGTCAGCTCCTCCTCGCGGCCGAGCATGGGGATGCGCAGCACAGCCTTGCCGCCCTGCTTCTTCGTCTCCCACGCGCGAACAATCAGGCCGCTGCCGTCCTCCGCCTGCTTCACCGCGCCGACGAGGACGTTGTCGCTCTCGAGCGAGAGGTAGGACTGCTTCTGCGGGCTGGAGCCCTTGTGGTACGTCTCGATGACCGGGACGGGGCGGAAATTCAGCTCCTTCGCGCGGCGGGTGATGCCGGAATCCTTCCAGCTGCCCTCGTGCGGAAGCAGCAGATAGGTAAACTCCTGAATGCCGTCGTCGACGAACGAGTACTCGACGCCGTCCTCGAGCTGCTTCGGATCGTGGTGCGCATAGACGGAATTCTTGAGGATGGTCAGGCGCATTTCATCCACGTCGAAGCTGTAGCTGTACTTGCTGTCGTTCGCGATGGAGAGGCCGTACATCACGCCGTTCTTGAAGTGCTCGCCGGTGAAGTCAAACCAGCTCTGGCCGGGCTCCTCCTCGCCGTTCGCGGATTTCTCGATGTAGCCGTACGGAATCTCGTACGTCGGGCGGCGGAAGTTGAAGTTGACGGGGAAGCGCACCTTGAGCATCGTCTGCGGCTCTCTCCAGTCGACCTTCACGCGCGTCTCGACAAACTCAAGCTCCTGATAGAGGCGGAAGTCCTGCGTCACGAAGGAACGGCCGTAGCGGTACTTCACGCGCAGCGTCGAGCGAACCGGGCCCTCCTCGAGGCGGGTGACGGAGACAAGCTGCATATCGCCGATCGCCTTGTCGAACTTAAAGATGTTGTGCGACCAGGTGTCGGACTTGTCCTCATAGACCGTCAGGCGCGCACCGGGACGGCGGAGGATTTCAAGCTCGTTCTTCTTGTCGAAGTAGCTCTTGAGGAAGCCGGTGGCGGGGTCAAGCTCAAGCTTGAAGCGCTCATTTTCGAGCGAGAGCTCGTCGGCCCGGACCTTCGGCCAGGACGGGGCGTCCTCCACGTTGAGATAAAGCTTGAACGTCTCGTAGCCGAGGCTCGGCAGATCGGCGACGAACAGCAGGCGGGACTGACCGCCGACGGTGGCCTCCGACTGGATGCGCTGGGCGGGGATCAATCTGCCCTCGCTGTCGGTGAGCTTGAAGGAATCGTTCGAGAGGCCGCGCACCTCGAGGGAGACGGCCATCCTGCCGCTCCACGCGTGCGGGTTGAAGACGACGATCGGCTTCATCGTTGTATCTTCCTCAATGTCGACGTCCCAGGAAATGGCCTGCACGGCGTAATTGAGGTTGTACTGGCCGATTGCCATTGCCTGCCCGTAGAGGTAGGAGGCGTCGTCGTAGGCGGACGGGATGCTCGTGCCGGCGAGAATGTCGTGGAACTGGTTGAACAGGACGCCCTTCCACGCCTTCGTGAAGTCGTCGGGATACGGCTGCTTTCCGGCTGCGGCGGAAACGGCGCTCCACGCCTCGGCGGCGCAGAGCATCTCCTCGGCGCGGCGGTTCTCGCGCTTGACGCGGGAGAGGACGGAGTAGCAGCCGCTCGCGTGGTGCTGCAGGTCGCCGATGTGCTCGGGGTACTCTCTGCCGTTTTCGCGGATCTCGTCAAAGAATCCGGCGGTCGTGCCCATCTTCATGGCGGGCATATCCTCGCGCGCGTCGAGGGCGTGAATGCTGCGCAGGTTCTCCTTCGTGGGGCCGCCGCCGTGGTTGCCGACGCCGTAGAACATCATCAGATGATCCTCGCCGTCCTCGAGCTCGCAGCGCAGACGGTCGACGTACTTCTCGAGGTCCTTGCCCCAGGAGCAGTACTCGTACGGGATGCGGTACGTCAGCACGCGGGAACCGTCCATCGAGCGCCACCAGAAGATGCGGCCGGGCAGGCCCTTCTCCAGCGGCATCGGACGCATGAAGACGTAGTTCTTCATGCCGCTCTTGCTGAGAATCTGCGGAAGATTGCCGTTGTGGCCGAAGCTGTCGACGTTGTAGCCGGTCACGGCCATTTTGCCGAACTTCTCGAGAAAGTAGCGCTGGGCGTAGAGACCCTGCCGGACAAACGACTCGCCGGAGGGAATGTTGCAGTCCGGCTGGATCCACCAGCCGCCGGCGAGCTCCCAGCGGCCCTCCCTGACGCGCTGCTGGATCTCGCGGAACATGGCGGGGGTGTTCTTCTCCACCCACTCATAATAGGAGGCGGCGCTGCAGGTGAAGACGAAATCGGGGTCCTCGTTCATGCGGTCGAGCGCGGAGCGGAAGGTCGCCTTCACCTCCTGAAAGCCCTCCTGCCAGTTCCAGAGCCAGACGGGGTCGAGGTGGGCGTTTCCGATCATGGTAAGCTTGTTCTTTTTCATCTTTTCTTTCCTTTTCTGGCGTCTTCTATGCCGAAAAAACAGAATGAGCCGCACTTTATGATTGTAACAAATGTTATTTTGTCATAAAGTGCGGCACCATTCATTTCATATTTTACTGAGTTTTCTTTCCCGTGTAAAGGTGGATTAAGCCTTGTCGCGGCTGAGGAGGTAGTCGGTGATCTTGAGCTCGACGAGCTCGCGGACGGCCTCTCTCGACTTCTCGATCTGCTCGGGCGTGCAGGCGTTGAGCTCGGCCTCCGTCATGTGGCCCTCGCGGCCCACGACGGCCAGCATGGCGAGCTCGAGGTCGGTCGCGATGTTCACCTTGCTGACGCCGCCCTGCGGAAGCTGCGCGGCGCGCACGACCATCTCGCTCGGGACGCCGGAGCCGCCGTGCAGGACGAGCGGGGTGTCGGTCAGGGCGTTGATGGCCTCGAGGCGGGCGTAATCGACCTTCGGCTGGCGGACGGTATAGACGCCGTGCGCCGTGCCGACGGAGACGGCCAGCGCGTCGACGCCGGTCAGCTCGCAGAAGCGCTTCGCTTCCTCGGGATCGGTGTAGAGCTCCTCGTCGACGTCGGTTTCCACGAAGTCCGTCGTGCCGATCTTGCCGAGCTCAGCCTCGACGGTGACGTTCTTCGGATGCGCCATGGCAACGACCTTCTGGGTGACGGCGACGTTCTCGTCAAAGGAGAGCTCGGAGGCGTCGATCATGACGGACGTGAAGCCCACGTCGATGGCCTCCTGAATCACGGAGAGGGTCTTGGTATGGTCGAGATGGAGAGCAATCGGAATCTGAGGGTTAAGTTCGTCTACCACGCGATAGAACTCCTCGGCGAACTCCTTGGCGCCCACCTTGTGGCGGATGATCTCTTTCTCGGAGAGCTGAACGATCACGGGGGAATGGGTGTTCATCGCCGCCTCGATAATCGGGCGGATCAGCTTCGTGTAACGGGCGGAAAACGATCCGACCGCGTACCGGTTCTCCGCAGCGTGCTTCAACAGACTGGTCAAATTCACAATGTTGCTCATAAAATCCCTCTTTCTGTGATATCGGATAGGGCGCCCCGGAAGGCTCCCTGTCAATTTTTTTGTTCGGGATGCTCCTCCCAGAGCCCGGACACGGCTCTGACCGCGGGAAGATAGCGGCGGACGTATTCCTCCGCATATTCTGAAGCGGCATCGGGAATAGGCGCATAGCTCTCGCTGTCAGCCGCCGCGCCGGCAAGGAAGGCGGCCGCAGCGTCCCGGCCGAGGCTCCGCTCCAGGAAAAGCGCGGCGCAGCCGGAGAGCGTCGCCTCCGACTGGGCGGGGATGCTCACCTCGCGGTTCAGGACGTCCGCCTTGATCTGCATCATCAGGCGGTTCTTCACGGAGCCGCCCGCACAGATGATGCGCCCGGGCGAAACGCCGTGCGCCTTTTCCAGAATTTCAAGAAGCCATCTGGCCTGATATTGGATTCCTTCAAAGATTGCCTTGAGCACCTGCGTGCCGTCGTGCGCTTCGCTCACGCCGAGAAGGGCGGCCTTCAGCTCCGGGCGGTACCAGGGCGCTCCCATGCCGGTCAGGTACGGCAGATAGAGAATCCCCGTGGGGCCGGAGGATAGGCGCGCCGTCCGCTCGTCGAGCTCGCGGTATTCCACGGGCGAGAGCTGCAGGCGCTTGCGGAACCACTCGACCGAGTGGCCGGAGGAGGGCACGTTCCCCATGAAGAAGAAGCCGCCGTCCACAAACGGGCCGTAGAGCAGGCCGCTCTCGGGCGGGAAGCCCTCCCGGAGGTTTTCCCTCGGGAGGAGGCCGACGTACGTCTCGGAGGTGCCCGCGCTGTCGCAGACGCCGCGCGGATCGGAGAACAGAAGGCCGAAGGCCGCGCAGACGTGGTCATGTCCGCCTGCCGCGACGGGAATTCCGCGGAACGTCCCCGCGGGGGCGCCCGAGGGCAGCACGCGCGGGAAATTCTCGCAGGTAAGGCCGTATGCGGTGAGACGCTCCGCGTCCCACCGCCCCGACAGCACGTCGTAGACGTACGTGCGCGCGGCGAAGCTGGGATCGGTGACGTACTCGCCCGTCAGGCAGAAGACAATGTAATCGCAGACGGAGAGCCAAATCGTCCCCTCCGGCGCGAGGCCGAGGCGCGAAAGCAGCCAGCGGTACTTGTAGATGCCGTACTTGAAGCTGCTGCGCAGCCCCGTCGAGCGGAACAGGCGGTCGGACTCCTCCGCGGACAGCTCGTCCGCGAGCGGGAGCGGGCCGGGATGAAACCACGGCAGCAGCTCCGATTTCGGCTCGCCAGTCTTTTTGTCAAGAATAAGGCCGGCCTCCGCCATTCCGGTCACACAGATGCCGGCAGGAACCGAAGGCGAAGCCTCGAGCAGCCTTTCGAGCTGCCCAAGCACAATCGCCCGGAAGGCGGCGGGGTCGTACACCGCCCCGCCTTCCCCGGGAACCGACGGCGTCGGCTCCTTCTCCAGGCGGAGAAGGGCGCCGCTGCCGTCGAAGAGAGCCGCCTTGAGATGGGTCGTCCCGATATCAAGGGAAATGACCGTACCCTGCATGGGAAGCCTCCTCAGTCCGCGAGTCCGAGCTCTTTGGCAAGACGCTCCATGCCGAGGCGCGGACTGGTCAGCACCTTGCCGCCCGCCCCCTCGAGAGAGGAGAGCGCGCTGGCCATCGACGCCTGGGCGAGGACGAGCACGTCCGCCGAGGCGAGACGCTCGGAGACGGCCTGCGCGATCTTCGCGTCGTGCGCCGCCTTGTCGCCCGCCATGAGCGCGTCGTACGCGCCCTCGACGAGGACGGTATCGATCTCGGTCGCGACGCCCGCCTCCTTCGCCTTGCGCTCGACAAGCCGGACCGTGGGGTCAAGCGTGGAGCGCAGCGTGGCGAAAACGGCAATCCGGCTGCCGCGCGCGACGGCCTCCTCGGCCATCGCCTCGTCGATGCGCATGACGCGCACGGAGAGGGCCTTGTCGGCCTCCTCGGCAAATTCGCCTACCGTGGAGCACGCGCTCAGCACGGCGGACACGCCGAGCTTCTCGAGCGTGGCGGCGTAGGAGAGCCAGCGCTCACGGACAAAGGCGACGTTGTGGTTGTCCCGCATATCGCCGAGGATGGAGTCGTCGAGAAGGTTCACAACCTGAACCCCCGGGAGCAGCTCCTGCGCCAGAGCGCCGAGGCTCGCGATCGTCGCGGGCGTGGTATGGATAATTCCGACAGATTTCATAGGTTCCACTTCCTGTACTTATTTGACGGCGCCGCTGGTGTTCATGCCCTGAATGAAGTAATTCTGGAAGCAGAAGAACAGGATCAGGATCGGGATCATGGAGAGGAAGGAGATCGCCATCAGGTAGTTCCACTCCGTATAGCCCTCGCCCTTGAAGACCTGCAGGCCGAGCTGGAGGGTGTACTTGTTGCGATCGCTCAAATAGAGCAGGGGGCCCTGGAAGTCGCCCCAGGCGCCCTTGAACGCAATCAGGGCGACGGTGGCGAGAACAGGTTTGACAAGCGGCATGATGAGCTTGCCCCAGATGTAGAAGTGTCCGGCGCCGTCGACCTTCGCGGCCTCGATGAGCTCGTTCGGGATCGTACGGTAGAACTGACGCATCATGAAGATGTGGAAGGCGTTCGCGCAGAAGATCGGGACGATGAGCGGCAGGTAGGTATCGACCCAGCCGATCTTCGAGTAGATGACGTACTGCGGCACGAGAGTGATGAAGCCGGGGATCATCATCGTCGCGAGAACGATCTTGAAGAGGAACTTCTTGCCTCTGAAGTCAATCTTCGCAAAGCCGTAGGCCACGAAGGAGTTGCTGAGCACCGCGCCGATGATGCTGAAGAAGACGATGATCAGCGTGTTGATGGTGTACTGGGTGAACGGCGCCTTGTTCCAGGCGATGATGAAGTTTTCCCACATCGGCTGCTCCGGCAGGAGGGTCGGCGGGTACTTCGCGACCTCGGGCAGAGATTTGAGCGAGGTACTGATCATCCACGCGATCGGGAACAGGATGATCAGAGCGCCGAGGAGCAGAATGATAAACAGGATGATTTTTCCGACTGTAACTTTCTTCTCAATCATCGTTGTCACCCTCCTCGTAGTAGACCCACTTCTTCTGCGATTTCTGGACAATCACCGTGAGAATCATGACGACGGCGAACAGGAACCAGCACATCGCGTTGGCATAACCGGTATCAAAGTTCTTGAACGCGTTGTTCCAGACGAGCAGGTTGTAGAACAGCAGGGAGCCTGCCGGGCTGCCGGAGCCGTTTCCGGAGAAGATGTAGCCCTCCTGGAAGACCTGGAACGAACCGATGATACCGATGACAAGGTTATAGAAAATAATGGGAGAAATCAGCGGGACGGTAATCTTGTAGAACTTCTGGAAGGCGCTCGCGCCGTCCAGGCTGGCCGCCTCATAGTAGTCGCTCGGGATGCTCTGCAGGCGGGCAAGGTACAGCAGCATCTGGCCGCCGAGGCCCCACAGGTGCATGACGACGATAGCGGGCTTCGTCCAGGCCGGGTCGGTCAGCCAGGCGGGGCCCTGGATGCCGATCGCCTTGAGGATGACGTTCACGAGGCCGTTGGACGGATCGAGCATGAGCATCCACAGAAAGTAGGTGCCGACGCCGACCATGATGGAGGGCAGATAGTAGATCGTGCGGAAGGTGCGCAGGCCGAAGATCGTCTTGTTCAGCAGCACCGCAACAATGACGCCTCCGATGGTGACAAGCGGAATGTTCATGACGGAGTAGATCACCGTGTTGTAGAAGGACTTCCAGAACAGCTGGTCTCTCGTGAACATCTTGATGTAGTTGTTCAAGCCGGTGAACTCAACCGACCGCATATTGTAGTCGGCGAAGCTGGTGATGAACGAGAAAATCATCGGGCCGATGGTGAAACAGAGAAGGCCGACAAGCCACGGAAGAACAAAGACGTAACCGTACGCCGTCTCTCTGCCTCTGTTTGTTTTCACGCCGAGTGCGGTGATCAGTTTTGAAAACATACAGACGTCTCCCCTTTCCTTTTGTAAGAAAGGGCTGTCGCGTCTGCTCGCAACAGCCCTTTCAACTACCAAGCTCAAACCAGAGAATTTGAGCGTCAAATCACGCTATCCGGTCAGATAACGCTTCGGTTTCCCTCATGCAAACCCGAGCCGAAAGCCATGGTAAGACGCGGGAACACAGTTCAGATTAGCCGAGGAGGAAGTCCTCGAAAGCCTTCTGCGCATTGTCGAGAGCCGTGTCGGTGTCGACGATGCCCAGGGTGCCCTCTTCGATCAGCGGGTTGATAACGTCGGTGTAACCCTTGATCTCATTCGGGATGATAACGGTAACGGTGCCCTCGAGGCACTTCGCCAGATCCTGGCTGATGGGGTTCTGGAAGAATTCAGCGTCGTCGCCGAAGTCAGATCTCGCGGAGAAGTCGCCGATGTTGACGGCCAGGAAGTCCTGGGTCTCGTAGCTCGTGGCATAGCGGATGAAGTCATAGGAAGCAGCCGGATCCTTCGCGCCCTTCGGAACCTCGAGAACGAAGCCGCCGCCGTTGACGGTGTTGCCGTTGCCCTCCGTGTACTCCGGCAGCGGAATGACACCGTAGTTGAGGTCGGGAGCCGTCTGGGTCAGGCTAGACGTATAAGCGCTCGTATGTACCAGCATGGACATCGTGCCGGAAGCGAAGGGATCGGTCATGCCGGAGGAGAACGCCGCGGACAGGGTGTCATAGGTGTTCTGGCCGTAGTGATCGATGACGCCTCTGATCCACTTCAGGACAGCCTTGTTGGTGTCGGTGTTGACGGTGGGCTCGAGGGTCTCCTGGTCATACCAGCCGTCGCCGCCGTTCGCATTGATGATCCAGGTGTCAACGCCGCCGTTGCCCAGCAGAGGCATGAAGCCGACGCGGGTGTAGGTGTCGCCGTCCTTGACATCGAGCTTGTAGGCAGCCTCGGTCAGGTCGTCCCAGGTGACGATGGACTCGGGATCAATACCAACCTCTTCAAAGTGATCCTTATTGTAGTAGATAGCACGGGTATCAACGGAGTAGGGAATCGCGTAGAGGGAGCCGTCGTCGCCGGTGCAGGCGTCGATGTACTGCTCATAGAAGCCGGCCTTCTCCTCGTCGGTCACATACGCGTCGAGGGACTCGACCTGATCCTCGCTGGCGCGGAAGCGAACTTCCTCCATGCTGTTCGCCATGACGTCGCAGGGGTTACCGGCGGCGATCTGAGCAATGTTCTTCGTGAAGATGTCGCCCCACGGGATATCGACATACGTCACATGGTACTTGCTCTGGGAAGCGTTGTAGTTCTCAACCATCTCCGTGATGACGGGCTTTCTGGCCTCGGAGCTCCACCAGCCCCAGAACTCGAGCTCGACGACCTCGCCGTTCTCCTCAGCCTGGCTCTCCTCGCCGCCCTCAGCAGTGGAAGCGGTGGAAGCCGTGCCGCCGGTGCTGGCAGCGGTGGAAGCCGTGCCGTTGTCGGAACAACCGGAGAACGCCGCAAGAACCATCGCAGCCGCAAGGAACAATACAGATGCTCTCTTTTTCATTTCTGAAGTCCTCCCTGTTTTATTTTCGGGTATTTTCCCTGTGTCATTATGTTACCAAATTATTTCACACTTTGCAAGAGTTTTTTTGAATTTTTTTGAAAAAATTTGATTCGATTTGAAGATACGCTATTCTTGCGTATTTTTTTCGTTGTTCCAACCATTTTGTAAGGAAATGAAATCAAAATTCTAGCAAATAGACGACAAAAAGTCAACCGATTTGGAATTCATATAAAATCACATATGTTCACATTTATTCATTTCGGCATCTTCCTTTTTTGTTCTCAATGTGATAAACTAAAGAGGTAAAAGGAATAGTGAGGAGGGCGAACCCATGATACCTGCTCTCAGACAGGAAAAAATACTCGAGCTGCTTTCCACGAACGAAATCGCCTCCACCGATTCGCTTATGAAATATCTCGGCATCTCCGTCTCCACACTCCGCCGCGACCTCCTCAAGCTGGAGAGCGAGGGGAAAATCCATCTGCTGCACGGCGGCGGCGTTCGCCTGCCGCAGAAGACGACGGAGCTGAACATCTCGACGAAGATGAACCTCAACCGGGAGGAGAAGGAGATCATCGCCAGGAAGGCGGCAACCTATGTGGAGGACGGAGACGTGATCTTCCTCGATCCGTCGAGCACTACATACTGGATGATTCCCCATCTGGCCGGCAAGCAGATCACCGTCATCACGAACGGGATCGCGCACATCAACCAGCTTGTATCGCTTGAAATCCCGTGCGTCATGATCGGAGGCTCCATCAAGCTGACGACGAATTCGTGCATCGGCTCGCTGACGGAATCGACCATGAAGACCTTCTTCTTCAACAAGTGCTTCCTCGGCGCGAGCGGCTTCAGCATCCAGTCGGGCATCACCAACCACGACATCAACGAGCGCGCCATCAAGATTCTGGCGCTCAAGAACTCCACGCAGCCGTACTTTTTGATGGACCACAGCAAGTACGGCGTCGTGACGATGATCAAGGTCGCGAATCTGGAGGATTATCCCGTCCTGACCGACCGGATCCCTTCGGCGCTGGCCGGGTATCAGAACTTCATCCTGTGCACCTGAGCGGCCGCCGGAGCGCGGAATGCGCCATCGTCTCTTTTCCGCGCCTCGCCTGATTTGTATCAAAAATGAGAAAATGCCGGTCTCCTGGAGAGGCCGGCATTTTTATGATTTTCTGTGATTTCAGCCCGCCGCATTTGAACAGGAATGCTCATGGCTGAAGAAAAATGAACGCCTTCGGGCTGACCGAAAACGAGATTTCGCGCGTCTTCACACACTCCCCGTCGCAGGTGGCAATCGCCTCGCGCCGGGACGAGACGTCCATCCGCGTGCCGCGGCGGTAGACAAGGTACGGCGCGAAGGCGGGCGAGTCCAAATGCTCGCCGCGCTTGTAGGCGGAGAGCATCCGCAGGATCTTGAGTCGCCCCGGCGTGCGGATCAGGACAAAATCGAGCAGGCCGTCGTCCGGAACGGCGCGCGGAGCGCCGCGGTAGCCGCCGCCGTAATACTGGCCGTTCCCCGCGAGGGCGAAAATAAAGCTGCCGGAAAAGCGCTCCCCGCCGTCGATTGTGACGTCCATCGGAAAGCCTAGCTTCCCGAAAAAGCACTTGACGAGGGCGAGGTTGTACGCCATCGAGCCTGTCACGAGCGGCAGCCGCTTGAAGCGCACCATATGGTACGCCACGGCGGCGTCGAGGCCGATGGCGCACATATCTGCGGCGGGGCCATACTCCGTCAGGATGAGGTCGAGCGGGCGCGGGGACGCCGAGAGCTGGCGCTCCGGCGAGAGAAAAAGCTCCCGCCCGCCGAGGCTGCGCACGAAATCATCCCCTGAGCCGCACGGGATAATGCCGAGCGAAACGGACGGCTGCCCCGCCGCCCCGGCCGCGGCCTCGCGGAACGTGCCGTCTCCGCCCACGGCGAAAACGCGCAGGGGTTCTCCCCTCTCTCCCAGCTCCCGCACGAGGCGCTCGGCGTGTCCGGGCGCTTCGGTGAGCAGCGTCTCAAAGGGCTCGCCCCGTTCCCGCCAGTACGAGAGAAACGGCGGCAGCGTCCGCCCGCGCGGGTCCTGCTTGCCGGCCGCGGGATTGACGAGAAAGATTGTTTTCACCCTCAGCACCCTCCTCCCGCCTTGTCTCTCAGCGGAAATACTGGTAGACCTGGCACTTCATCATGCCGTTGTAGAGCTTGCGGCGCTTGTCAGCGCGGCGGCCGAAGCAGTCCTCGAACGTCTCGTCCGGGCTGATGATCGTGTAATGCCAGCCGGGACGCCGCTCGAAGACGCGCCCCATCTCGCGGTAGATCTCCTCGGCGGCGCGCAGGTCGAGCAGGCGCTCGCCGTACGGCGGGTTGCAGACCACCCAGCCGCTCTCCCCCTGCGGCGCGAAGTCGGAGACGCTTTTCCGCTCCACATGGACGCGGGCGACAACGCCGGCCTTGCGCGCGTTCTCCACGGCGAGCGAGACGGCGGCGGGGTCGACGTCGGAGCCGTACGCCTCGAACGCGGCGTCGCGGCGGACGAGCGACAGGGCGCGCTCCTTCTCGCGCTTCCACACAGCGGGCGCGACGGCGTCCCACTGCTCGGCGGAAAAACGGCGGCGCAGGCCCGGCGCGATGTTCATCGCGTACAGCGCGCCCTCGATGAGGAGCGTGCCGGAGCCGCAGAACGGGTCATACAGCGCGGCGTCCCGGCGCAGGCGGGAGAGGTGAATCATGGCGGCGGCAAGCGTCTCCTTGATCGGCGCCTCCACGGAATTGCCGCGGTAGCCGCGCTTGTGCAGGCCGGGGCCGCTTGTGTCGAGCATGACGCTCACGGTGTCCTTCATCAGAAGGAACTGCACCTGATGCAGGCTGCCCGTCTCCTCGAGCCACGGCACGCCGTATTTTTTGCTCAGCCGCTCGACGATTGCCTTCTTCACAATCGACTGGCACGCCGGGACGCTCGCGAGCTTCGAATTCAGGCTGCGCCCCTTGACGGGAAAGGCGTCCCTTCTGCCGATCCATTCCTCCCACGGGAGGGCGCGCACGCCCTGAAACAGCTCCTCGAACGTCCTCGCGGGGAAGCTCCCGAGCAGGATGAGGACGCGCTCGCCGTACCGGCTCCACAGGTTCGCGCGGGCGAGCAGCTCGTCGCCGCCCGAAAAGAGGACGCGGCCGTTCTGCGGCTCGACGTCCTGCGCCTCCATCGCGCGCAGCTCGTCGGCCACAAAGCCCTCCACGCCGAGCAGACAGGGGATCGCCATCTGATATTGCTTCATAGTTCAGCTCCTTACAAAATCGGTGGTCAGACGCGCATGGTGACGTCCGGGGTGATCTCCCTCTCGCGCAGGACACGGCCTATCACGAGGAAGAAGACGACGGTGGAAAGGATTCCGCAGAAGATGTCGACGGCGGGCTCCGCGTAAAACGCGCCCTGCGCGCCGAAGAAGGCGGGCAGGCCGACGGTCAGGGCAAGAAAGAGCGCCTTGCGCGTCAGAGACAGCGGGATGGCCAGCCGCGGCAGGGCAAGGGCCGTAAAGCCGTCGACGACCTCATACTGCATGGCGAGCGGAATCACGCCGAGCGTGAAGACGCGGATGCCCCAGACGGCGAGCTCCGTCTGCTGCGGGTTCTGCGTGAAAATCCCGACGAACACGCCGCACGCGAACCGGCTGATGAGGAACATCACCGTCGTGAACGCGAGACACAGGGCAAACAGGCAGGCGTAGGCGCGCTTGATCCGCGCGATGTTCTTCGCGCCGAAATTATAGCTCAGAAGCGGCTGCGTCCCGCCGGTGATGCCGCCGAGCGGCATGGTGACAAGCTGCATATAGCTCAGGACAATCGTCGCGCACGTCACATAGACGTCGCCCATCTCCGGCCCGCCGTACCGCTGGACAACGGCGTTGAGGACGATGAGCAGAACGCTGTCCATCGCCACGATGACGAACGGCGACAGGCCGAACAGCAGAACGCGCCGCATGACGCCCCACGAATAGCCGCCGAACGAGAGGCGGATGTGCACCCGCTTCCCGAGGAGGAAGCAGAGGACAAAGACGAAGCTCGCCGCCTGGGAGATCACCGTCGCGGCCGCGGCGCCGCTGACGCCCATCCCGAGGACAAAGATAAACACGGGGTCGAGGGCGATATTCAGCGCCGCGCCGATGAGCACCGTCGCCATGCCGATCCCGGAAAAGCCCTGGCAGATGATGAACTGGTTCAGGCCGACCGAGAGGATCGCGAAAGCGGTGCCGAGGACGTAGACCGTAAGGTAGCTGTCCGCGTACGGGAACGTCTCGGCGCTCGCGCCAAAGGCCATGAGCATCGGCTCCCTGCACAGGAGGACGGCGGGCGTCACGACGGCGGCGACGGCGGCGAGCATCAGGCCGCAGTTCGAGAGGATGCGGCGGGCGCGCTCGTTGTCCCCCGCGCCCATGCTCATCGCCATGAGCGGCGCGCCGCCGACGCCGATGAGGAAGGCGAACGAGGAGATGAGCGTCACGATCGGGCCGCACACGCCGGCTCCCGCGAGCGCCGCGTCTCCGACCTCGGGGATGTTGCCGATGTACATTCTGTCGACGATGCTGTACAGGACGTTCACAAACTGGGCGAGCATCGAGGGGATGGCGAGCCGCAGGACAAGACGGCCGACCGGGTCGCGGCCGAGATCATTCGGTCTTGCCAAGCGGACTCAGTCCTCCTTCCCGACGAGCGGCAGTCCGCGGAGGATGGCGTCGTAGTCCGGCACGGCGCGGCGCAGCGAGACGGGCCGCCCGCCGCTCAAAAAGCAATGGCTGCTCTCGCCCGCGCAGCGCAGAGCGCCGGTTTCGGCGTCCTCCACGCGGTAGGTGAGGAACAGCTTCGCTCCGGTATAGCCCGTGACCGTCACGAAAATACGCACCGTCTCGCCGAAGCGCGCCATCGTTTTGTAATCGCACGAGACGTGCAGGACGGGGCTGACAATCCCGCGGGCCTCGACCTCCTCAAACGGCATTCCAATCTGCGCGAGAAAATCGACGCGCGCCTCCTCAAACCAGCGGATATAGTTGGAATGGTGGATGATCCCCATTCCGTCCGTCTCATAATACTGCGCCTTGTGCAGATACGGTTCCCAGTTCACACGCATTCCTCCTGACAATCGATAAGGAAGGGGAAGGCGGGCAGCCTTCCCCTTCCGAAGCATACAGCTCTGCTTTTACTTCGTATAGTTGTCGAAATAGCCCTGCACCAGGACGATCGGCGTGCCCTTGTCGCCGCTGCCGGAGGTCAGATCGGCGAGGGAGCCGATGAGGTCCGTCAGGCGGCGCGGGGTCGTGCCCTGCGTGACCATCGTGCCCTTGAGATCCTGGGCGCGCTCGTCCTTCTCGCGGATCGCGGTGCGGATCGCCTCGCGCAGGCTTTCGCCGGAGAGGTTCGCGAAATCGTTGTCGGCGAGGTACTTGAGCTTGACCTCGTTCGGCGTGCCGTCGAGGCCGGGGGTATGGGCCGGGGAGACGACCGGATCGGCCAGCTCCCAGATCTTGCCGACGGGATCCTTGAACGCGCCGTCGCCGTAGATCATGACCTCAATGTTTTTGCCGGTCTTCTCGTGCAGCGATTCGTGGATGCGGGCGACGATCTCGCCGCAGTGAATCGGAAACAGCTTGACCGTGTCCTCCGTGGCCTTGTTGGAGCCGAGCAGGCCGTAGCGGTCGTTGTAGCCGCTGCCATTCACGCTCCGGGTGAGGATGTCGTCGAGGCCATAGACCTTCTCCGCGCCGGCAGCCTTGAGGATGCGCTTCGTGCGGGCGCGGGTGTGGATGTCGCACGTCAGGACGCTTTTCGTGTAGCCGAGGATCGCCTTCGGGCTGTTCGCGAAAATGATCTCGACCTCAGCGCCGCTCTCCTCGATCAGCCGGCGGTAATACTCGACGTAGTCGACGCCGGTGAAGACGTGCTTCTGATAGCCGAACAGCTCGCGGTACTTCTCCTCGGTGAGAATGTCGCTCCACGGGTTGACGCCCTTCTCGTCCATCACGTCGAGATCGATGAGGTGATTGCCGACCTCGTCGGAGGGATAGCTGAGCATGAGGACGATCTTGCGGCAGCCCTTCGCAATGCCCTTGAGGCAGATGGAAAAGCGATTGCGGCTCAGGATCGGGAAAATGACGCCGACCGTGTCGTCGCCGAATTTGCTTTTCACGTCGGCGGCGATCGCGTCGGTCGTCGCGTAGTTGCCCTGCGCGCGCGCCACGACGGCCTCCGTCACCGCGACGACGTCGCGATCGTGAAGCTCAAAATTTTCAGCCGCGGCGGCTCCGAGGACGGAGTCCACCACAATCGCCGCGAGATCGTCGCCCTCGCGGATAATCGGCGCGCGGATGCCGCGCGAGACCGTGCCAACCATTCTTTCCATCTTACGATTCCTCCTGTATTGTTCCGGGGGCGATGCCCTCCCGGGCATTTGAACATCGTTTTGTTATTATACCGCATTCCGCGCCGCGGATCAATGAGGCGGCGCCGTTTTCCCGCATTTTTCGCGGTTACGCCAGCGCTTCGGGCGCCTTTTCCCGAATGACGGAGAGGGCGGCCTCGTCGGCGATAACCGTCACGTCCCGGTGCAGCTGCAGAACAGAGGCGGGAACCTGCGGGGTAATGGGGCCGAAGAAGGAGCGGTAAAGAATATCCGCCTTGTCCGCCCCGCTGGCCGCGAGCAGGATTTTCTTCGCGTACATGATGGAGCCGACCCCCATCGTGACGGCGTAGCGCGGAACGTCGTCCATCGAGGCGAAAAAGCGGGAATTTGCCTCGATCGTCTTCGGATTGAGCTCGACGCGGTGCGTCGGGCCGATAAACTCGCCGGCGGGCTCGTTGAAGCCGATGTGGCCCGTATGGCCGATGCCGAGGAGCTGAACGTCGGCGCCGCCGAGCGAACGGATCAGCGCGTCGTACGCCGCGCCCTCCGCCTGCGCGTCCTCCGCGAGACCGTTCGGGATATGCGTGTTCGCCGGATCGATGTTGACACGGGAAAACAGGTTCTCGCGCATATAGTACGCGTAGCTCTGATCGTGCTCCGGAGACAGGCCGCAGTACTCGTCAAGGTTGACGCTTTTCGCCCGCGAGAAATCGATCATGCCCTCCCGATTCCACGCGATCAAATTTTGATAAATGCCGAGCGGCGTCGACCCCGTCGCGAGGCCGAGCACACTGTCCGGCTTCAGGAGAAGCTGGGCCGCCAGAACGCCCGCCGCTTTGCGGCTCATCTGCTCGTAATCGGATGCACTGACAAATCTCATCGTACAACTTCCTCTCTCTTTTCGCCGCGCGGGGCGGCTCCCATTTCCCCTATTGTAGCACAGCGCAGCCGCAATGTCACGGCTCTGAGACAATTTTCACATGAAAACAGCCGCCACGCGGGCGGCTGTTTTTCCGGCTTATTCGTCCTTCGGCTCTTCGGGGGCCTCCGCGGGCTCTTCCGCGGCGGAAGGCTCCTCCGGCTCGGGATCGTAGAGGCGTCTGCCGCATTTGCTGCAGTAGTTCGCGCTCTGCGGATTCTCCGCGCCGCAGCCCTTGCACACGGTGCGGTTGCGCATCGCGGAGATCTGCTCGTTGACGGCGTCGAGCTGCTCGTACAGATCGTCGATGGCGACCACGCATTCCTTGACCAGATCGGTCGCGTCATTGTCCGTCTTCTGGGCGTCGTACACCATGCGGCCGAGAGATTCGTACCGCTTGGAGATCTCGCTGTTGAGCTCCGCGGCGCTGATGCGGAGCTTGGAAATATCAACAATCTTCCCCGCCGTCTTTCCCACAGCGTTCACGGCAGTTTTAGCGTTGACAACAACATCCTCTAACAGGCCCATTTACCTCACGCTCCTTATCGGATTTTCTCAATTATAGCATTTGGACGCGGGAAATACAAGAAAGGATTTGTGAACGGCAGCCGTTTTCGCCCGTTTTCCCTCTTCTCAGCCGAGAAATTCATGCAAAATGGAGTCCGGCGGGACGAGCGAGGCGGGAAGCGGCGCAACACGGCGCAGCGCCTGCGTCAGCCGCTGCGCCTCCCCGAAGTACGGGCTGCCGGCCTGCACCGTTTCCAGGAGGGCGAGCGCGCTGTCCCGAAGGACGCAGCTCTCGTAGCCGAGGAAGGTGTTGATCGTCACGTCGGCGTCGGGGCGGAAGGGCTTGATATAGCGGTACTCGCCCTGCATGACGGACGGCCACATCCCGAGCGTACGCTCCGCCGTGCAGGCGCGGAACTGCGCGTCCCGCACCAGGCGGCGCACGAGGCGCATATCGTTCGGGGAGAGCAGCAGGTCGCCGTCCTCCTCAATGCCCTGCTTGACGCTCAGGTACGCGTGCAGGAGGCTTCCCTCCGGCATCCCCTCGGAAAGAAGCGGATTCAAGGCGTGCAGCCCCTCCATGATCACGAGCGAATGCGGCGGCAGCTCGACGCGCTCCTTCTCCGGGAATGGGCGATGGTTCGCGAAGTCAAACGACGGCATCAGGCACGAGCGCGTCGTGACGAGCGAAAGCAGGCAGGAGCGGATCTGCGGGACGTCGAGGGCGTGCACCGTCTCGAAGTCCGGCGTTCCGTCCGGATGACGCGGGCTCTCGGCCTCGCTCAGATAGAAATTGTCGAGGGAAAAGACGTAGGACGAGAGACCCGCCTTCCGGAGACAGTCGAGCAGCAGCGACGCCGTTGTCGTTTTCCCGCTGGCGGAGGGACCGGCGAGCAGGACGACGCGGCAGTCCCCCGTCTCCCGCGCGGCCTTCTCCGCGATGCGCATCAGCTCCGCTCGGTAGGCGCGCTCCGACTCCTCGGCAAAGGCGGCGGCCTCCCCGGCGGCGCGCCGGTTGATTTCACCGAGTGAATTATGATAATGAACGTACTGTTCCGCCAAATTCTTCATAGCATTCCTTCACCCTGTTCTTTCTCTCCAGCACCTCCTGGAAGCGGTCAATATATTCGTATGGGAATTTGAAGTTGAAAATGCGCTCCAGATCGTCCGCGCCGGGGCGCTTGACCTTCGTGGTCGCGCCCGCGCCGCACGCGAGGATGGAGTGCGTTTCGTCCATGATATAGACGTTGTACGGGCTCTCAAAGCCGGGGCGGCACCAGCCGACGTTCTCGAGATTGCCGACCATGCGGCTTTGCCGGTAGAGATAGTACGGGGCGTACCCCGCCTCCGGGAGACGCCGGCCGACGTAATCGAGCATTTCGGCGGCCGTCTCCGCCTCCGCCTCGCCCGCGCCGTCCTGATAGATCCGGGCGGAGCGCTTGAGGGAGAGCGTGTGGACGGTGATGCTCTCCGGGGAAAGCGCGAGGACGCCGTCAAGCGTCGCGCGAAAGCCCTCCGCCGTGTCTCCCGGAAGCCCCGCGATGAGATCCATGTTGATGTTGTCCATCCCGACCTCCCGCGCGAGGGCGAAGGCGTCGAGCGTCTGCCGCGTCGTGTGGCGGCGGCCGATGCGGCGCAGCACCTCGTCGGAGAGCGTCTGCGGATTGATGCTGATGCGCGTCACGCCGCCGCGGCGCAGCGCCTCGAGCTTTTCGCGCGTGACGGTGTCGGGGCGTCCCGCCTCGACGGTGAGCTCGCGGCTGTGGGAGAGATCGAACTCCCGGTTGACGGTGTCGATCAGGAGGGCGAGCTGCCCGGCGGAGATCGCCGTCGGCGTGCCGCCGCCGAAGTAGACCGACTCAATCCGCAGGCCGCAGTCCCGCACAATCTGCGCCGTATGGACCAGCTCCCGGCAGAGGAGCTCGACGTACTGCGGAATCAGCTTGATCGTCTTCTCTACCGTGGAGGAGACGAACGAACAGTAGGCGCACCGCGTCGGGCAGAAGGGAATGGAAACGTAGAGGCTGCACGAGTCCGGACGCGAGCGCGCCAGGAGGACGCCCTCGTTGTGCATCGTCTCGCGGCTCAGGCGGATTTTCTCCTCCGTGACGAGATAGTCCTCGCGGAAGCGGCGCACCGCCGCCTCCTCCCCGTACCGCTCCGTCAGCGAGCGCAGGAGCTTGACGGGGCGCACGCCCGTGAGAATACCCCAGCGCGGGCGGACGCCGAGGGCGGCCTCAAGCTGATGAAACAGCAGCACGGCGAGCCGCCGCTCAAGCTCGGGGAGCGGCGCGTCGAGCGGAGCCGTATCCGCGGCCTCCGCGCTGTGCGGGCCGAGCTCTGTCTTCACAAACAGGCGGAAGCCCTTGTCCGTCCGCTCGACGAGCGCCAGAGCGGCGTCGGGACCGTCGATCGCGCGGCAGTTTTCCACCACCTCGATCTTCTGGCGGTGGAAAAAGAGACGGCAGAGGTTTTCCATCTCATAGTGAAACGAATGTCCGTAAAGAAACAGCTTCAAGACGCTCCGCCTTTCTCACTGCAGATACGGGTTGTACCGGCGCTCGCGATCGATCGTGGTCTCCGGGCCGTGGCCGGGGTAGACGCGCGTCCCGCCCGGCAGAGCGGCGAGGCGGCGCACCGACTGCATGATCATCGCCGTGTTGCCCGTGGGATGATCCGTGCGGCCGACGCTGCCGCAGAACAGCGTATCGCCGGCGATCAGGATGTCGTCAATCAGGAAGCAGTGGCTGCCGATCGTGTGGCCGGGCGTGTGAATCGGGCGCAGCGTGAGGCTGCCCGCCGTGAGGGGCTTGCCCTCCGAGACGAGGCCGCCCGTCTCGAACGGCTCCATCCCGCCGGGAACCATGTACGCCAGCGTGAGCGCCGGATCGGCGGGGAAATGGCTCTCCTGCACGGGGAGAAAGACAGGCGCGCCCGTCTTCTTCTGCAGGCGGGAGACGCCCATCATGTGGTCGAAATGGCAGTGCGTCAAAAGAATGCCCTTGATGTGCTCCGCGCCGGCCGCTTCGACCTCCTGCTCGAGGGCCGGCTCGTACCAGGCAGGGTCGACGACGAGGACGTCGCCCGTCTCCGTGTCGCGCAGAAAATAACAGTTCGTCTCGAGCGGGCCGAGCACCAGATGCTTGATTTCAGTCATATGCGGTATTTCTCCTTTGTCTTACGGGCGGCGCACCGAGGAGATGCCCTCGATGCGGGACAGGCGATCGATCACATTCTGCAGATGATCGCGCCCGTTGATGGTGATGGACACGTTGATCGCGGCGCGGCCGTCCTTCATCTCTCTCGAATTGAGCGTGTGGATGGGGACGTGCATATTAAAGAGCTGCTGCGTCACGTCGGCGAGCAGGCCGGTGCGGTCGTTCGCGATGATCTCGAGGGTAATCTTGAACTCCTCCTTGATCTCGCCGACCCAGTGCGCCTGAATCCAGCGCTCCGGCTCCGCGGCGGAGGCAATGTCCGCCGGGACGTTCGAGCAGCTTCTCTTGTGGATCGAGACGCCGAAGCCCCGGGTGATGAAGCCGATGATCTCGTCGCCGGGAAGCGGCGAGCAGCAGCGGGAAAATTTGATGAGACAGTTGTCCATGCCGTCGACGACGACGCCGCTCGCGGGCTTTTTGTCCTGCTGCACGGGCCTCGCGGGCGGAAGCTCGCGGGGAGCCTGCTTGCGGCTCTTGAGGTAGTCCTCCTTGACCTTCGGCATGACCTTCCAGAGCTGAATGCCGCCGTACCCGATGGCGGAATAGACGTCGTCGGCGTTCTGGCAGTTCTGCTTTCTGCCGAGCATCTCGAGGAACTCCTGCATCTCCTCGTCGGTGAACTCGATGTTGGCGCGCTTGAGCTCGCGCTCGACCTCCGCCTTGCCCTCGACGATGTTCTCCTCGCGCTTCTCGCGCTTGAACCACTGGCGGATCTTGTTTCTGGCCTCGCTCGTCTTGACGATCTTGAGCCAGTCGCGGCTCGGCCCCTTGCCGACCTCCTTGGTTGTCATGACCTCGACGATCTCGCCCGTCTTGACCTTATAGTCGATCGGGACGATGCGCTTGTCCACCTTCGCGCCGATCATGCGGTTGCCGACGGCGCTGTGAATCGCGTACGCGAAGTCAATCACGGTGGAGCCGGAGGGCAGGCTGATGACGTCGCCCTTCGGCGTAAAGACGAAAACCTCCTCGGGCGCGAGATCCGACTTGATGGTGCGGATGAGATCGGTCGCGTCGCCGCTGTCCTTCTGGTTTTCGAGCATCTGGCGGATCCACGCGAGGCGCTTCTCGAGAGAATCTCCCCCGTTCTCGCCGGAGAGGCCGAGCTTGTACTTCCAGTGCGCCGCGATGCCGTACTCGGCGGTGTGGTGCATTTCCCAGGTGCGGATCTGCACCTCGAAGGGGATGCCCTCCTTGCCGATGACCGTCGTGTGGAGCGACTGGTACATATTCGGCTTCGGAGTGGAGATATAGTCCTTGAAGCGGTTCGGCAGCGGGCGGAACATATCGTGGACGACGCCGAGGACGTTGTAGCAGTCCTCCACCGTGTCGACAATGACGCGCACGGCATAGATGTCATAAATCTCGTCCATGCTCTTGCCCTGAACGAACATCTTGCGGTAAATGCTGTTGATGCTCTTGACGCGGCCGCTGAGATAGACGTTCGGGATCGACGGGGCGACGCGGTCGCGGATGCGCTGCATCGTCAGGTCGATGAAGCTCTTGCGCTCCTCGCTGCGCAGGGCGAGCCCCTGCTCGATCTCCTCGTACGCGACGGGATCGAGGAAGCGCAGGGAGCGGTCCTCGAGCTCCTCCTTGACGGCCCGGATGCCGAGGCGGTGCGCAATCGGCGCGTAGACCTCCATATTCTCGAGCGACTTGTCGCGCTGCTTCTGCGGCTTCCAGAAGGCGGCGGTGCGCATATTGTGCAGGCGGTCCGCCAGCTTGATGATGATGACGCGGATATCCTCCGCCATGGCGATGAGCATCTTGCGGATATTCTCCGCCTGCTGCTCCTCGCGCGAGGAATACGGGATCTTGCCGAGCTTTGTCACGCCGTCGATGAGGCCGGCGATCTCCGGGCTGAAGAGCTTTCTTACCTGGTCGAGCGTGACGGGCGTGTCCTCGACGACGTCGTGCAGAAGTCCGGCGACGACGGACTCGGTGTCCATGCCGAGCTCCACGAGGATACACGCGACAGCCAGCGGGTGCGAAATATACGGCGCTCCGGAAAGGCGGCGCTGATCGTGGTGCTGCGCCTCGGCGAGCGTGTACGCCTTCTCGATCAGGGCAAGGTCGTAATCGCGCTCCGACGCGCGGATCGCCTGAAGCAGATCCTCGTATGTCTTGAGCGTTTCCTTGGCCGGACGCGGATCAAACAGTTCCTTCAGATGCGTGCTCTCTGACATCGTACTCCCCCTCACTCCGATTTTTTCAGGCCGGCAAGCAGCTTGGAGGAAAACAGATCCACCTTGCCGGACGCTGGCAGAAGCCTCACACGCAGATATGAGCCAGACGATTCGAGCTGAATCAGGCCGCGCTCCGAAAGCACGTCGAGACAGAGCAGCAGCCTGCCGAACGGCAGCCTGCCGCCGCAGCGCATCCAGAGCGCCTCCGCCTCCCCGGAGAAGCCGTTGGCCTCGCGCAGGAAGCGATACAGAAGGGCGAAGGAGTCGCGCGTCGGAAACTGCTCCTCCCAGACGGCGGGCGGAAGCACGGCTCCCCTGCGCGCGGCCTCATACCGCGCACGGCTGCGCAGCAGGGCGCCGGAATCGGCTCCGGCGGGGAGCAGCTCCCGCACAATGACGGAGAGCTCCGGCTTCCCCATGAACTCCTTTTCCTCGAGAGAAAACGCCAAATCAATCCGATCGCCGGGGCGGTACGGGAAGTCCTCCGGCGATACGCCGAACCGCATACAGCGCAGCGCGCGGGAATCCTTCGTGACCGTCAGCCGCAGATGCTTACCGCCTCCCACGGGCGTAATCTCGGAGAGCTCGGCGTCCATCAGGCCGAAAACCGGCGGCGGGTTTCCCGTCCCGAACGGCTCGAGCATCGCCGTTTCGCGGGCAAGCTCCACCGTCACCTCCTGCGGCGAGACGACGCAGTCAATCAACGCGCACGGCCAGGCCGCGGGCTGCGAGACGGCATACCGCGTGATCGTGCGGTAAAACTCCGGCAGCTTCTCCGCCGGAAGCGTCAGGCCCGCCGCCATCGGGTGGCCGCCGAATTTCGTCAAAAGCGGGGCGCAGTGGGAAACGGCGGCGAACAGGTCGAAGCCCTCCACGCTGCGGCCGGAGCCCTTTGCCATCCCGTCGTCCGAGCGGGAGATGACAAAGCAGGGCTTGCCGAAGCGCTCCGTCAGCCGGGAGGCGACGATCCCGATGACGCCGGGGTGCCAGTTCTCCCCGTCGGCGACGAGCAGGCGCTCAAGCAGGCGGCCCGGCTCCCGGCGGAATTGGGCGAGCGCCGCCTCAAAGATTTCCGCCTCGATGCGGCGGCGCTCGTCGTTGTCGGCGCAGATCTCCTCGGCAAGCTCCTCCGCCTCCTCGGGATATTCCGAAAGCAGCAGGCGCACGGCGCGGTCAGGGGAGCCCATGCGGCCCGTGGCGTTGATGCGCGGCACGACGGTGAAGGCGACGTTCACGGCGGTGAGCTGCCGGTTCTCCATCCCCGCGCGCTCTATCAGAGCCCGCAGGCCGAGGCGATCCGTCTGCGAGAGAAGGCGAAGCCCCTCGCGGACAAAGAGGCGGTTTTCGCCGACGAGCGGCACCACGTCGCCGATGGTGCCGATGGCGATGAGATCGGCGTAATTGTCAAGCAGCCCCTGTACGTCGCAGCCCTCGCCCTCGAGCGCGAGAATCAGCTCAAACGCGACGCCGACGCCCGAGAGCGCCTTGCAGCGGCCCCGGCAGCCGCTCCGGTGCGGATCGACGACGGCGCAGGCGGCGGGCAGCTCCTGCTGCGGGCGGTGATGATCGGTTACGACCACGTCGACGCCGAGCGTCGCGGCGAAGGCGATCTCCGAGACGGAGGAGACGCCGTTGTCCACCGTGACAATGAGCGAAACCTCCCGATCCGCCAGTGTGCGGATCGCCTCGCAGTTGAGGCCGTAGCCCTCCGTCTCGCGATCGGGGATATAGTACATCACATTCGCGCCGATGGATTCGAGATAGGAGTAGAGCATGGCCGTCGCGGTGACGCCGTCGGCATCATAATCTCCATAGACGGCGATAAACTCAAACTCCTCGACGGCGCGCTCGATGCGCTCGACCGCCTCCCGCATTCCGGCGTAATCAAACGGATTGAACTCCTGCTCTCCGTTGAGGAACGCCTGCACCGAAGCGGCGTCCGAAAAGCCGCGCGCCGCCAGCAGCCGGGCGAAGGCGGGGGAAATCCCGGCCTCCCGGCTCAGGCTCTGCGCGGCTGCCTCGCGCCCCTGATTCACCATCCATTTTTTCATTCTACGCCGCCCCTTCTCCGACACAAAGTCCCGTCCGCTGCGCAAACACCGCAAAACGCAGGCTTTCCGGGCAGATTTTGACAGTTGATAATTATTTATTGTACCATTGTACCATATCTTATTCAAGATTTTTTTAAGGAGGGGCTCCGGAAAGAAAAACGGAGCCGTTCCGCAGGCTCTCCGCCTGCAGGACGGCCCCGTTTCGGGCTCATGCGCTATTTCTGCTCCACGGAAAGATTCACGCGGTAGCTTCCGTATGCCCAGCACTTCGTGCTGCCGGAAATGCTGATGGTCGCCGGCATCTCCGTGTGGCCGGTGAAATCGTTGTTCTGCGACATATCCACCTGCACCACGAGGTTGCTGTCCGTCAGGTTCGCGAGCTCCGACTCCGGCCCGACGACGACAACGTCGAGAGCGGTTGTCGTGACGCTCGCCTCATACTGGTAGCCGAGATTGTTGACCTTGAACGAGCGCGCCGTGATGGTCTTCGTCGTGTAGCCGGCGAGATTCAGCCGCACCGTCACCTCGTCGATCTGCTGCAGATTCCGGAAGGACGACGGCAGCGAGACGGGGATCTCAAACACGTTCGTGTCGGGGCTGATCTGCGAGAAATCGATCGGATCGAGCTGAATGCTCTTATAGGAGTTGAAATCCTCCTCCGAACCGGCGAGCTCCACCGTGCTCGGCGAGATGGTGACGAACGACGAGTCGAGCTTGAGGCCCGAGGGCGCGTTCGTGAAGTTCGCGGTGAACGGCACCGTCCTGCGCATGAAGACGGGAACCGTGACGTCGCACGACTGCACGCTCAGCGAGAGCTGGTCGTATTTATCCTTGTTGAGCGTGTTGCCGTTCGCGTCGAGCAGAATCAGGTCGGCGTTGAAGCTCGCCGTCTCGCTCAGCTCGCCGAGCGCCTTCTCCCCGACCGTCACGGTCGATATGCTGTCGACGACGGACTTCGGCCCGGCGATCGTCACAAGCTCCGGCGCGGCGGCGATCGTCCCGACGTAACAGCCGCTCGCGGCGGACACGCTGACCCGATCCGTCGCGATGGGAAACGCCTTTTCCTCCGAGTAGTCGAGCGTAAGCTGGACGATGGAGGGCTCTATGCGATCAATCTCGTAATCGGTGATATATCCCTTCTTGGACGAGGAAATCGTCGCCAAATACGTCTTCGCGCCGGAGATTGTCTCCGTGATCTGCGTTTCAAGCACGATATCGTCCGCCGTGACGTTATGCACCGAGAGGCTGTTGCCCTTGACGTACACCGTCACCTTGAGCGTCAGGGGGCTGAAGCACTTGAGCCCCTCCGCCTGGGCGGATTCCGGGATTTTGATCGTCACCGGGACGTCCCGGATGGCGACGGGGAACTCCTCCGTATTGGAGAACGCCATGGCGAACCACAGCACCAGAGCCGTCAGGACGGAAAACACCGCCACGAACTTATTGTTGTAAAACAGAGCCCCGATGGAAAAGCGGCGCTTCTCCGCGTTTTTCTCCGGCGCCTTCTTCGGCGTGTTCTGCTTGTCACTCATGCTTTTTCCCCCTTCTGATCGAGGGAATCCGGCGCTGCGGATGCTCCGGCTCCTCCTTGAGCAGGAAGCCCTCGAGCGCGGCCTTTAAGGTATCTCTCGTATAGTTGCGCGTCAGGACGCCGTTGCACGCGATCGAGATCTGGCCCGTCTCCTCGGAGACGACCACGACGACGGCGTCGGAGTTCTCGCTCATGCCGATCGCGGCGCGGTGGCGCGTGCCGAGGTCAATGCTGACGTTGTCGCTCTTGGTCAGCGGCAGAATGCAGCCCGCGGCGTAGACCATGCCGTCGCGAATCACCATCGCCCCGTCGTGCAGCGGAGCCTTATTGAAGAAGATGTTTCCGATGATCGGCGGAGAGGGGATGGCGTCGACGACGGTGCCCGTGTCGATGATGTCGCCGAGCTTCGTCTGCCGCTCAAACACCATCAGCGCGCCCGTGCGCGATTTCTGCAGGCTGGCGGCGGCGTCGGACACGGCGGTGATGCACTTTTTCTTCTGCGCCTCGAGGGCTTCCTCCTCCTTCGCGCTGAGCAGGCCGAGATTCCTGCCTAGGTTGCTGCGGCCCATCTGCTCGAGCGCGCGCCGCACCTCCGGCTGAAAGACGACAAGCAGCGCGATGACGCTGAAGTTGAAGAAATAGTTGAGGATGCTCTGCATCATGCGCAGCTGCAGCACGTTCGCCACAAGCCAGACGCCGAGCAGGAGGAAAATACCCTTGACGAGCTGCTCCGCACGCGTCTCGCGCACCAGCTTGATGAAGCTGAATATGATGAACGAGATGAGAAGCACATCCATCATCGAGGAAAGCGTAAAAGAGGAGACCAGGCTGCCTAACTGGATCCAAAGGTTGGAGAGGAACTCGCCGCACTGCGACCAGAATTCCGCGAACCACTCCACTTGCTCTCATCCTTCCCAAAACTTTCTGAGACAATCCCGCGAAGCGGCGCGCCCCGCGGCGAATTCATAGCCTTCTTTATTTTACCATATCCCGGAACGGATTCAAAGCTTTTCTTTATGAACGGCGTGTGAATTCCTTCCGAGAGCGCGCATCGCCTCGACAAAGCCCTGCACGTCTCTGCCTGTTGTGAACGCCGACGGGCAGACGCGCACCGTACCGGAGTCGAGCGTGCCGAACGCGCGGTGGGCGAACGGCGCGCAGTGAAGCCCCGCGCGCACCGCGATCCCCTTCGAGGCGAGGAGGGAGGCCGTCTCCTCGCTCGGGACGCCGCGGACGCGGAAGGACACCACCGGGGCGAACGATTCGCCGTCCGGCTCCGGGGTAAAGAGCTCCACGCCGTTCGTCCGCGCGAGGGCGCGGTGCAGCGTGCGCATAAGCCCCACCTCGTGCGTGAGGATGCGCTCCGTCCCCTTGTCGCGGACGAACGCGAGCCCCGCGCGCAGCCCGGCGACGCCGGGGACGTTGATCGTGCCGCTCTCGAGGCGTTCGGGAAGCTCCCCGGGCTGATCGAGGGAAACCGAATTCGTCCCCGTGCCGCCCTCGAGAATCGTGTCGAGGGCGCTGCCGTCCGCCGCGAGGAGCAGCCCCGTCCCCATCGGCGCGTAAAGGCCCTTGTGCGGGGCCGCGCAGACGTAATCGATCCCGTCCTCCTCGAGGAAGACGGGAAACAGCCCCGCGGACTGCGCCGCGTCGACGCAAACGGGAATCCCGTACTGGTGCGCCAGCGCGGCGATCCGCCCGATCGGCAGGCGCACGCCCCACACGTTCGAGACGTGCGTGCACACGACGAGGCGCGTCTCCTCGCGCAGGGCGCGGCGGAAGGCGTCGACAGTCGCGTCCCCGTCTCCCGGAACGACGGCGGCGGCGGTGTACGTCACGCCGCGCTCCGCAAGCTTGTGCAGAGGCCGCATGACGGCGTTGTGCTCGAGGTTCGAGACGACGACATGGTCGCCGGGGCGCAGCAGGCCCTTGAGCACGGCGTTGAGCGCGTGGGTGCAGTTCATCGTGAAGACGACGCACTCCGGCCCGGGAGCGTGAAAAAAATCAGACGCGGCTGCCCGCGTCCTGTAAACCTCCTCCGCGGTCGCCATACTCATGGCGTGACCGCCCCGCCCGGGGTTGGCCCCGAAGCGGGAAAGCGCCGACGCGACGGCGCTGTGAACCGACGGCGGCTTCGGGTACGTCGTCGCGGCGTTGTCGAGATAGATCATCGCGCGCCGCCTCCTGCGTCCGTGAGGAAGCCGGCTCCGCGCAGCAGAGCGAGCGCCTCCCTCTCGCGGGCGGGGACGTGCACGCCGTAGCCGCAGCCCACGCCGGGCCGGTGCGGCGCTCTCTCCACATAGGAATCGATCCCATGCCGGGCCAGCAGATCGCGCGCACGCATCGCGCGCGTGATCGAGCCGACCGTGATCAGCGGTTTTCCCATGTCGATCCCCCTTTTCATCAGTCGCCTCCTGTCGGACGAAAGCGGCTTCGTCCGGGCAGAGAGGCTGGTACAGACTATGAAAAGGGCGGGGAAATGGTGTTTATTCGATTGGGGCGAGCAGACACACGGCATGCGCGGCGATCCCCTCGCCGCTGCCGGTGAAGCCGAGCCCCTCCTCCGTCGTCGCCTTCACGCTGACGCACGCCTCGGAAACGCCGAGCACGGACGCGATGCGCGCCCGCATGGCGGGAATATACGGCGCGAGCTTCGGCGCCTGCGCGAGCACCGTGGAGTCGATGTTTTTGACACGCCAGCCGTTTTCGCGGAGCAGCGCGGCGACGCGGGCGAGAAGCTCGGCGCTGTCCGCGCCGGCATAGGCCGGATCCTTATCCGGGAACCACTTGCCGATGTCGCCGAGAGCGGCCGCGCCGAGCAGCGCGTCCATGACGGCGTGGAGCAAAACGTCCGCGTCGGAGTGGCCGAGCAGCCCTCTCTCATACGGAACGCGCACGCCGCCGAGGATCAGCGGCGTGCCCTCCGTGAGGCGGTGGACGTCGTAGCCGTGGCCGATTCTCATCCCTGTTCCCCCCTTCTGCGCAGGATGGCCTTTGCGGAGAGGACGTCCTCGCGCGTTGTCAGCTTCAGATTTTCATAGCTTCCCTCGCACAGGCGCACGGGAAGGCCGGCGTGCTCCCAGACCTGGCAGTCGTCGGTGTAGAGCCTCCCCTCCGCGGCGGCGCGCTCCGTCTCAAGAAGAAAGCGCTCGTACGGGAACACCTGGGGCGTCTGCACGGCCCAGAGGCTGTCGCGCGGCGGCGTGGAAAGAACGAGGCCGTCCGGCGACGCGGTTTTGATCGTGTCCTTGACGCGGACGGCGAGGGCGGAGCCGCACTCCTCCCCGGCGGCGCGCACCGCGGCGTCGATCTCCCCGGGCGTGACGAGGCAGCGCGCCCCGTCGTGGACGGCGGCGAGCCTTGTCCCCCGCGGGACGGCGCGCAGGCCGCTGAGCACGGAGAGCTGGCGCTCGCTTCCGCCGGACGCGAACACAAACGGCTTGCGAATCCCGAAGCGGGAGGCGAGCTCCCCGATAGTCTCCCTGTCCTCCTCCCGGACGACGAGGACGAGAGAGGAAACGGTCTCGGCCCTGTCAAAGGCGCGCAGCGTCCAGACGATCGCCGGAACGCCGAGAAGCTCCATGAGCTGCTTCGGCGCTCCCATGCGCGACGAGCTTCCCGCCGCCACAACGACGGCGCAGCAGGCGCTGTCCATCAAATCCCCCCTCATTTCTTCGCGGCGAGCTTCTCGTACTTGACGAGCCACTCGGGGCGAATCTCCTCGAGCACAGCCTGCGGCTCCTTGTACGCGGAAAGCGGCCTCTGCTCCCTGAGAGACTCCACCGTCTCGCTGAGCTGGCGGGTATCGACGCCCGCCTTCGTCTGCAGCTGGCTCGTTCTTGAGAGGTCGATTTTTGAGCTCTTCAGCACATACAGCAGATCCGCCCACACGCGGAATTCGGTGAGGCGCACCTCCTCCTTCGGCACGCGGAGCGTGAGCAGCACGGAGCTCGAAACTCTGCCGTCGGCGCACAGGGGCTTGCCCTTCACGCACGCGAAAATCGGGCAGTCGCATTGGAGCCCGAGGATATCGATCAGCGCCTGATACTCCCTCGCAAAGGTAATGCTTTTGTAGGCGCGGTATATTTTATTGGAGAGCAGGATGTCGAGCACCTGCGTCGACTGGTACGTCACCAGGTTGTAGCACCCGTCTTCCTCGCTTTTCACAAACAGATTGGACAGCATGGAGAATCCTCCTTCAATTCATCGTCGCCCAGTTGAACAGCGTCATGTCGCAGCGGCCGTGCGCGTCGGGCACCGCGAGATATCTGCGGATGAGCTCGAGATCGTTCTGGCCTGTCGTGTGGTAAAACGCCTCCGCGATCGCGCCCGCGATACAGCCGACCGTGTCGGTGTCGCATTTGACGCTGTACACGTTGCGCATACAGCTCTCCCAGGAGCTGCTCTCAAGGAAGCAGCGGATCGCGAGCGGGACGGAGACCTGGCAGCTCATGTCCACCTTGGCGCGCGGCCGGATGAGAAAGAGCGGCTTGCTCAGATCGTAGCCGTAATTTTTCTCGATATATTTTTTAATCTCCTTTTTGGAGTTTTCCGTTCTCGCCAGATAGACGCAGACGGCGGTCGCCTCCGCGCCCTTGACGCCCTCGGGATGGTTGTGCGTGCACAGGGCGCTTTTCTGCGCGTTCTCGCGCACGCGCTCCAGCGTGGGGAAATATTCGCCGATGAAGCTCACGCGCATCGCGGAGCCGTTGCCGAAGCTGCGGTACGCGGCGCAGCCGCCTCCCTCAAGCCAGTGCTTGAACATCGTTCCGTACCCTACAAGCGGGTACATTTTCCCGAAATGGAGATAGGCGGTGCGGTACGACGTCTCGTTGAGCACCGCATACTTTGTCGCGACCGTCATGACGGTGTCGTCGGTGAAAAAACAGCCGTCGGTAAAAAACGGCTCCTTTTTATAGTTGAAATTTCCCGGCCGGCTGAATTCAAACCGCGAGCCGGCGATATCGCCCAGAATTGCGCCGAACATGGCCCGTTCCCCTTTCCGCTGCGGATTTTCCTCCCGCTCTGCGGCCGGGAGGCCCTCGTGACATAATGATACTATACTTTTAGCCTTTTTTCCAGTTTTTCATTCCTTTTTCCCCGCATTTTTTCTACTAAAAATGTAGGAATTTCCGACTGGATTCTTGACAAGGGGACGAAAGTACCATAGCATAAGGAGAGGGGGCGGCAATGCCCCCGGGAAAGGAAAAAAGGGACATGGAGATATTAAAGCTCGAACACCTCGCCTGGGATCTCCCGGACGGGGCGGGAATCATAAAAGACATCGATCTCTCCCTCGAGAGCGGCAAGCTGATCGTCGTGACCGGCCCGAACGGCGGCGGAAAGACGACGCTCGCGAAGCTCATCGCGGGAATCGAGACGCCCTCGTCGGGGCGGCTGTTCTTCGAGGGCGAGGAGATCACCGGCCTCGACGTGTCGGAGCGCGCAAAGCGCGGCATCGCGTACGCGTTCCAGCAGCCCGTGCGCTTCAAGGGGCTGACGGTGCGCGATCTCCTCGAGCTCGCCTCGGGCCGCGCGCTCGACGACGCCCACCTGTGCGACCTGCTCGGCAAGGTCGGCCTGTGCGCGAACGAGTACGTCGACCGCGAGCTCAACGCGAGCCTCTCGGGCGGCGAGAGCAAGCGCATCGAGATCGCCTCCGTCCTCGCGCGCCGCGCGAAGCTCTCGATCTTCGACGAGCCGGAGGCCGGCATCGATCTGTGGAGCTTCGCCCGTCTCGTGGAGACGTTCCAGGAGGTCCGGCGGCAGAAGGCCGGCACGCTGCTCATCATTTCGCATCAGGAGCGCATCCTGAGCATCGCGGACGAGATCGTCGTCATCGCGGACGGCGTGGTGCGCAGCGCGGGGCCGCGCGAGGAGCTGCTCCCGACGCTGCTCGCCGACGAGAAGTCTCCCCGCTGCCCGCTCGGAAAGGAGAGTGCGCGGATATGAATAAAATCACGGAATCGCTGCTGCGCGTCGTTTCGGGCTTCGGCGGCACGTTCAAGGGCGCGTACAACGTGCGCGAGGACGGCGAGTGCGCCGGCCGCCAGTCGAGCGAGAACATCAAAATCGAGTCGAAGAAGGAAGGCCCCGGCCTCGTGATCCACGTTCGCCCCGGCACGAAGGGCGAGACGGTCTACATTCCGGCCTGCGTGACGCACGGCGGCGTCGACGATCTGGTGTACAACGACTTCTACATCGGCGAGGACGCGGACGTGCTCGTCGTGGCGGGCTGCGGCGTGCACAACGACGAGAGCACCGAGGCGCGGCACAACGGCATCCACCGCTTCTTCCTCGAAAAGGGCGCCCGCGTGCTGTACCGCGAAAAGCACATCGGCACCGGCACGGGCAAGGGCGCGAAGCGCATCGACCCGGTGACGGACATCACAATGGCGGAAAACTCCTATCTGGAGATGGACACCGTGCAGATCAGCGGCGTCGACAGCACGATGCGCAGAACGACGGCCACGCTGGCCGCCGGGGCGCGGCTCGTCGTGCGCGAGCGCCTGATGACGACGGGCACGGAATGGGCGAGAAGCGACTTCGACGTCACGCTCGAGGGCGAGGACTCCGGCGTCGACCTCATCTCCCGCTCCGTCGCGCGGGGACGCTCGCGGCAGGAGTTCAACTCCTGCCTGCGCGGCAAGAACCGCTGCAGCGGCCACTCGGAGTGCGACGCCATTCTCGCGGAATCCGGCAGCGTCGTCGCCTCCCCGTCCCTCGAGGCGGCGCACGTCGACGCGGCGCTCATCCACGAGGCGGCCATCGGCAAGATCGCGGGCGAGCAGATTCTCAAGCTGCGCACCCTCGGCCTCACCCGGGAGGAAGCGGAGGAGCGCATCATCCAGGGCTTCCTCAAATAAAGAAGACGGCACAAAAGAGCCGCGGCGCACGCCGCGGCTCTTTTCATTACAGAAGCGTCTGCCCGTTGACCTTCAGCCGGAATTTCAGGCCGAGGCGCTCCGCCGCCTTTCGGCAGAGCATCATGCGGTCGAGGAAGATCTCGAAGTAGTCCATCACGGGGGAAAGCTCCGTGTCGATCTTCATCTCCTGCACAAGCGCGTTCTTCTCGGGCGTGAGATAGGTGCGCGCCTCAACCACGGCGTAGTTCACGCGATCGTGGATGTCGAACGAGGCGAAATCGCGGTTGCGCACGCGGCTGCGGCGCACGTCCGTCTTGTCGGCGAGGATCAGGGCGGCGGCCACCTCGTTGACGGGGAAGGCCGTGCTCTCGTCGTGGTTGCCGATGGCACTGATCACGGTGGAGAGCTCGCCGGCGTCGAGTCCCATCTTGTCAAGGATTCGGAAGGCCATGACGGCTCCGCTCTGCGCGTGGTCGATCCGGTTGATGACGTTGCCGATGTCATGCAGATAACCGGCGATCCAGGCCAGCTCCGCCTGGCGCGCCGGATAGCCGAGGTCGAGCAGGAGGTTTTCCGCGAACTGCGCCGCCCGCGTCACATGGGCGAAGCTGTGCTCCGTGTACCCGAGCGCCTCGAGCGCCTCGTCCGCCTTCCGGATGTAGGTGGTGATCTGTTCGTTCTCTCGGACGGTTTCCTTAGTTATCAACTTCTCTTTCCTCCTCCGTAATTCAGAAGCCGGCGGACGGCTCACTTTTCAGGATAGCGCGGGGCGCCGCGGACGGCAAGGGGAAAATGTAAATTCGTTGTAAAGATTCGGATCGTTTCGGGCGAAAAAACGGACTCCGGCTGGCGGTCAGCCGATCCGGTCGGGGTCGAAGACCATGCCGCCGACGGAGAAATACGCGCAGCGCAGCAGCCTCCCCCAGAATTCGTAGGGGACGCCCTCGTCTCTGCCGTCAACAATGCGCGCCGTCCCCTCCGCGTAGACGGAGAGCACCTCGGGCTGCAGCTGGCACGAGGGGTAGCCGTACGGGTTCTTCTCGTCCCAGTGCGCCGGGAAGACGGCCGTCACGCGGGGGCGCAGCGCGTCAAGCCGCTCGAGAGAACGATGATAGACGCGCAGCGCCGCGGAGGTCTCCAGCTGCCCCCAGACCTCCCAGGTCAGGATGAGATCGCCGGTAAAGAGCCAGCCGAGCGTCTCCTCGAACAGGGCGATGGAGCCGCGGGTGTGCCCCGGCGCCTCGATGACGCGCAGCGCGAGGCCGCCGAGGTCGATGACGTCGCCGTCCAGAAGAACGTTCACGCGCGGCGCGGGGCCGGGATTCCACGGCGGCAGCGTGCCGCCGGCCTTCTCGAACTCCTCGAAGAACATTGCGCGGGACTGCTCCCGCGACGCCTCGTCCGGCGCGGCGTGGGACTCCGGCTCGTCAAACGCGCCGACCCAGACGGCGTCAAACTGGTTGTTGCCGGAATTGTGGTCGGGGTGCGCGTGACTGTTGACAACGACGACGGGCTTTTCGCCGCACAGGCCGCGGACGAGCTCCGGCAGGTTCACGAGGCCGAAGCCGGTGTCGAGCAGGAGCGCCTTCTCCCTGCCGTTTATCACATACAGAACGGTTTTTTCCAGCTCGCTGACAGCCCACAGGTTTTCGCGCAGCGGTATCACGCGGTAAACATCCATTATACTTCAGCTCCTTTCGCAAAAAGGGAGCGGCCGGAAGGCCGCTCCCCCCGTTTTCCCGGCCTCTGTCAGGAAAGCATGATGTCGAGATACGCTTTCACCAGCGCGACGCACTTCTCCCAGCCGGAATTGCTGTTCCAGCCGAACTGGCTGGAGTTCAGGCAGAGATCGTAATTGTCGGCGTCCTTCCAGTTGCGCCCGGTGAAGTAGTGGTAGTAGTCGGCGCGGCGCTTGTCCGTCTTGCGGATGAGCTTTTTGACCTCGTCGGCGCTCAGCGCCGGGTGCACCTCCTGCGCGCGCGCCACGCAGTAATCGAACGGGGCGTGAACGTAAATGCGCAGCACATGGTCCATATCCTTGAGAATGTAGTCGGCGCAGCGGCCGACGATCACGCACGATTCCGTCTCGGCCAGCTCGCGGATCACCTTGGCCTGGAAATTGAACAGATTCTCGTTCGAGACGAAATCGTCGCTGTCCGGCGGGATCAGCTCGCCCTTGTACGCGCCGCGCGCCGTGCGGAACAGCAGCGAGGAGCGCACCTTCTCGTCGGCGTTCGCGAACAGGCTCTCGCTGATGCCGCTCTTCTCGGAGGCGAGGCGAAGGATCTCGCGGCTGTAGAAGGACACGCCGAGCTCCTTGGCGAGGAGCTTGCCGATGCTCTTGCCGCCGCTGCCATACTCGCGCGCTATCGTGATCACGAACTTTTTCTCCATAAAATTCACCCTGCCTTTCCAATGTCCGCGCGACTCGTTCCGCGCGGAGCGGGGGTCTCCCCTCTGTATTCAGTATAGGCGCAAAGCGGCGGAAGATCAATCGGATTTTACAAAAAAGAAAAAGCTTTCTTGTAATTTTCGCTTCTGTATGATACTCTTACCAATAGAAAGAACGCTGTTTCGCCGTCCGCGGAGGGCGGCCGTTTTTCCGTACGGACAGAAGGGAGAATCAGGAGTCATGGAGCTCACGCAGCTTTTGCAGCAGGTCTGCGCCATCGTCCGCGAGGATGGGGAGAAAATCCTGCGCATGGACAAGCCGGAAATATACACAAAGGAGGGGCACGCCAACTTCGTCACGAGCGCCGATCTGGCCTCGCAGGCCTTTCTGATGGAACGCCTCGCCCCGCTGCTTCCGCAGGCGCACTTTTTCGCCGAGGAGCAGGAGGACAACGTCCTCGCGCCCGGCTACAACTGGCTGATTGACCCAATCGACGGCACCACGAACTTTATGCGGGGGCTTCGCTGCTCCTCCGTCTCCGTCGGCCTTGTGAAGGACGGGCGGGCCGTCCTCGGCGTCGTGCTGAACTTCTATTCCGGCGAGCTGTTCTACGCGGCGCGCGGCCACGGCGCGTACCTCAACGGAGCGCGCCTGCATACGGCGAACACGCCGATGGAGGAAGCCGTCATCCTTTTCGGAACGGCTCCTTATCACCGGCACCTCGCGGAGGCGACGCTCTCCGCCCTGCGCACCATCTTCCTCTCCTGCGGCGATCTGCGCCGCAGCGGCTCGGCGGCCATCGATCTGTGCAGCATCGCCGCGGGCAGGGCCGACGGCTTCTTCGAGGCAAAGCTCTCCCCGTGGGACTACGCCGCGTCCTCGGTCATTGTGGAGGAGGCGGGAGGCGTCATCTCCTCCGTCGCGCCGTACGCGCTCGATTTTCAGCACCCGACGCCCGTCCTTGCCGGCTCCGGCCCCGCGTACGAGCTGGTGCTCCAGGCCGCGAAGACAGCCGTACAGGGGGGATTGCGGTGAGACTCACGACGCTGTGCTATCTCGAGCGGGACGGCGCGTATCTGATGCTGCACCGCGTCAGGAAAAAGGTTGACCCGAACAAGGGGAAATGGATCGGCGTGGGCGGCGGACTCGAGCCGGACGAAACCCCCGAGGAGTGCGCCGTGCGCGAGGTGCGCGAGGAGACGGGCTACACGATGCTCTCCTGGCGCTGCCGGGGCCTCGTCACCTTCGTCTCCGACCTCTGGGAGACGGAATATATGCATCTGTTCACCTGCGACCGGTTCACGGGCGAGGAGCACCCCTGCGACGAGGGCGAGCTCGCCTGGGTGCCGAAGGAGAAGGTCCCGGAGCTGCCCTCCTGGGAGGGCGACCGCATTTTCCTCCGCCTGATCCAGCTTGACAGGCCGTACTTCTCGCTCAAGCTCGTCTATCAGGGGGACGCTCTCCGCGAGGCCGCGCTCGACGGCGTCCCGCTCTCCCTCGCGGACTATGCCGGAAACGGAGGCGAGCCGGATGGAAGCGCGGGATAAGCGCGAGGCGCTCGACGCCGCCTCGCTTGCCGGGGACATCCTCCTCGCGAGCGGCGCGGAGATTTTCCGCGTCGAGGAGACGATCGAGCGGATCGCGAAGGCGTACGGCGTCGAGTCGAGCGACGCCTTTGTGCTGAGCAGCGGCATCTTCCTCACGGCGGGCAGCGAGACGGAGCAGGACTTCGCGCGCGTGCGCCACATCCCGCTGAGCGCGGCACGGCTCGACCGCGTAACGGCGGTCAATCAGCTCTCGCGCGAGATCGTCGAGGGCCTGCACACGCCGCAGGAGGCGCACAGGCGGCTGCTCGAAATCCGCGATATGCCGCCGAAGCCGAAGCTGCACCAGATCCTCGCCTCCGGCGTCGGCAGCGGCTGCTTCTGCTTCCTGTTCGGCGGCGATCCCGTCGACAGCCTCGTCGCCTTCGCGTCGGGAATTCTTTTGTATCTGTATCTTCTTCTGATTGTGCGCGGAAGACTTTCGAAGATCGCGGCGAACATCACGGGCGGCGCGCTCGTGACGCTGTTCGGCATTCTCATGTACCAGAGCGGGCTCGGCCACCATCTCGGCGAGATCATCATCGGCTCCATCATCCCGCTGGTGCCGGGCGTGGCCTTCACGACGGCTATCCGCGACATCGCCGACGAGGACTACATCGCCGGGGCCGTGCGGATGCTCGACGCCCTGCTCGTGACGTTCTGCATCGCGATGGGCGTGGGCCTCGTCATCACGCTCTGGCATCAATTCATAGGAGGGCCGCTGCTGTGACGGATCGAATCGCCTGGGAATTTCTGGCGGCGTGCGTCGGCACCGTCGCCTTCGCGCTCCTGTTTCAGGTGCCGAAAAAGTATTACGTCCTCTGCGGCCTCATCGGCGGCTGCGGATGGGTCTGCTATGAGCTGCTGCTGCCGTCGTGCGGGGCGCCGGTGGCGACGTTCTTCGCGAACGTGGCCGTCGTGTTCCTGTCGCGGCTGTGCGCCGTGCGGCAGCGCTGTCCCGTGACGGTGTTTCTCGTCTCGGGCATTTTTCCGCTCGTCCCCGGGGCGGGCGTGTACTGGACGGCGTATTATATTGTGACGAACGAGCTCGAGCAGGCGGGAGAGCGCGGCTTTCTGACGCTGAAGGTCGCCGTCGCCATTGTGCTGAGCATTCTGCTCGTCTTCGAGCTGCCGCAGGGACTGTTCCGGCGGCTGGCCGGAAACCACCGATCGGAAAGGAAGTCTTCCCCATGAAGCTGTATGTCGCCCGCCACGGCGAGACGGCGTGGAACGCCGAAAATATCATCTGCGGGAGAACGGATCTCCCCCTGACCGCCCGCGGCCGGGAGCAGGCGAGGGAGCTCGCCGATCGGATGGCGGGCATCCCCCTCGCCGCCGTCTACGCCTCCCCGCTGCAGCGGGCGCTTGACACGGCGCGGTGCGTCTCCGAGCGGTGCGGCGTGCCCGTCCGGATTGAAAACCGCCTGATAGAGCAGAACTACGGCTCGTGCGAGGGAAAGGACAGGCTCTCCCCGGAATTTCTCAGCGTGAAGCGGCAGTTCGCGGTGCGCTATCCCGGCGGGGGCGAGTCGATGATGCAGGTCGCCGCGCGCGTCTATCCGCTTGTCGACGAGCTGCGCCGCCGGTATCGCGGGAAGAACGTCCTGCTCGTCTGCCACGGCAGCGTGATGCGCGTCCTGCACTCGTATTTTCACGATATGGCAAACGAGGACTACTTCCATTTCAGCATGGGCAACGCCCAGCTCATGGAGTACGAGCTTCCCGAGCTCCCGGAGGACGAGCCCTTCGACCCGCACACCGCGGTGCAGACGCTGCGCGACGCCGTTTCGCAGTTCAACGCCGATCGCGGCTGGACGGGCATGAACGCGATGAACATGGCGATGAGCATCTCCATCGAGGCTGCCGAGCTGCTCGAGATCTTCCAGTGGTGCACGCCAAAGGAGGCCGACGCGCTGGCGCGGGAAACGGAGCGCGAGCACTTCCTCGAGGAGCTCGCCGACGTGCTCATCTACAGCATCGGCCTCGCGAACCGGTACGGCGTCGACCTCTCGTCCTGTATTCTCGACAAAATGAAAAAGAACGCGAAAAAATATCCCGTGGAGGAAAGCTGAAAAAGCTTTCCTCTTTTTTCTTGTAAACTGTTGATTTTTTCCATGGGCTATGGTATTCTGATTGTGTTCTGGAAACGTTACCGGAACCGTTTCCGACTTTCCCGAAGGGAGGGCTTCCCATCACCATCAAGGACATTGCCCGGGAGGCGGGCTGCTCGGTGAGCACGGTTTCGCGCGTCCTGAGCGGGCACCCGGACGTCAGCCCCGCCACGCGGGAGCGCGTGCAGGAGCTGATCCGACTCCGCCAGTTTTCCCCGAACAACAACGCCCAGCGGCTCAAGCAGCAGGAGTCGAAGACTGTGGGAATCATCGTCAAGGGCACGAGCAACGCGCTCTTTGCCGACCTCATAGAGCGGCTGCAGACGCTGATCGAGCGCGCCTCGCACGCGGCGGCCGTCGTCTACCTCGACGAGGAGGGCGACGAGATCCAGGCGGCGCTGCAGTTCTGCCGCGAGGCGCACCCGCGCGGCCTGTTTTTCCTCGGCTCGAACCGCGAGGCGTTTCTCAAGCGGTTCTCCGCGATTGAAAGCCCCTCCGTCCTTCTGACGACCTCGGCGAAGGGGCTCCCCTTCCCGAATCTCTCGAGCGTCTGCGCCGACGACGCGGCGGCGGCCGAGGCCGCGGCGGAGCATCTTCTCGAAAACGGGCACCGGCACATCGCCGTCATCGGCGGAAGTCCCGCGCAGTCCGACGCGAGCCGTGAGCGCCTCGCCGGCTGCCGCGAAGCCTTCTCCCGCCGCGGCCTCGCGTTCGAGGAGCTCTGCCGGTATGAGACGGCGCGCTTCTCGCTCGAGAGCGCCCACGACGCGATGGGACGCCTGCTCGACGGTTTCCCCGCCCTGACCGCCGTCCTGTGCATGAGCGACCTCATGGCAATCGGCGCGATCCGCGCCGTGTTCGACCGCGGCCTGCGCGCGCCGGAGGACGTCTCCGTCACCGGCTTCGACGGGATTGAGCTCTCGCGGTTCTGCGTGCCGCGGCTCACGACCGTCCGGCAGGACACGGACCGTCTCGCGGAGCGCGGCGTCGCGCTGCTGATCGGCATGATGGAGGGCTCCTGCGGGGCGTCGCACGAGACCATCCCCTTCTCTCTGATCCGCGGCGAAAGCGTATTGCCGCTTACAGCATACAAGGAGTGACACGGATGAAAAAGCAAAAGCAGTTTCCCCGCAGCGCCGGCGTCCTGATGCCTGTGTTCAGCCTCCCCTCCCCGTACGGCATCGGCACGCTCGGCAGGGCGGCGTACGAGTTCATCGATTTCCTCAGGGAGGCGGGGCACGCCTACTGGCAGGTGCTCCCTCTCGGCCCGACGAGCTACGGCGACAGCCCGTACCAGAGCTTCTCCGCCTTCGCCGGGAACCCGTATTTCATCGACCTCGACTTCCTCCGGGAGGAGGGGCTGCTCGAGGAGGAGGAGCTTGCCGCCGTCGAATGGGGCGAGGACGAGAACGACATCGACTACGCCGGTCTCTATGAGAAGCGCTTCCCCATTCTGAAGCTGGCCTTTTCTCGCAGCAAGCACGCGGGGACGGCGGCGTATGAGGCGTTCTGCGGGGGCAACGCGGACTGGCTCGAGAATTACGCGCGGTACATGGCGCTCAAGATGCATTTCGGCGGCAAGTCGTGGCTCGAGTGGCCGCAGGCGCTGCGCCGCCGGGAGCCGGACGCCCTCGCCGAAGCGCTCGAGCCGCTTGCGGAGGACATCGCGTTCTGGAAGTTCTGCCAGTTCAAGTTCTTCGAGCAGTGGGAACGCCTGCGCGCGTACGCAAAGGAGCAGGGGATCCTGCTCATCGGCGACATTCCGATCTACGCCGCGATGGACAGCGCCGACGCCTGGGCGGAGCCGGAGGTCTTTTACCTCGACGAGGACTGCCGCCCGATCGACGTGGCGGGCTGCCCGCCGGACGCCTTCGCCGCCACGGGACAGCTCTGGGGCAACCCGCTCTACCGCTGGGACTACCAGGAGAAAACAGGCTTCGCCTGGTGGAAGCGCCGCATGGCCGCGACGGCGAGGCTGTACGACGTCGTGCGCATCGACCACTTCCGCGGTCTCGTCGGCTACTACGCTATCCCCGCCGCGGACAAGACGGCGGAGCACGGTGAATGGCGCAAGGGGCCGGGGCTCGCGTTCTTTGAGGCCGTGCAGTCGGCGCTCGGGGACACGAAATGGATTCTCGAGGATCTCGGCTACCTCACGCCCGACGTCCACCGCCTGCGCAAAAAGGTCGGCGCGCCCGGCATGAAGGTGCTGCAGTTCGCCTTCGATTCCCGCGAGGAGAGCGACTATCTGCCGCACAACTACAACGCGAACTGCGTCGTCTACACCGGCACGCACGACAACGACACGATGATCGGCTGGACGCATACGGCGCCGAAGGCCGACGTACGCTTTGCCAGACGGTATCTGCATATCCGCCGCTCCGCCGGGGAAAGCTGGGATTTTGTGCGCGCCGCGTACATGAGCGTCGCGTCGCTGGCCATCGCGCCGCTGCAGGACTTTCTGTGCCTCGGCAGCGAGGCGCGCGTGAACACGCCGTCCACACTCGGCCGGAACTGGCGCTGGCGCGTCTCCCCCGGCCTTTGCACCGCGGAGCTTGCGGCAAGGATGAAGGAGCTGGCGTCCCTCTACGGACGCGCGGCCCGCGAAGCAGACAGCCGGACAAAAAAGGATTGACAGGAGGAACCACTCATGAGCCGTTTTACGGATGATATTGCCCGTTACCTGCAGGAGGAGGGCGTCTCCTCCCCGAAGGATGCCACCGCGAAGGAGCTGTACAATGCCGTTTCCCATGCCGCGATGCGCGAGCTCGCCCCCGTCTGGAAGGAAAAGGAGGGCCAGAAGCGGGCGTGCTACCTCTCCGCCGAGTTCCTCATGGGGCGGCTGATCGGCAGCAACCTGTTCAACCTCGGCCTGCTGGACGAGTGCGGAAGCTATCTCAGAGAGAACGGGATCGATCCCTCTGTCTTTGAGCAGATTGAGGACGACGCCCTCGGCAACGGCGGCCTCGGCCGTCTCGCGGCGTGCTTCCTCGATTCCGCCGCGACGCACTCCCTCCCCCTCGACGGCTTCGGCCTGCGCTACCGGTACGGCCTGTTCCAGCAGTATTTCGACAACGGCTTCCAGTGCGAGCGCCCGGACGACTGGACGCGCTTCGGCGACCCGTGGAGCGTCCGGCGCGAGAAGGAGGCCGTGAAGATCGTCTTCGCCGATCAGGAGGTGCTGGCCGTCCCGTACGATATGCCGGTCATCGGATACGGCGGGAAGTGCGTCAACACGCTGCGCCTGTGGCAGGCGGAGGCGGTGCGCGGCTTTGATTTCTACGCCTTCAACGACCAGAAGTATGACGAGGCCGTGCAGGAGAAAAACCGCGCGGAGATGATCACCGCCGTCCTCTATCCGAACGACGACACGGACGAGGGCAAGCGGCTGCGCCTCAAGCAGCAGTATTTCTTTTCGAGCGCCACGATGCAGACGCTCGTGCACCGCTATACGGCGCGGCACGGCGAGGATTTCTCGCGCTTTGCCGACGAGTACGCCGTCCAGCTCAACGACACGCATCCCGTCGTCGCGATTCCGGAGCTGCTGCGCATCCTCTGCGGGACGTATGGGCTTTCGTTCGACGAGGCGTTTGCCGCCGCGCAGAAGACCTTTGCGTACACGAACCACACCATCATGGCCGAGGCGCTGGAAAAATGGGACGTCCGCCTGTTCCTCTCGGTGATCCCGGAGGTGTACCCGTACGTCGTCATGCTGCAGAATCGCCTGCGCCGCGAGCTTGACGCGAAGGGCATCCGCGGGGACGAGCAGAAGATCTACCACATCATCAGCGACGGGCGCATCCACATGGCCCGCCTCGCGATCTACGCCTCCCACTCGACGAACGGCGTGGCGCAGATCCACACGGAGATCATCAAGCACGACGCGCTGCCGGAGTGGTACCGCCTCTACCCCGAGCGCTTCAACAACAAGACGAACGGCGTCACCCAGCGCCGCTGGCTCGGCCTGTGCAATCCGGAGCTCGCCGCCTTCGCGTCCGACCGCGTGGGCAAGGGCTGGCTGACGGATCTCACGCAGCTCAAGGGGCTTGAGAAGTACGCGAACGACGTCAATTCGCTGCGCCAGTTCCGCGCCATCAAGCAGGAGAAGAAAAACCAGCTCGCGGCGTATGTCTGGAAGCACGAGGGCTTCGGCCTGCATACCGATTTTCTCTTTGACGTGCAGATCAAGCGCCTGCACGAGTACAAGCGCCAGCTGCTCAACGCGTTCTCGATTCTCGACATCTACTTCGGCCTCAAGGAGGGCAGCATCAGGGACTTCCAGCCGACCGTCTTCCTGTTCGGCGCGAAGGCCGCGCCCGGCTATTACCGCGCGAAGGGCGTCATCAAGTTCATCAATGAGGTGGCAAAACTCGTCAACGGGGACAACGCCGTCAACCGGAAGATGCAGGTGCTGTTCGTGCAGGACTACAACGTGTCCTACGCGGAGAAGCTCATCCCGGCGGCCGATGTTTCGGAGCAGATCTCCACGGCCGGCACGGAGGCGAGCGGCACGTCCAACATGAAGTTCATGCTCAACGGCGCGGTGACGCTCGGCACGCTCGACGGAGCCAACATCGAGATCGTCGACCGCGCGGGCAGGGAGAACAACTACATCTTCGGCGCGACGGTCGAGGAGATCAACGCGGCGAAGAAGACATACGATCCGCGCAAACTGTACGAGAGCGAGCCGCGCATCAAGCGCGTGGTCGATACGCTCGTCGACGGCACATTCGACGACGGCGGCAGCGGGATGTTCCGCGAGCTGTACAACGCTCTGCTCAAGGGGGCGAGCTGGCATCAGCCCGACCACTATTTCCTGCTGCTCGACTTCCTGCCGTACTGCGAGGCGCGCCTGCGCGCGAACCGCGACTACGCCGACAAGGACGCCTTCGCCCGCAAATGCCTCCTGAACGCCGCGAACGCGGGCCAGTTTTCGAGCGACCGGACGATCGCCCAGTACGCGGACGAAATCTGGCACATTTCCGCCGAATAAGCGCCGAAGGGCCGGAGCCGAACGCTCCGGCCCTTTTCTTTTCCGAAAATGGCTTTGCTTTTGCGCGAAAAGGGAGTATACTGAGGGGGACAAACGAAAAAGGAGGCTTCGCCGGTATGACAATCGCCGAGGTCAGCAAGAAATATGAGATTTCCCCCGACACGCTGCGCTACTATGAGCGAATCGGCCTGATTCCGCCCGTCCCGCGCAGCAAAAGCGGCGTGCGCGACTACACGGAGGAATCGTGCGGCTGGGTCGCGATGATGAAGTGCTTCCGTCAGGCCGGCGTGCAGATCGAGGCGCTCATCGAGTACGTCGCCCTGTTCCAGCAGGGGGACGCGACGATTCCCGCCCGCAAGGCGATTCTCATCGAGCAGCGCGAGCAGCTCATTGAGCGGATGCGCATGATGCAGGAGTCGCTCGACCGCCTCAACTACAAGATCCAGAACTACGAAAACTGTGTCGTCCCCGCCGAGCAGCGCCTCCAGCGCGCCTCCTCCCCCGACCGCGCCGAAACGGCCTGACGCCCGTTTTCGCAGAAAATCCTTGCAATTTTTGCGCCAATCGGATATAATAGTCCTGTTATCGCGCCGGTGTGATGGAATTGGCAGACGTGACGGACTCAAAATCTACTTCGTAGAATGTTGGGTGCCCTGGCAAAACCCTTGATAAATCGGCGCTTTCACAACTTCATA
>CALWIH010000003.1 GCA_944380675.1 uncultured Clostridia bacterium | reverse complement strand
GGAGAGCGTCAAGCGCATCCTGAGCGGCGGCCTGCGCGTCGGCATGGTCATCGCCGCGCTGATGTGGCTCGTCGTCTTTCTCTTTCCGTGGCAGGTGCTCTCGCTCTTTACGGAGGACAGGGCGGTCATCGCGGAGGGCGTGCAGTATCTCAGCGTCATCTGCTTCTCCTACTTCTTCTTCGCGTACACGAATATTCTGCTCTGCGCGTTCCGCAGCGTCGAGACGGTGCGGGTGGGACTGCTCGTTTCGCTGTCGACGCTGTGCATCAACGTGTGCCTCAACTATCTGCTCATCTTCGGCAATCTGGGCGCGCCGCGGCTCGGGGCGGCGGGCGCGGCGGCCGCGACGCTGACGGCGCGCGTCGTGGAGTCCGTCATCGTGACGGTCTACCTGTTCCGCTTCGACCGCAAGCTCCGCTTCCGCTTTGCGGACTTTCTCGCCTTCGACCTGCCGCTGTTCCGCGACTTTGTCCGGACAGGCTCGCCGGTGCTCGCGTCGAACGCAATTTGGGGCCTCGCCATGGCCATCCAGACGGCGATTCTCGGTCACCTCGGCGCGGAGGCGATAGCGGCCAACAGCATCGCCACGACCGTCTTCCAGGTGCTGAGCGTCGTCGCATACGGCTCGGCGAGCGCGTCCTGCGTTCTCATCGGCAAGACCATCGGCGAGGGGCGCACAGAGGCGGTGCGCCCGTACGCAAAGACGATGCAGGTGCTGTTTCTGCTCATCGGCCTGCTGACGGGCCTCTCGCTGTTTCTCGTGCGGGACGCCATCCTTTCCGTCTACTCGATTTCGGACGCGAGCCGCGCCCTTGCCGAGCAGTTCCTGCTGATTCTCAGCGTGACAAGCGTCGGGACGGCGTACCAGATGCCGGTGCTCACCGGGATTGTGCGGGGAGGCGGCGACGTCTCGTTCGTCTTCCTCAACGACACCATCTTCATGTGGTGCATCGTCCTTCCGGCGTCCGCCGCGGCGGCGTTCCTGTTCGGCGCGCCTCCGACGGTCGTTTTTATCTGCCTGAAGGCGGATCAGATTCTCAAGTGCTTCGTCGCGGTCGTCAAGGTGAACCGGTTCCGCTGGATTCGCACTCTGGCGAGATGACCGCCGCATAGATGGCGCGCGCGCCCCGTATACTGTATGGAATGGGGTGATGAAGCGTGCGTCCTCGATATGCCGTACCGGTTCTGGTTCTCGTGCTGTGCTGCCTTGCGTTTCTGTTGCTGTCGTATCTCTCCTGCGAGACGATCGGCAGAATGGCCTCCTCGTTCACGGACAGCTCGTCTCCCGTCGTCTGGCTCGACCCGGGCCACGGCGGCGAGGACGGCGGCACGCAGTCGGCGGACGGCCTCCTCGAGAAGGATGTCAACCTCGCCGTCGCGCTCCGGGTGCGCGAGCTCCTGGAGACGGCGGGCTTCCGCGTGAAGCTGACGCGCGAGGAGGACGTCTCCATCGGCGACAACACGCTCCCGACGGTCCGGGAGCGGAAGGTGAGCGACGTCCACCGCCGTCTCGAGCTCGTGAAGGAGGATCCGGCCTCCATTCTCGTGAGCATCCACCAGAACTATTTCACGCAGGAAAAATACAGCGGCGCGCAGATGTTCTACTCCCCGAACAACGGAGAGAGCGCAGCGCTGGCCGAGAGCATCCGGCAAAGCGTTGTCGGGCTGCTGCAGCCGGAGAACACGCGCGAAAACAAGCCCGCGACCGACGACATCTATCTTCTGTGGAACGCGCGGCAGCCCGCCGTCCTCGTGGAGTGCGGCTTCCTCTCAAACGGGGAGGAGGCGGCGCTCCTCGCGCAGGAGGCGTACCGCGACCAGGTGGCGTTCTGCATTTACGACGGGATTGTGCGGTATCTCGCCGCGCTTCCCGAAAGCGAGGGCGGGTAACGCCCCCGGACAGGAAAACAAAGGAGGAACCTATGGCTTCAAAAATCAGGAGCGTTTATGTCTGCACCGAATGCGGCTATGAGTCGGCGAAATGGGCGGGGAAGTGCCCCGGCTGCGGACAGTGGAACACCATGCAGGAGGAGGCGCGCGACGCCGCCCCGCAGAAGGCCGCGCCCGCCGCCGTGAGGCCGATGTCCCGGCCGATGCAGATCGGCGAAATCGACATGGCGGAGGAGGCGCGCTACCACACGGGCCTCTCGGAGCTCGACCGCGTCCTCGGCGGCGGCATCGTCAAGGGCTCGCTGATTCTCGTCAGCGGCGAGCCGGGCATCGGAAAATCCACCATTCTGCTGCAGATCTGCGACTATCTCGGCCAGTCGCTGCGCATCCTCTATGTATCGGGAGAGGAATCCGCCCGCCAGCTCAAGCTGAGAGCGGCGCGCCTCGGCGTCGGCAGCGCGAACCTGTTCGTCCTCACGGAGACGGACGTGCAGCTCGTCGTCGAGCAGATGCGCCAGACAAAGCCCGACCTCGTGATGATCGATTCCATCCAGACGATGAGCCTGACGGACCTCTCGTCCTCGCCGGGCAGCGTCACGCAGGTGCGCGAGTGCACGAACGCCGTCATGCGGGCGGCCAAGCAGCTCGAAATCCCGGCGATCCTCGTCGGCCACGTCAACAAGGACGGCGCCATCGCCGGGCCGAAGGTGCTCGAGCACATCGTCGACGCCGTGCTCTACTTCGAGGGCGACCGGCAGATGTCGTACCGGATTCTGCGCGCCGTCAAGAACCGGTACGGCTCCACCAACGAGATCGGCGTCTTCGACATGGGAGATCGCGGCCTGCGGCAGGTCGAAAACCCCTCCCAGGCGATGCTGGAGGGGCGTCCGAAGAATGTGTCGGGGACGTGCGTGACGTGCGTCATGGAGGGCTCCCGACCGCTTCTCGCGGAGATTCAGGGCCTCGCGACGGCCAGCGGCTTCGGGAACCCGCGCCGCATGGCGACGGGCTTCGATTACAACCGCATGGCGCTCCTGCTCGCCGTGCTCGAAAAGCGGGCGGGCTACTACTTCTCCAACCTTGACGCGTACCTCAACGTCATCGGCGGCCTGCGGCTGGACGAGCCCGCCGTCGATCTCGCCGTGGCGGCCGCGCTCGTCTCGAGCCTCAAGGACGTGCCGCTGCGGGACGACGCCATCGTCTTCGGCGAGGTCGGCCTCACGGGCGAGCTGCGCTCCGTGTCCCACGCGGAGGCCCGCGTGTCGGAGGCGGCGCGCCTCGGCTTCGCGCGCTGCGTTCTCCCGGCGCACTGCCTGCGTCAAATCACGGACAAGCCCGACATCGAGCTGTGCGGCGTCAGAACCGTGCGGGAGGCCATGGACGCTCTGACGGAGTGAACGGCGTCTTCCCGGATTCGTAGTCGGCGCGCGGGATGACGCGGATGCAGTGGACGCAGCCGTTTCCGGTGTAATTCGTCACGGCGGACGGCGTCTCAAGCACGCAGTAGCCGTCCTTCTGGTAGACGCAGTCCTCGTCGCATTGAATGATGCTCATTTTCCTTCACCTCTGAGAGCTAGTTTGTTCCGGCCCGTCTTGCCTTTATACATGGACGGGCCTGTTTTTTTCGTGACGCGGCGCTCATATTTTCCCGCTTCCGTTCAAAGAATAAGGCGGAGAAACGGAAATGGGGGAATGACAGTTGAACAAGTATCTGATTCTGTCCGGCCTTTCGCTGGCCGCGGCAGTTTCCGTTCTGGGCGTCGGGAAATGGGTGCAGGCGTCGATTCCGCAGGCGGCGTATGTGACGCTCGAGGCCGTCTCCGCCGAGGACGACGTCACCTGCAGCGGCAGGGTGGAGCGCACCGGCTCGAGCACGGTCACCGCGGGCTGCAGCGGCCTCGCCGCGTCGGTTTCCGTGCAGCCGGGGGATAAGGTGCACAAGGGGCAGACGCTCGCCGAAATCGCGGCGCTGCCCGAGGGAACCTCTCAGGCGGAGGCCGTCGAGACATATTCCGCCCTGCTCGCGGGCGGGGAGCCCGAGGAGCTCGGCCTTCTCGAAACGCTCGAGATGAGAACGCTCTCGTCCCCGATCGACGGGACGGTGACCGCCGTCTCCATCGGGGAGAACGAGGCTGTCCGGTCGGGACAGACAGCCGTCGTCATCTCGAACGGCGACGGGCTCCAGCTCTCGCTCTCCGTCAACGAGTCGCAGATCGCGGCCCTCCGGCTCGGCCAGCGGGCGGAAATCACGGGGGCCGGCTTTGCAGGCTCCGTCTACTATGGAGAGATTACGTCCATCGCGGAGGAGGCGACGCAGACGCTCTCCGGCGCCGCGCAGGAGACGGTCGTGGAGGTGCTCGTCTCCGTGGAAAATCCGGGGGCCGACATCAAGCCCGGCTTCTCCGCCTCGGCACGGATTGTCACCATGGAGAAGCAGAACGTCCTGATTGCGCCCTACGAGGCCGTGGAAGCCGATGAAAACGGGGAGGAGTACGTTTTCCTCTACCGGAACGGAAGGGCCGTCAAAACGCCTGTGGAGACGGGAGAGGAGTACGACACCGGCTTTGAGATTCTCTCCGGGTGCGAGGCGGGCGACGTCCTGCTGCTTTCTCCCGCCGGGCTGACGGACGGCGCGCGGGTCGCGCTCACATCGGAAACGGAGGCGGCGTGATGGGCTTTCTGTTTCACTCCGCCGTGTGCAGCCTCCGGCGCAAGCGGGGCCGCACGGCGCTGACGGTGCTCGGCATCGCCATCGGCGTGGCGTCCGTGACGCTCGTCAGCAGCATCGCGCAGTACGGGACGTCGGCGGTGGGCAACGAGCTCGAGAGCCTCGGCCTGAGCGGCCTGACCATCTCCGCTGCCAGCGGGTCGGGCGCGAGCCTGCGGGAGGAGGAGCTCTCCGTCATCTCCTCCTGCGGCGGCGTCGACGCGGTGACGCCCGTACTCTTTGAGACGGGCGCGCTCTCCACCCGGCGGTACGAGACGGAGGCGCTCGTCTGGGGCATCGACACGACCGCCGGGGAGATCATCTCCCTCGAGGTGCGGTACGGACGAATGTTCGACCACGCCGACATCCGGGCGCGGGAGAACGTCTGCCTTGTCGACGAGGCGTTCGCTCAAAATGCCTACGCGCGCTCAAACATCGTCGGCAAGACGGTCTCCGTGCTCTGCGGGGGAATCGAACAGGAGTTTGAAGTTATCGGCATCGTCAAGACGGGCAGCGGCCTGCTGCAAAATATGATGGGCAGCTACATCCCGACGTTCGTTTATCTGCCGTACACGACCTTTCAGGAGTGCACAGGCAAAAGCGGCTTTGACCAGATTGCCGTCAAGGTAACGGACTCGCAGACCGTCGGAGAGACGGGGCAGGCCATCGTGTCGGCGCTCCGGCGGGCGGGCGGGACGGGCTTCGAGGCGAACGACGTCGCGAAGCAGCGTGAGACGCTCGACTCGATGCTCGGCACCGTGACGCTCGTCCTCTCGGCGGTGGGGGCCGTCTCGCTGCTCGTGGCGAGCCTGAGCATCATGACGGTGATGCTCGTCTCCGTGAGCGAGCGCACGCGGGAGATCGGCGTCAAGAAGTCGCTCGGCGCGACGAGAAGGGTCATCCTTCTGGAATTTATGTTCGAGGCGCTGCTGCTGTCGCTGCTCGGCTGCGTCTGCGGCCTCGCGGCGGGCTGCCTTTTGTCGCTCGCGGCGTCGGCTGTCGTGCAGGCTCCGTTTTCACTGCGCGGCGACGTGGTGCTGCTGAGCCTCGTATTTTCGATGGTCTCGGGCGTCGTGTTCGGCGTCTATCCGGCGGCGCTCGCGGCGAGGCTGAACCCGGTGGACGCGCTGCGGCAGCCTATGTGACGAAGAAAAGACGCAATCGAACAAAACACCGAACAGGAAAGGGCGCAGGGGATATGGAAACATTTGTGCGGGAACCGAATCTTCCGCGGGGGCGCGTCACGCTGGCCGCGCTGTCCGCGAGGGCGGAGCGCGTCAGGGAAGCGCTGGCCGGGCTCGGCTGCGCCGTTCTGGCGGCGGAGCCGTGCGGCGCGCTGCTGCCCGCCGTCGACGCCCATGCCGATATGCTGTGTCATCCCTTGGGCGGGCGGGACGTTGTCGCCGCGCGGGGGAACGCGCGTTTGTTCGAATCGCTCGCGGCGGCGGGCTTTGCGCCCCGGTGGTCGGAGCGGGAGCTTCAGCCGTCCTATCCCGGCGACGTGCTGCTCAACGCCGCGGAGGTCGGGCGGTTCTGCTTTGGCTCCGCACACTGCGACGAAAGCCTCCGCGCCGCATGGGAGGAGCGGGGACAAATGTTCGTGCCCGTCAGGCAGGGCTACGCGAAGTGCTCGACGGCGATTGTCTCGCGGGAGGCCGTCGTGACGGCGGACCCGTCGATCGCGAAGGCGGCGGCGGGCTGCGGCCTCGACGTGCTGCGCATCCGGGAGGGCTTCGTGGAGCTGCCCGGCTTTTCCTTCGGCTTTCTCGGCGGCGCGTGCGGAAAGCTCTCGCGGGACACGCTGGCCTTTGCCGGCGATCTGCGCACGCATCCCGACTGCGCCGCTATCGAAGCCTTCCTCCGCAGCCACGGCGTGTTCGCGCTCTCGCTGTGCGGCGGTCCGCTTCGGGACGTCGGCGGGATTCTCCCTTTGAGGGAGGAGGAAGGGGCGGACTGAAAAGGGGCTTGCAATCCCTCCCTTTTTCTGCTATACTAATTATACAAAATGAATATTTTGTATAATTGAGGGGAGGACATTTTCTCGTGAAGGCCCAGGAAAAGCTCCAGCACGAGCTCGCCGGCGCGCCGGAGATTCTACGGCAGTTTCTCGGCTACTTACAGACGATTCAAGGCAAATCCGTTTTGACGGTGCTCGAATACTATACGGATCTGCGCACGTTTTTCCGCTATCTCAAGCGGCGCGCGAATCTTGTCGGCGCGGACGTGCCGTTTTCCGAGATCGACATCAGCGACGTCGGCCTCGACCTGATCCGCACGGTAACGCTCACGCAGGTCTACGAGTATATGAATTTCCTCGCCATCGAGCGCGGCAACGGCGCGGCGGCGCGTTCGCGCAAGGTGTGCAGCCTGCGGACGTTTTTCAAATATCTCACGAACAAGGTCAACAAGCTCGCAGTCAATCCGATTGAGGAGCTCGACACGCCGAAGCTCAAGAAATCGCTCCCGAAATACCTGACGCTCGAACAATCGCTCGAACTGCTCTCGAAGGTCGACGGCCCGTACGCCGAGCGCGACTACTGCATCCTGACGCTGTTTCTCAACTGCGGGATGCGTCTTTCCGAGCTCGTCGGCATCAATCTCTCCGACGTGAACAGAGGTTCGGAGAGCCTGCGCATCGTCGGCAAGGGCAACAAGGAGCGGATTGTCTACCTCAACGGCGCCTGTCTCGACGCGATTGCCCGGTATCTCGCGGTGCGCCCGCGCGACGGCCTCAAGGCCGACGACAGGAACGCGCTGTTCATCAGCAAACAGATGAAGCGCATCAGCCCGAAGACGGTGCAGTACCTCGTCAAGAAGTATCTCGGCGAAATCGACCTCGCGCAGGAGGGCTACTCCGTCCACAAGCTCCGCCACACCGCCGCGACGCTCATGTACCAGCACGGGAACGTCGACATCCGCGTCCTCAAGGACATTCTCGGCCACGAGAACCTCGGCACGACGGAGATTTACACGCATCTTTCCGACACCCAGATCGCCGACGCCATGCAGTCCAACCCGCTGGCGAACGTGAAGAGCCGCGCTCCCCGCCCGGAGCCGCAGCCCGCGCCGACACCGGAATCTCCCCCGTCGAACAAACGTACAGAACAGGACGGAGCCCGCAAAGCCGCCCCGAAAAAGAGCGCGCCGAAGCGAAAAAGCGGCGAGCCGTCCGCCGAATGAGCCCGGCTCGTCCGCACATACCGGAAAAGCAGAAAAAACGCCGCCCGAAAGACCGGAAACACTCCGGCTCGGGCGGCGTTTTGTTGTGTTCGATGCAGGCTTGTCCCGCGGTAAGTCTCAGTAGAGGGAATCCTGGAAGTCGGGCTCGTCCTCCTCAGGCTCCTCGACAGCGGCAGTCTGAACGGCGTCTTCCCCGTTTTCCGCTGTCTGGCCGAGAGCGGCCTTCTTCTTTTCCTCCTGCTCTCTCTCATAGGGGTTGATGATGTACTTCACAATCATCGGATACACGGCGAAATTGACGAGGAAGCCAAAGAAGCCGAACATCCAGAACACGGCGAGCAGGAACAGGACGAGAATGGCCAGAGGCGTCATCAGAAGGAAGAAAACAACGGCCGCGGCGGCGAACACGCCGATGATGGCAATCAGCATCAGATTTCTCCAAAGACCGATGATGGAGAATATCAGGGCGTTTCTGTAAATCTGGCGGAGCTTCAGGTCAAAGGTGACAATCATGACCGGGATATAGAACTGCGCGCAGATGAACAGGAACGACAGGAGAATGCAGACGATAAACGGCACATACATAATCGAGTTTGCCGACACCTGCGCCGAATAAAAGTTGATGGAGACGGACATCAGCACATAGAAGACATAGCAGACTATGCCGTTCAAAAGGAACTGCTTCCAGTTCTTCTTCGTCGCCTCCATGAAATCAGAGAGGATGAAGGCGTGCTCCTCACGGGCGTAGTTGCGGCAGACGAACGTCAGGCCGCCCACGAAGGGAGACAGCAGCACGAACGGCACCAGCCCGAGGAACGAGAGGTTGGGATTGATGCCGGACACAAACGACTCGAGGAGAACGCACAGCGCCAGGCAGATTGCCGTAGGAACCGCGAACAGCAGATTCACCTTGATGAGGTTGAAGAATTTTCGGAAATAGACCTCCCAAAACCGGAAAAACGGCTTTTTGACCGGCGCGTCCTTGGCAATGCCGGGACCCGGCTTGTTGTAGTTGAAGGAAAAGAGACCCAAAACAATCACTCCTATTTTGTATTCCCGCAGTCATGCTGCAAAGTTATCCAAGTTTTGCACGAGGATGACAACTATTATATACCTCTTTGAAGTGATCGTTCAATAGGTGGACGTAAATTTGTGTCGAAGAAATATCTGCGTGGCCCAGCATCAGTTGAATATCCTTCAAATCGGCTCCGTTTTCGAGAAGATGCAGCGCGAAGGAATGGCGAAGCGTGTGCGGCGTAATCTCCTTGACGATGCCCGCCTGCTCCGCGTAGCCCTTCACGATCTTCCAAAAGCCCTGACGGGTCAGCCGCCGCCCGTTCAGATTGGTAAAGAGCGCCTGTCCGCCGTCCGGAGACAAGATAGCGGAGCGAACCCGGCAGACGTAGTCCGACACGGCGGCGATGGCGGTGGAATGCACCGGGATGCGCCGCTCCCCGTTCCTGCCGCGGCTGCACACGAGGACGCTCGAGCGCAGGTCGATGTCTCCCACGTTGAGCTCCACGAGCTCGGAGGAGCGGATTCCCGTGGCGTAGAGGAGCTCGAGCATCGCCTTGTCGCGGCAGCCCTTGGGCTCCTTCGGATTCGGCTGGCTGAGGAGGAGCTCAACCTCCTTGCCGGACAGGATCTGCGGCAGCTTCTTTTCCGGCTTTTCGAGCTTGACGGCCCTCGCGGGATTTTCCGAGGCGCAGCCCTCCCCGATGAGATATTGATAAAAGCTGCGGATGGACGCGATGCAGCGGGTGACGGTCGCGCCGCTCTTGCGCTGCGCGGACAGATACGCGACGTACGATTCGACGTCGGCCGCCGTCGCGGCGGCGGGATCCTCGACGCCGTTCTCGTTCAAAAAGAGAAGGAAGTGGGCGGCGTCCCGCTGGTAGGAGTCGAGCGTGTTGCTGGAGACGTGTTTTTCCTGTTCCAGATAGCGCGCAAAGCCTTTACAATAGTCCATCATTTTCAATACCCTATCCTCTTTCCTCCGCGCCCTCCCCGCGTCACGGAAACGAAAAGAAGCCCGCAAAGCACACGGACGTCACGACGTCCACGATGGCGGCTCCGAACGCAAGGGAAAGCGCAAATCCAAACCGTGTCAAATATTGTCTCAGGTCAAGCTCTCCGGCGCCGGCGAGAGTCCGCGACGACCGAAAGGCCTCCCGGCCCGAGAACAAAAGCGCCAGGCAGATGAAGAACACGCCCGGCAGCAGTACGAGCAAATGAAAAAGAGCGCCCTTCCAGTGGTAGGCACAGCATAGAAATCCGGCCGTCAGCCCGACGCCGTATCCCCGAAAAAACAGGACGGCGGGAACGAACAGGAATCCCCACATGGACAGGCCGCACAGAAAACAGACGAGCAGAAACAGGAAGGAAGAGGCAAAGGATGCGCAGAAAAGCGAAAAGACGGATTCCGTCATCCGCAAAGAGGCGCTTGACTGGAACAGAAAATCGAACCGTTCCAGCGTCGCCTGACCCGAACGCGTGCTGGCCGCCGTGCCGACAGCCGTCCCGAGCAGAAAACAGACGGCGAATCCGTAGAGCGGCAGACGGGAGCGCACGGAACGCGGCGGACGAGCCGCCGGCAGTCCCGCCGCTCCCGGGCGGCGCGAAAAAACAGGGGTTCTCATCATTCTCATTTTTTCATGCCTCCTGCAAAGTCTCTCTGCAAAAGGCTATGAACGGAGAAGACGAAAAAGAACCGCACAAAATTCCTGAATCCTGTACTATTTCTACTATAATACAAGTCATCCGCAAAAGCAACACAAAAATATACAGCAATATACGAGAAATTTAATTCCAAAAATTATGTCAACCGGTAAAATTGTATTATGTCAACGAATGTATAATATGCATTTTGCGTTTATTTTCTTCCAATTCCGGCGTAGCCGCCCACGCTGCCCGCGAGCAGCATGACGAGAAGCCTTGTCACAAAGCCCGCCGGGGTAACCCCTGAGCCCGTCGCGACGCCCGCCGCGGCGAGGAGAAGGAACAGCAGCAGACCGCACGCCGCTCCGAGCGGAAGCCCCCTTCTCTTCCCTATTCGCGCCGCGGCAAAGCCGGCCCCCAGCGCTCCGAGCCCCGAGACGAGGACGACGACGGCCGGCACGGCGTTCTGCGGAATCTGCTTCATGGAGACGAACGCGTAGGCGGCAAACAGAAGCAGCAGCAGCACAGCCGCGGCCCCCGCCGCCGTCCCGAGCAGCACGGCGCGCAGCGCCGGCTCCCACTCCTTCTTCTCCGCCCCTCTTTTTTTCCTCATAAAAAAATCCTCCCCGAATATCATTCTTACCGAAATGATATTCAGGGAGGATTTTGATTATTCTTTTTGCCGGACGAGCCGCTTTATTCCGCGTCGTCGTGGATGGTGTCGACGCTGCCGATGGCCCATCTCTTGATGCGCATCTTGCTGCGGTCGGTGCCCGTCTCAATGACGAGCGTCTCGTTCTCGTCCTTGATGCTGACGATGCGGCCGACAACGCCGCCGATGGTGGTGATTTCGTCGCCGATCTGCGCGCCCTTGCGCATGGCTTCTTCCTTCTTCCTCTTCTTGGACTGAGGACGGATCATGATGAAGTACAGCGCGACGATGATGAGGGCGTACGGAAGGAGCATCAGCAGAAGACTGCCGGCGCCCACGTTTTCCGTCGTTCCGGATGCGGCGTCAAGAAGGAAAAGATGATTCATTGTTCAGCATACTCCTTAATCATTTTTTGGCATCGCGGTAGCTCGTACCGCAACAGGTATAGTATAACAAGATTTTCCGGCGCTTGCAAGCACAATTTCATGAAATTAAATTCTCACGCCGAGGACGGGGACGTGCTGCGCGTAAAACTGCGGGAACGTGTCGCTGTCGAGAGCGGCGCGGATGCGCTCGAGGAGCGTGTTGTAGAAGTAGATATTGTGCATCACGAGCAGGCGCATCCCGAGCATCTCGCCGCTCTTGAAAAGGTGATGCAGGTACGCCCGGGAGAACGACCGGCAGACGGGGCAATCGCACTCCCGGTCGAGCGGCTCCTCGTCGAGCGTGTACTTCGCGTTCATCATGTTGCGCACGCCCTGCCAGGTGAAGGCGTGGCCGTGCCGGGCGTTGCGCGTCGGCATGACGCAGTCGAAGAGGTCGACGCCGCGCGCGACCGCCTCGAGAATGTTGACGGGCGTTCCGACGCCCATCAGGTAGCGCGGCTTGTCCTTCGGCATTTCCGGCTCGACGGCCTCGATGATGCGGTACATCTCCTCCGCCGTCTCCCCCACCGCGAGTCCGCCGATGGCGTAGCCGTCGAGGTCAAGCTCGCGGATGGCGCGCATATGCTCGATGCGCAGGTCCGCGTAGGTGCTGCCCTGGTTGATGCCGAACAGCATCTGGCGCGGGTTGATCGTGTCGGGCAGCGCGTTGAGGCGGTCGAGCTCCGCCTTGCAGCGATAGAGCCACCGCGCCGTGCGGTCGCAGGAGTTCTTCACATAGCGGTATTCCGCCGGGTTCTCGATGCACTCGTCGAACGCCATCGCGATGGTCGAGGCGAGGTGCGACTGGATCCGCATACTCTCCTCCGGCCCCATGAAGATTTTCCGCCCGTCGATGTGCGAGGAGAAGAAGACGCCCTCCTCCCGGATGTTCCGCAGCTTGGCGAGGGAAAACACCTGGAAGCCGCCGCTGTCGGTCAGAATCGGGCCGTCCCAGCGGGTGAAGCGGTGCAGGCCGCCGAGCGTTTTGACGTTCTCGTCTCCCGGCCGCAGGTGCAGGTGATAGGTATTGCACAGCTGCACCTGGCATTTGAGATTCTTCAAATCCAGCGCGGAGACGGCGCCCTTGATGGCGCCCGCCGTCGCGACGTTCATGAAGGCCGGCATCTGGATGACGCCGTGCGGCGTCGGGAATTCGCCCCGCCGCGCCGCGCCGCAGGTCTTTTTCAGTTGGTACATGAATCCACCTCTGCTCGTGATATTCTGAACGGTGCGCCTTATCCCTGCTGCTGGCCGACGTAGGCCGCGTATTCCTCAAGGCACATCGAGAGCTGGCGCATCTTTTCGGCGTTCTGAATGCCGACGTAGCGGTAGCTCGCGGGGTCGTACTCCCGGCCCGTCTCGTCCTCGCTGCCCTGCGGGAAGCGGAGGGTGAAGCCGAATCGGATGGCGTTCTTCGAGAGCCAGCGGGACGCTTCCCCGGAGGCGAAATCCTCGTCCTCCGAGGCGAAGGTGACCGTCATCCCCGTCTGGGCCTCGTTGTATCCGCCGCGCCCGAAGGAGCTCTGCACGGAATCCTCGGCCCGCACGCGCGTGCTGCCGCTCTCCATCAGGGCGTCGACGCGCCGCCGGTACTCGGCGTCCTGCTCCTCCGCGCTGCGGTAGCAGGCCGTAATCCGCAGCGTGACGCCGTCCTCCGCCGCGGCCCCGAGCATCGCCTCGAGCGCCGGGACGATTCGCTCGTCCATTTCCACGCCCTGATACGTCGTCAGCAGCACGGAGAACGAGTCCGGAAGCGCCTCCTCGGAGTTCGCGAGGACGAGATTGAAGTCGTTGCCGTAGACGGGCAGCGCCGGCTCCGCCTGCGAGCTTTCGGCCTCGGACCGCACGGCCGAGGAGACGGGCTCCGGCTCCGCGAACGGGTCGAAGATCTCGATGACGGCCAGCCCCACGCCCGCCGCGGCGGAAATGCAGATGGCGATCATCACAAACGTCATGACGAGGTGAAGCCGGTTGACCTGGCTGCGCTTTTTCCAGTTGACCTTGCTCTTGACAATGCGTTCCGGTTTTCTCCGGCTCATACCCGGCGTTTCCCTCCTCCTGCTCAGGCCGCGGCGGAAAGCCCTCCGCGGGCATACAGCCCTCGTTTTCATTATTTTACAGCCGAAGCGGGGCGAATGCAATGAATATTGAGTAAATTTCTCTCTTTTCTTGCTTTTTTTCCTTTTTGATGTTAGCATATAAAAGACGGCAGATCCTTCAATTCTTTCCGTACCAAAACACAGAAGGGATGAACGAAGAAGATGAGAAGAACAAAAATAATTTGCACGCTTGGGCCTTCCACCGACAAAGGGGACGTTCTGCGCCAGCTGATGATTTCCGGCATGAACGTGGCCCGCCTGAATTTTTCCCATCAGACGCACGAGGAGCAGAAGGTCCGCGCGGACAAGGTCAAGCAGCTGCGAAAGGAGCTCAACCGCCCGATCGCCCTGCTGCTCGACACCAAGGGCCCCGAAATCCGCCTCAAGACCTTCAAGGAGCCGAAGGTATTCCTCAAGGAGGGCGAGCAGTTTACCCTGACCTCCCGCGACATCGAGGGCGACGAGACCATCTGCGCCATCACCTTCGCGAATCTCCCGAAGGAGGTCACGACCGGCACGCGCATTCTGATTGACGACGGCCTGATTGAGCTGCGCGTCGACTCCGCCACGGAGACGGACATTCTGTGCACCGTCGTCAACGGCGGCCCCGTGTCCGCGCGCAAGAGCATCAACGTCCCCGGCATCCAGCTCTCCCTTCCCTTCCTCAGCGAGCAGGACAAGGCCGACATCGCCTTCGCCGTGCGCGAGGATTTTGATTTCATCGCCGCCTCGTTCACGCGCACCGCGCAGGACATTCTCGACATGAGAGCCGAGCTCGAGCGCCACAACTGCCACAACATCCGCATCATCGCGAAGATTGAAAATTCCGACGGCGTCGACAACATCGACGAGATCATCCGCGTCTCGGACGGCATCATGGTTGCCCGCGGCGACCTCGGCGTCGAGATTGCGCTCGAGGAAATCCCGAGAATCCAGAAGGAGCTCATCAAGAAGGCGTACAACGCCGGCCTGCAGGTCATCACGGCGACGCAGATGCTCGACTCGATGATGAAGAACCCGCGCCCGACCCGCGCGGAGTCGACCGACGTCGCGAACGCCATCTACGACGGCACGAGCGCCATCATGCTCAGCGGCGAGACGGCCGCGGGCGACTACCCCGTCGAGGCGCTGCAGACGATGTCCCGCATCGCGGAGCGCACCGAGCAGGACATCGACTACAAGGCGCGCTTCAGCCACCGCGAGGTCAAGGAGCTGCCGAACGTGACGTCCGCCATCTCGCACGCGACGTGCACGACGGCGCACGACCTCGGCGCCGCCGCCATCATGACGGTGACGAAGTCCGGCGCGACGGCCCGTATGATTTCCAAATACCGCCCCGTCTGCCCCATCATCAGCGGCACGACGGAGCCGAAGGTGCAGCGCCAGATGAACCTCTCCTGGGGCGTTATCCCGATTATGGTGGAGGAGAAGGAAAACACCGACGATCTCTTTGACCATGTCGTCAACGTCGCGCGGGAGGCAAACCTTGTGAAGGACGGCGACCTGTGCGTCATCACGGCGGGCGTGCCGCTCGGCATTTCCGGCACGACAAACCTCCTCAAGGTGCAGCTCGTCGGCGACGTGCTCGTCTCCGGCACCGGCATCGGCAAGGGTTGCGTTTCCGGCAACCTGTGCATTGTGGAGTCCCCTGACGACGAGAAGGCCATCCGCGACTTCAAGCCCGGCGACATCCTCGTCACCCCGAAGACGGACAACAGTATGCTCGCCCTCATCAAGTCGTGCTCCGGCATCGTGACGGAGCAGGGCGGCGAGAACTCGCACGCCGCCGTCGTCGGTCTGGCGCTCGACAAGCCCGTCATCGTGAGCGCGAAGTCCGCCACGCACCTGCTCAGAAGCGGCACGACCGTCACGGTCGACGCGGCGCGCGGCATCGTGTTCAACGGCGCGAACCACAAGTGCTCCGCGGGCTGACGCATTTTTTCATCCCGGCCTGGTCATGAGAGAGTAACGGCAAAGCGCAGGTGTCTGATGCTTGGAAACCTGCGCTTTTTGTCAGAACCATTCCCGCTGCGGCGGCTGACAGAGCGTCCCATCACAGAGGACAGAAAAAAGGCGTCCGAGCCAAAAGCCCGGACGCCTTTTTCAGTTCCCGTTTACTTGTTCTCGAAGAACGCGAGGAACGCCTTGTACGTCATATAGAGGTCGAGCTTCGAGACGAGCTCAAACGGCGCGTGCATCGACAGCACCGGGACGCCGACGTCGACGACGTCGACGTTCAGGTTGGCGATGTACATGGCGACCGTTCCGCCGCCGCCGCCGTCCACCTTGCCGAGCTCGCCCGTCTGCCAGAGGACGTCGTTCTTCTCGAGCAGGCCGCGCACCTCGCCCATGAACTCCGCGGAGGCCTCGCTCGTGCCGCTCTTGCCACGCGCGCCGGTGTACTTCGTCACGCAGACGCCGCCGTTGAGGAAGCAGGAGTTGGCCGCCTCATACGCGGAGGCGTACGTCGGGTCGAACGCGGCGTTCACGTCGGCGGAGAGGCACTTCGAGCGGCTCAGCACATGGCGGGGCTCCATGCCCTCAGCCTGCGCGAGGTCGGCGATGAAGTAGCGCATGAACTCGGAGTTCAGGCCGGTGTTGCCGTCGCTGCCGACCTCCTCGCGGTCGGCGAGGACGGCAAGGCACGTCTCCTTCGGGGCCTTCGCGTTGAGCACGGCCATCACGGCGGGATACGCGCAGACGCGGTCGTCGTGGCCGTACGCGCCGATCATGCTGCGGTCGAAGCCGACGTCGGAAGCCTTGAAGGCCGGGACGAACTCGACGTCCGCGGAGACGAAGTCCTCCTCGGTGATGCCGTACTTTTCATTGAGCAGGCGCATCACGTTGAGCTTGACGAGATTGTCGCCCTCGTCGCTGTCGAGCGGGCGGCTGCCGACGAGAATGTTGAGGTTTTCGCCCTCAATCGCCTTGGCGAGCGTCTTCGACATCTGGTCGGCGCTCAGGTGGGGCAGCAGGTCGGTGACGCAGAACACCGGATCCCCGGCCTCCTCGCCGACGTGGATCTCCACCTTCTCGCCGTCCTTCTTCACGAGATAGCCGTGCATGGCGAGCGGCAGAGCCGTCCACTGATACTTCTTGATGCCGCCGTAGTAGTGGGACTTGAACAGCGCGAGCTCGTTCTGCTCGTAGAGCGGATGGGGCTTGAGGTCGAGGCGGGGGGAATCGATGTGCGCCGCCGCGATCCGCACGCCGTTCTTGCAGCCGTTTTCGCCGATGACGGCGAGGATCAGCGCCTTGCCGCGGTTGTTGACATACACCTTGTCGCCCGCGCGGTATTTCTTCTCGGGGTCGAAGGGGACGAAGCCCTTCTTCTCCGCGAGCGCAATCGAGGTCTTCACGGCCTCGCGCTCCGTCTTGGAGCCGTCGAGGAACGCCTTATAGTCCTCCGCGAACGCGGCGGCCTTGCCGAGTTCCTTCTCGGACGTCTGGCGGAAGCCGCTCTCACGCGGAATCAGCAGCTCCTTCGCGAGCTTTTTCGCGTCCAGCTTCTTTTCAGCCTTTTCACTTTTCTTTGACATACATTACGCCTCCGTTGAATTCAAATTGGTATAGCTCATGGTAAACGTCATAATTGCTCATGACGGCGGCAACATAGTTTTTTGTCTCGGGGAACGGGATGGTGTGCAGGGTCGCCCCGTCGGACGAATACGCTTCGTCGGAGAGCCATTCGCCCACGCGGCCCATACCCGCGTTATAGGCGCACAGCGCCGTCTCCGTGGACTCGTACTGGGAAAGGAGAATGGAGAGGAGCTTGCAGCCGTACCGGATGTTGACCTCGGGCTGACAGAGGTCGTCGGTCGTGTACGTCTGCCCGTCGTCCATCTTCGTCTGGAGCCACTCGAAGGTCGGCTCCGTAATCTGCATCAGGCCGTACGCGCCCTTGTTGGACACAGCCTCCGGCCGGAAGCTGCTCTCCGCGCGCATGACCGCGTAGACGAGCGCCGGGTCGAGGCCGTACGCCTCCGCCTGCTCGCCCACAATCTCCTCGTACGGGACGGGATAGAGCATTCCCTGAAAGAAGCGCCATCCGCTTTTGAGGGCGAGGGAGCCTCCCCAAAGCACCAGCATCGCAAGCGCGAGGGAGAGCACAATCTTTACCAGCCTGCGCATTTATTCCTCCAGCAGACGGCGGTACAGCGCGCGGGTCTGCTCGCGCAGCCCTTCCGCCTCCCCGCTTCCGTCCAGACAGTACCCGGCGCGCTCCGTGTAGAACGCGGCGTCCTTCTGCGCGCGCATACGCGCCTGTGCCTGTTCGCGGGTCACGCCGTCGCGCGCCATAATCCGCCGCAGACGCACCTCGTCCGGCGCGGAGACGGCCACCGTCACCGTGCAGGAGGCGTCCGCGCCGCTCTCAAAGAGGAGCGCGGCGTCCACCACGACGGCGGGCGCGCCCTCGCCGAGCCAGCGGGCGATGCGCGCGTCCATCTCCCGGCGGATGAGCGGATGCGTGATTTCGTTCAGACGCGCGGACGCGCCGGGCGACGAGAAGGCCCTCTCCGCGAGGCGCGGGCGGGAGATGTTCCCGTCCGGCCCGAGGATGCCGTCCCCGTACGCTTCGCAGAGCAGGCGGACGCACTCGGGCGAGCCGAGCAGCTCGCGGCCCAGCCGGTCGCAGTCGACGACGCGCGCCCCGAGGCGGGCGAACTCCGCCGCCGCGGTGGATTTTCCCGCGCCCGTCGGCCCCGTGAGGCCGATGACAATCCGTTTGTTCAAAGCTTGAGCACCTCAAATCCTGCGGCGCGGATCAGCCGGTTGTAGACGGCAAGGCCGACGCCGTTTTTGTCGGGGCAGCGCGCGTACACGGTGGAGACGCCGAGGTCGTCGAGACGGCGCAGCGCGTCGAAGAGCTCGTGCGCCTGCGCGGAGGAATTCTCCTCCCCGCCGCAGCACACGCACGGGACGCGCAGCTCCTTTTCGTCTCCCGCGTAGCACAGCGCGCCGGCGTTCTCCCGGTGCGCGTTGACATAGTCGAGATATGCGCCGCGCGGCCCGTCGAGAATCACGACGTTCGCCTTCGGCGCGTAGTGCTTGTACTTCATGCCGGGCGAGGCCGCCTTCTCGCCCGCCGCCAGCGGGTTGAGGACGGCGGGGTCGAGCACCACCTCGCCGAGCGCGGCGCGCAGCTGCTCGAGCGTAACGCCGCCGGGGCGCAGCAGGCGCGGCGGGTTCGTCGCCAGCGTGACGACGGTCGACTCGAGGCCCACGTCGCACGGCCCGCCGTCGAGGACGGCGTCAATCCGCCCGCCGAGGTCGTGCAGGACGTGCTGCGCCGTCGTCGGACTCGGGCGGCCGGACGTGTTGGCCGAGGGGGCCGCGAGCGGCAGCCCGCTCTCGCGGATGACGGCCTGCGCGGCGGGATGCGACGGGAAGCGCACGGCGACCGTGTCAAGCCCCGCGCAGACCTCGTCGGGAATGCAGTCCGCCTTCGGGAGAATCATCGTGAGCGGGCCGGGCCAGTAGAGCGAGGCGAGAATTTCCGCCTCCTTCGGCACGGTACGCACAAGAGTATAAAGCTGTTTTATGTCGCTGATATGAACAATCAGCGGATTGTCCGCCGGCCTTCCCTTCGCCGCGAAGATCCGCGCGCAGGCCGCCCCGTCGAGGGCGTTGGCGGCGAGGCCGTAGACGGTCTCCGTCGGGATGCCGACGAGTCCTCCCTCCCGGAGAATCCGGGCGGCGGCGCGCACGTCCTCCGGGCGGGACGCGCTGAGCTGAATGGTTTCCTTCAAAATCCGAGACGCCTCTTTTCACATAATTCAAATAGTGGATTCCGCGCCGCTCTCGAGCTGCCGCGCCCTGTCGTGCGCGATGAGGGCGTCGATGATTTCGTCGAGATTCCCGTTGAGGAAGTCCTCGAGCCGGTAGATCGTGAGGCCGATGCGGTGATCGGTCACGCGGCCCTGCGGGTAATTGTAGGTGCGGATGCGCTCCGAGCGGTCTCCGGTGCCGACCTGCGAACGGCGGGCGTCGGCGAGCTCGGCGTCGCGCGCGGCCTGCTCCTTCTCATAGAGCCGCGAGCGCAGCACGCGCATGGCCTTGTCCTTGTTCTTGTACTGGCTGCGCTCGTCCTGGCACTCGACGACCATGCCCGTCGGCAGGTGCGTGATGCGGATGGCCGAGGACGTCTTGTTGATGTGCTGGCCTCCCGCGCCGCTCGAGCGGAACGTGTCAATCTTCAAATCCTTCGGGTCGATGGCGATTTCGACCTCGTCCGCCTCCGGCAGCACGGCCACCGTCGCGGTGGAGGTGTGGATGCGGCCCTGCGTCTCCGTCTCCGGCACGCGCTGGACGCGGTGGACGCCGCTCTCGTACTTGAGCCGCGAGTACGCGCCCGCCCCGGAGACGGCGAACGAGATTTCCTTGTACCCGCCAAGCTCCGTCTCGTTCGCGTTGACGAGCTCGACCTCCCAGCCGCGCTGCTGCGCGTACATGGCGTACATCCGAAACAGGACGGCGGAAAAGAGCGCCGCCTCCTCGCCGCCCGCGCCGCCGCGGATCTCGACGACGACGTTCTTCTCGTCATTCGGATCCTTCGGCAGGAGGAGGAGCTTGAGCTCCTCGGCAAGGCCGGCGGCGGCCTTCCCCGCCTCCTCGTACTCGGCGGCGGCGAGCTCACGCAGCTCCCGGTCGGCGCCGGGGGCGCTCATGAGCTCGCGGGCGTCCTCGCGGTCCTTCTCCGCCCTGGTGAGCTTCGCGTACGTCTCCGCGATGGGCGTAATGTCGCTGAGCTCCTTCATCAGCGCGGCATACTGCTTCGGGTCGAAGGCGGCGGGCTCCGAGAGCTTCCGCGTGAGCTCGTCGTACCGCCTCAAAAACACTTCAAGAGATGTCTGCATTCCTTTGGGTTCCTTTCCTCAAACAATAATCTTCCGGAAAAGCGCCCGGCGCTACGACTCCTTCTCCCCGTCCTCCCGGAGAATCTTCCTGATATTTTTTTCACATTTGAGCCGGGGAAGCATAATCTCATGGCCGCAGGACGTACAGCGGATCCTGAAATCCATCCCGGAGCGGAGCACGAGAAAGGTTTTGCCGCCGCAGGGATGCGGCTTTTTCATCAGCAGAATATCGCCAGGACGAACATCCACAGCCTTCACCTCCTCCACACAGCGTGAACTGTCCGTATTCTATATAGTATACCACGAAACAGGCCGCGCAACAACCTCTTTTTCTCCCTTGCTGAGATTCCCAAAATCCGATATAATATCCTTTAGATCGCCCGCCCGACGGACGGCGGGCAAGAGAAAGGGATGGAGTACCATGACAGCGAAGGACGAGCTGCTCAGACTGCTGCGGCAGACCGACGCGTATCTCTCGGGCGAGGAGCTGAGCCGCCGGCTCGGCGTCACGCGCGCGGCGGTGTGGAAGAATATGGAGCTGCTGCGCGCCGAGGGCTACACAATCGAATCCGCGCCGCGCCGGGGCTACCGGCTGACCGGCGTGCCGGACAGCGTTTCCGAGGCGGAGGTGCGCGCGCACCTCAAGGGAGACGGCGTTTTCGGGCGCACGATTGTCTCCCTGCCCTCCGTCGACTCGACGAACGAGGAGGCGAAGCGTCAGGGGGACGCGGGAGCGCCGCACGGGACGGTCATCGTCGCGGACGAGCAGACGGGCGGAAAAGGGCGGCTCGGCCGCCGCTGGGTCTCCCCGCCCGGGAGCGGGCTGTGGTTTTCCGTGCTGCTGCGGCCGGACGTCCTGCCGGGCGAGGCGGCGGGCGTGACGCTGCTCTCCGCCGTCGCGGTGTGCCGCGGCATCCGGTCTCTGACGGGCTGCGAGGCGAAGATCAAATGGCCGAACGACGTTGTCATCGGGACGAAGAAGGTCTGCGGGATTCTCACGGAGCTCTCCGCGGAGATGGAGCACATCCACTACCTGATTCCGGGCATCGGGGTCAATACCGGGAACGAGTCGTTCCCGCCGGAGCTTGCCGATCGGGCGACGTCGCTGTACCTCGAGACAGGGAAGCGCGTTTCCCGCGCGGCGCTGCTCGCAGAGGTTCTGCGCGAGCTGGAGGCGCTGTACGACACATACGGGGTCAGCTCCTTTCCCGAGGAATACCGCTCCCTGTGCGTCTCCGTCGGGCGGAGGGTAAGCCTGACCCGCGGCGGGAGGAAAATCACGGGCACGGCGACCGGTATCGCGAAGGATGGGGCGCTGATTGTCATGACGGAGGACGGAGAGGAGATAGCCGTCAGCTCCGGGGAGGTGCTGGTGCAGGGGATTTATGGGGAGAAAGTGTAGCAAGCAAGGCTAACGATTGGGAAAGTGAAGTTTTCGCCAGGCCTTTTTCAAAAGGGTGCCGTGTGCCGGTGGCACACAAACAAGGCACCGACCGGAGCGGGAGCGGAGAACGCGTACCCCCGTATCCCAAGGGGGCGCAGCCCCCTCAGAAAAAGCGAGGAAAAACAGTGAAACGTTTTTTTCCGGACGACTCGCACCAACCCCAGTTCTGTTAATCCAGCTAACGATAATTTCTATAGACCAGCACTCAACTCCCACAAAGAAACGGCATGGCCTTCGCCATGCCGTTTCGCTTTTCCTTCTCGCTTACTTTCCCTTCTTAAAGCTCTCCTTGAGGGAAACCGAGCGGTTGAAGACAAGATGCTCCGGCGAGCTGTCCGCGCTGTCGGCGCAGAAATAGCCCTGCCGCATGAACTGGAACGACTCGCCCGGCTTCGCGTCCCGGAGCATCGGCTCGACCTTGCAGCCCGTGAGCACCTTGAGCGACTCGCGGTTGAGCACCTCGAGGTAGTCGTGGGCGTCCGGGTCGGGGACGGTGAACAGGCTGTCGTAGAGGCGGATCTCGGCGTCGAGGGCCGCGCCGGCCTCCACCCAGTGAATGGTGCCCTTGACCTTGCGGCCGTCCGGCGTGTTGCCGCCGCGCGTCGCGGGGTCGTACTCCGCGAAGACCTCGACGACGTTCCCGGCCTCGTCCCTGCGGCAGCCCGTGCAGCGCACGACGTACGCCGTCTTGAGGCGCACCTCGTTGCCGGGGAACATCCGGAAATATCCCTTGATGGGCTCCTCGAGGAAGTCCGTCTTCTCGATCCACAGACTGCGGGAGAAGACGACCTTGTGCGTGCCGTCCTGAGGGCGGTTCGGGTTGTTCTCGACGTCGAACTCCTCCGTCTGCCCCTCGGGATAGTTCGTGATGGTCAGGCGAACCGGCTCGAGCACCGCCATCGCGCGGGCGGCGTTCTCGTTGAGATCCTCGCGCAGGCAGTGCTCGAGGAAGCTGTATTCGATGGTGCTGTTCACCTTCGCGACGCCGACGCGCTCGCAGAAATTGCGGATGGAAGCGGGCGTGTAGCCGCGGCGGCGCAGGCCGCACAGCGTCGGCATCCGCGGGTCGTCCCAGCCGGAGACGTAGCCCTCCTCCACGAGATAGCGCAGCTTGCGCTTGCTCATGACGGTATTGTTGATGCCGAGGCGCGCGAACTCAATCTGACGCGGCTTCGCGGGCACGCTGACGTGCGAGATGACCCAGTCGTAGAGCGGACGGTGATCCTCGAACTCGAGGCTGCACAGCGAGTGCGTGATGCCCTCGAGGGCGTCCTCAATCGGATGGGCGAAGTCGTACATCGGATAGATGCACCACTCGTTCCCGGTGCGGTGGTGGTGCAGGTGGTTGATGCGGTAGATGACCGGGTCGCGCATATTGAAATTGCCGGACGCGAGGTCAATCTTCGCGCGGAGCGTCATCGCGCCGTCCTCAAACTCGCCGGCCTTCATGCGGGCGAAGAGGTCGAGGCTCTCCTCGACGGGGCGGTCGCGGTACGGGCTCACCGCGGGCGTCGTGAGGTCGCCGCGGTTCTCGCGCATCTGGTCGGGCGTCAGCTGGCAGACGTAGGCGTCGCCGTTTTTGATGAGCTCCACGGCGTACTCGTACATCTTCGGGAAATAGTCGGAGGCGTAGTAGAAGCGGTCGCCCCAGTCGAAGCCGAGCCAGTGAATGTCGCTCTTGATGTTCTCGACGTACTCGACGTCCTCCTTCGTGGGGTTCGTGTCGTCCATGCGCAGGTTGCACAGGCCGCCGAACTTCTCCGCCGTGCCGAAATCGATGCAGATGGCCTTGGCGTGGCCGATATGGAGGTAGCCGTTCGGCTCCGGCGGGAAACGGGTATGCACCGTCATCCCGGCAAAGCGGCCGCCCTCGGCGATGTCCTCCCTGATAAAGTCATGAATAAAATTGCTGCTTTCCTCCGCAGCTTCCTCTGTCCGTTTGATTTCCTCACTCATCGGGCAGACCTCCTCAATTCAGCTTGTCGAGGCCGATGCGCAGACGGCGCAGCGCCTCCTCTTTTCCGAGAATCGTCAGAATTTCCATCGCGCCGCCGGGCGTCACCTGCACGCCGGCCGCCGCGATGCGGACGGGCCACAGCAGCGTGCCGTTCTTCACGCCGAGACGGCCCGCGAGGGCGATGAGCGACTCGTGAATCACGTCGAGCTTCCAGTCCGCAAGCTGCCCGAGCTCGGCAATCGCCGCCTTGAGCATTTCTGCGGAATTCTCGAGGTTCGTCTTGCTCTTCTTGTTCACGAAGAACTCTGCGGGATAGTCCGGCAGCTCGCGGAAGAACGCAATCATCTCCGGGATCTGCGTCAGCTGCACGACGCGCGGCTGCAGGATGGACGCGAGCACGTCCCAGTCGCACTCCTTCTCCCCGAAGACCTCGCGGAAATACGGCATGGCGAGCGCGAGGAAGCGCTTCGGCTCCATCGCGCGGATGTATTCGGCGTTGAACCATCTGAGCTTGTCGTAGTCGAAGACGGCGGGCGATTTGCTGATGCCGTCGATCGAGAAGTTCTGCGCGAGCTCGTCGAGCGTGAACATCTCACGGTTGTCCTTCGGGCACCAGCCGAGCAGCGCGATGTAGTTCACAATCGTCTCGGGGAGATAGCCCTCGTGCACGAGATCCGCAAAGCCCGTCGCGCCGTGGCGCTTCGAGAGCTTCGAGACGCTGCCGTCCTCGTTCTTGCCCATGATGAGCGGCAGGTGCACATACGTCGGCACCTCCCAGCCGAAGGCCTCGTAGAGGAGGTTGTACTTCGGCGTGGACGTCAGGTACTCGCAGCCGCGGACGACGTGCGTGATGTGCATCAGGTGGTCGTCGATGACGTTCGCGAAGTTGTACGTCGGATAGCCGTCGGATTTCAGAAGGATCTGATCCTCGAGCTCCTTGTTCTCGATGGTCACGTCGCCGTACACGGCGTCGTGGAAGGTGGTGCTGCCCTCGAGCGGCATCTTCTGCCGGATGACGTACGGCGTCCCGGCGTCGAGCAGAGCCTGCACTTCCCCGGCGGGAAGGTCGCGGCAGTGGCGGTCATAGCCGCCGCCCTCCTTCTCGGCGTGGAGCGCTTCGAGGCGCTCCTTCGTGCAGAAGCAGTAGTACGCCTTGCCGTCGCGGACGAGCTGCTCCGCGTACGGGCGGTAGAGGTCCTTTCTCTCGCTCTGGACATAGGGGCCGTATTCGCCGCCGACGTCGGGGCCCTCGTCGTGCGTGAGCCCTACCTGCTCGAGCGTGCGGTATATCACCTGCACCGCCCCTTCCACCAGACGTTCCTGGTCGGTGTCCTCAATGCGCAGGACGAAGCGTCCGCCCTGCGACCTCGCGATCAAATATTCATAGAGCGCCGTGCGCAGATTTCCAACGTGCATAAAGCCGGTCGGACTGGGAGCAAATCTCGTCCGTACTACCCGCGTGTCCATAGTATCCCTCATCTTCCATAATAATAGTTTCACGCCGGAATCCGGCGCGCGAAATCCGCCGAAACGGGACGGTTACATTTTATTATACCAGATAATGCGATAAATTCAATCGGTTCCGTCGGAAAAAGAAGAATTCGCGGGAAAAACGGGTTCAGGAGCCGCCCGTCTGCGCGTCGAGGTAGAGAAGATACTCCTCGAGGCAGAGGTTGAGCAGCCGCATTTTCGACGCGTGCTCCGCTCCGACGTAGCGGAAATGCCACGGCTCGAAGCGGATTTTCGTCACGTCCGCCTTGTCCTCGGGATAGCGCAGCACGAAGCCGTACTCGTGCGCGTGGCGCAGCAGCCAGCGATACTCCGCCGTCTCGTCGAACGTCTCGAGGACGCCGTTCAAATCGACGGCGAGGCCCGTCGAGTGCTCACTGTACTCCGCCCGGGCGACGGACTCCGCCGCCACCGTCTCGGCCATCTCGAGGTTCATTCCGAGCTCCACGTTCTCCTCGACCGCGTTCTGAAAGAGCTCCGCCTGCCGCTCGGTGCTGCGGTAGCCGGACGAGAGCGTGATGGCAAGCCCCTCCTTCGCGGCGGCTTCCATCATCGCGGTAAGGTCTTCCTCGATGCGCTTGTCCACCTGCACGGAGCCCACGGCGATGAGCTCCGGCTCGCAGCCGGACGGCACGGGCGTCTCAAAGTTGACGAGCACAAGCCGCCAGTCGTCGGGCTGGACAAACCCGTCCTCCAGCACAAGACTCCCGGACGAGGCCGGGGGCGCAGCCGCCTGCTCGGCGGGAATCTCGTCCTCCCTCTCCTCCGGCGCGCCGGAATCGCCGAGCGCGAAGAAGAAGACGGCGGACGTCGCCGTCAGCAGGCCGAGGCAGCCCGCCGCGCACAGCAGCGTGAAAGCGGCGCGTTTCATGATTCCGAGCTTTTTCTGCATCGATACGCTCTCCTTTTTTTCTCCATAAAAAATTTGAAAAAATTTGAATTCAGGGCTTGATTTTCGGTCGAGAGTGTGATAAGATATAACACGTTGTCAACCGGGTGTGGCGCAGTTGGTAGCGCGCTTGACTGGGGGTCAAGAGGCCGTGAGTTCAAGTCTCGCCACTCGGACCATGTGGGATAAAACCGTTTCGGTTTTATCCCATTTTTTATTTTCTGCGCAAGGGGTGCCGCGAATGAGAATCGAAACGGAACGGCTGATTCTGCGCCCGTTCCTGGAAGCGGACGCCGCCGACGTGTACGCCTACCTGAAAGAGCCCGCCGTCAACTGCTTTGCGTGTATGAAGCTCTGCTCGCTCGAGGAAGCCCGGGAGGAAATGAAGAAGCGCGCCGGCGAGACTGAGTATTATTTTGCGATAGTCCTGAAGGAGACCGGCAAAGTCATCGGGGAGATCGACGCGTACCCGGAGACGGGAGAGCCGCACGCGGACGAGAACGCCGTGCGCGACACGTTCAGCCCCTGCTGGATGCTTCACGCGGACTACTGCGGAAAGGGCTATGCCTTCGAGGCGGCGCACGCCTTCTTCGCGTATCTGTTTGAGCACAAGGGCGCGAGGCGGATTTACGCCTGCACGGAAGACGACAACCTGTCCAGCCAGCGCCTTTGCGAGCGGCTCGGGATGCGCCGCGAGGGCGTGTTTCTCGAGTTTGTCTCCTTCGTGAACCATCCGGACGGCACGCCGAAATATGAAAACACCGTGCAGTACGCCATCCTGAAGAAGGAGTGGGAGCGGCAGACTTCCCCCTGCCCCGCTTCCGGGAGCTGAGCGCCGCTTCCCTCTGCTCTATTCTCCCCCTCTCCCCCTGCTTCATGCGGGGCTCTGGTTCAGCATACCAGAAAAAAGGCGCGGAATGTGTAAAAATAAACAGGCCGCCCCGGACGGAATCCTCTTCCGTTCGGGGCGGCCTGTTGTCTGTCCGGAGTTTGCTGCGCGGGATTACAGCTGGTCGGGGGTAAAGAACTTGTTGTGGATGGCCGTGACGGCGCGGTCGGCGTCGGCGCGGTCGATCAGCACGGAGATCTTAATCTCGCTCGTCGAGATCATGCGGATGTTGATGTTCGCCTCAAAGAGGGCCTCGAACATCTCGGCGGCCACGCCGGGATGGCTCTCCATACCCGCGCCGACGATGGAAACCTTCGCAACGTTCTCGTCGTGGACAATGCTCGAAGCGCCGAGCACCTCGATGTACGGCGTAAGCGTGTCGATCGCGTCCTTGAGGTTCGACTTGCCGACGGTGAAGCTGATGTCCTTCGTGCCGTTGTGACCGATGGACTGAAGAATGATGTCGACGTTGATCTTCTTCGCGCTGAGCTTCGAGAAAATCTTAAACGCCAGGCCGGGGCGATCCGGCACGCCGATAATCGAAATTCGGGCGACGTCCTCGTCCTTCGCCACGCCGCTGATCAACATTTTCTCCATTTTATTAGCCTCCTTCACAATTGTGCCCGGTTCGCGGGTCAAACTGGAGAGCACTTCCAGCTCGATGTTGTATTTCATTGCCATCTCAACGGAACGGTTGTTGAGCACCTGCGCGCCGAGCGTCGCGAGCTCGAGCATCTCGTTGTAGGAGATGGTCTTGAGCTTCTTCGCGCCGGGAACCTTGCGCGGATCCGCCGTGTAGACGCCGTCGACGTCGGTGAAGATCTGGCACAGGTCGGCGTGCATGACGGCGGCGATGGCCACAGCGCTGGTGTCGGAGCCGCCGCGGCCGAGGGTCGTCATGTCGTTGTAGCGGTTGACGCCCTGGAAGCCCGTCACAACGACGATGTTCTTCTTGTCAAGCTCCTTCTTGATGCGGTCGGGCACGACGCGCTTGATGCGGGCGGTGCCGTACGCGGAGGAGGTCAGGAAGCCTGCCTGCCAGCCGAGGAGCGACACCACGGGGCAGCCGAGCTTCTCAATCGCCATCGCGAGCAGCGAAGCGGACATCTGCTCGCCCGCCGTGAGGAGCATATCCATCTCGCGCTTGGAAGCGTCGGGATTGATTTCCTTCGCCTTTTCGATAAGGTCGTCCGTCGTGTCGCCCTGCGCGGAGACGACGACGACAACGTCGTTGCCCTGCTTATAGGTGCCGGTGACAATGTCGGCGACATTGAAAATGCGCTCGGCGTTCGCCACGGAGCTGCCGCCGAATTTCTGTACGATCAAACTCATAGAGAATCCCCCAATCAATAGTTCTCGGTTAGTCCAGCGAGACCTGGGCGCCCTTGGAGTCCACGCTCAGGAAGCGGACGTCCCAGCCGGTGATGCCCTTTTCCTTCATGTGATTTTCCGCGTGGGCGATAAACGTATCCATGCTGTCGGTCGGCACCATCGCGATGATGGTGGGGCCGGAGCCGCTGATGTAGGTGCCGAGGCTGCCGAGCTCGTAGCTCATGCGGAACACGTTGTCGAAGTTCTCGATGAGCCCGGAGCGGTACGGCTGATGAATCCGGTCGCCCACAGCCACGCGCAGATTCTCGAGCTTCCCGGAGAACAGGGACGCCGTCATCAGCGCGGAGCGGGAGAGGTTGTACACAACGTCGGCCCGCGAGTACGTCTCCGGCAGCACGGAGCGCGCCATCTCCGTCTTGAGCTCAAAGGGCGGAATGAAGACGGCGAACTTGAGCTTGTCGGACACCGGAACGCTGACGCTGTAGATGCGTCCTCCCTCCATCGCGGACGTCACGAGGCCGCCCTCAATCGCGGGAGACGTGTTGTCGGGATGGCCCTCAATCTTCGCCGCGAGGTTGATGAGATCGGAGCGGGAAAACGGATTCCCGAGCAGCCGGTTCGCGCCGAGAATGCCGGCCACGATGCACGCCGAGCTGCTGCCGAGCCCGCGCGCGAGCGGGATGTTGTTCTGCTGAACCAGCTTGAGGCCGGGGAGCTTCCTGCCGCATTCCTGATACAGCTGCTTGACCGCCCAGTAAATCAGGTTGCTTTCGTCTTTCGGGACGACGACGTCGTCCGTGCAGGAGATGTCGAGCTTGTCGGCCTCCTCCATCCACACCTGATTGTACAGGGTCAGCGCAATACCGAGGGAATCAAAGCCGGAGCCGAGATTCGCGCTGGTCGCCGGGACCTGGATTCTAATCATGTTCTGCACCTGCCATATAGAAGTAAAATTCGGATAACGAAATCAATCAGAAGTCGCTCAGACGGATGGTGTTGAGGATCTGAGCGCCGTGCTGCGCGAGGGTCTCGAGCTTCGCGCGGATCTCCCGCTCGGGGAGCACAGGCGTGAGGAACGCGGCCTCGCCGGGATCCGCGTCCTTGCGGAACAGGCGGGAAATCTCGCCGAAGGCTTCCTCGGCCAGGCGGCACAGCCCGTCCGGATCGTCTCCCTTGAGGCGGACGTACATCGCGACCTCGGCGTCGAGGTAATCGGCGACATAGTCCGGGCTGCCGTCCTCCCAGAAGAGGTACTTGCGCGCCTGAATATGTTTGACGCAGTCGATGACGTCCGCGACGACGGCGCTCGCGGTGGGCAGCTTGCCCGCGCCCTTGCCGTAGAACACGACGTCGCCCGTCGCGTCGCCGCGCACCATGATGCCGTTGAAGACGTCGTCGACGTTCGCGAGCTGGCTGTCGCGCGGGATGAACATCGGGCAGACAATGCTGTGCAGCTTCCCCTCCGGCGTCTTGCTGACCTCGCCTATGAGCTTCACGACGCCGCCCCACGCGTCCGCGTACTTGACGTCCGCGAGGGAGATATTCGTGATGCCCTCGGTGTGCACCTGGTCGGGATAGACGTGCTTGCCGTAGGCGAGCGAGGCGAGGATGCAGATCTTCCGGCACGCGTCGTGACCCTCCACGTCTGCGGCGGGGTTCCGTTCGGCGTAGCCGAGCTTCTGCGCGAGGGCGAGAGCGTCCTCGAAGGACATATCCTCGTTGATCATCTTCGTGAGGATGAAATTCGTCGTGCCGTTGAGGATGCCGGCCACCTCGACCACGTCGTTCGCGGCGAGGCACTGGCTCATCGGGCGGATAATCGGGATGCCGCCGCCGACGCTCGCCTCAAACAGGAAGTTGAGATTCTTCTCCTGCGCGATTTTGAGCAGCTCCGCGCCCTTCGCGGCGACGAGCTCCTTATTGGAGGTGACGACGCTCTTCCCCGCCTCGAGGCAGCTCTTCACATAGTCGTACGCGGGATGCAACCCGCCCATAACCTCGACGACGACGAGAATCTCGGGGTCGTTCAGGATATCGTCAAAGGATTTGGTAAATCTGTCCGCAAGAGGACTGTCGGGGAATTCTCTCAGATCGAGAATGTACTTGATGTCGATCTCCTGCTTGGCTCTGCTCGTGATGCTGTCGGCATGGGTGGTGAGAACCTCCACGACGCCGGAACCGACGGTTCCGTGTCCCATAATTGCAATTTTTACCATACTATGAATCCCTCGTTTCTATTGTTCATTTCCCAAAGGAAGCCTTTCCGGGAAAAACGGCGGAGAACGCGCGTCTTTCTCTCAAAAAAGCAAAGGATCGGCGGGTTCAGGCGGCGTCGGACTCCGTCTCGGGCAGCGTCTGCCCGGAGGACGGCTCCCCTCCGCCGTCGGAGACTGCGGAGGACGACGGAAGGTTCGGCCCCTCGCTCTCCGCGGGCGCGGAGGAGTGCTGCGCCTCGGACTGCGGCTCAGACTCCGGCGGCCGCAGGGACGAGCTCGCGGACGAGGCCGAGCTCAGCGAGGACTCCTCCCCGCTCTCAGCCGCGCTCTCCGGCGCGGACGACGGCGCGGACACTTCGGACGACGGCGTCTCCGACGACGGCGCGGAGGATGCGGCCGCGTGGCTGCCGTCGCAGTAATCGGGCTTATTGTCGTTCGTATACCAGCCGGTGGCCGTATCGGTGCACACGCCCGGGAGGGCGAGCTTGCCCGTCTCCCTGCAGTAGCTCATGGAGAAGACGCCGGGGTCGTCGGAGAACGTGCGGCTCTCCTTATCGGCGAGGTACTGCGTCATGATTTCGCTCCACAGCGTCTTGTGACGGTTGTCGGTGTCGTTCATCGCGTGGTCATATTTCGGATAGCCCGTCCAGATGGCGGCGACGGCGTACGGCGAGCCGCCGACGAACCAGAGATCCATCAGGGAGTTCGTCGTGCCCGTCTTGCCGTAAATCTGCCAGCCCTCGACGTCGGCGGCCAGACCGGTCGCCGGGTAGGGGCCGATGACCTCCTCGAGGAGCTTGCGCATAATTGTCGCGTTCTCGGAGGAAATGGCCTCGCGGCCGATGTTATTGCGGTTGTCGAGGATGACGTTGCCGTCGCTGTCCTCCACATAGTAATAGGTATAGGGCTCATAATACTTGCCGCCGTTGCCGAAGATCTGGAAGCCCGCGGCCATTTCGCAGACGGTGACGCCCATACTGCCGCCGATGCCCATGGAGAGCACCTGGTCGGACTGCGCGATGGGAGAAAAGCCGAGTCTGTCGGTGAGGAAGGAGGCTGCGGCCTGCGGCGTAATCTGCTGCAGCAGCCGGACGGCGGGCGGGTTGAGCGACTTGATGAGCGCGTACCGCGTCGTGACCTCTCCCTCGAAGCCGGGCGAGTAGTTGTTCGGGCCGGCGCGGCCGTCGTCGAAGTAGCCCTCGATCGGCTCGTCAAGAAGCATCGAGGAATAGTTGATGAGCTTATTCTCGAACGCGGGCGCGTAGTCGACGAGCGGCTTGAGCGAGGAGCCGGGCTGTCGCACCGCCATGGTCGCGTTGTTGTTCAGGCGGTTGCCCTGCTTCTCCCCGATATTGCCGACGACGGCGAGCACGCGGCCCGAGTAATCCATCGCGAAATAGCCGGCCTCCGCGCCGGTGTTGAGCGGGTCAAACACGGTCGGGTCGGAGAGGATGCTCTCGGCGATTTCCTGATACTCGGTATCCTGCGCGGAATAGATCTTCAAGCCGTCGTGGTAAATCATATCGACGGCCTGCTCCGAGGAGATGCTGTAAAGCTCCATGAGGTCGTTCTTGACGTCCTCGAACAGCGTCTCGGTGTACCAGTTCCAGATCGGGATGACGGTATCGTCGTCGTCCTCCTCGTCGGTGCGTCCGACGAACGTCATATGCTCGGACTTCTCCATCGCTTCCTCGTACTCGGCCTTCGTCACCTTGCCCTGCCTGTACATTTCCGTCAGGACAGTCTGCTGACGCTCCTTGTTCGCCTCGGGATGGAGCAGCGGGGTATACTTATAGGGATTCTGCGTGATGCCGGCGATGGCGGCGCACTCGGCGAGGCCGCAGTCCTGAATATCCTTGCCGAAATAGAGGTTGGCGGCGGCCTGTACGCCGTTGCAGCCGCTGCCGAAGGGCACGACGTTCAGGTACGCGCAGAGAATCTCGTCCTTGGTATACTTCTTCTCGAGATTCAGCGCGCGGAAGATTTCCTTGACCTTGCGCGTGAGGCTGACCTCGCTTTCGCCGGTCAGGTTCTTAATCAGCTGCTGCGTGATGGTGGAGCCGCCGTACATACTGTCGCTGCTCCCGGTAAAGAGGTTGAGGATAGCGCCGCCCGTGCGGATCCAGTCGACGCCCTGATGCTCGTTGTAGCGCTTGTCCTCGATGCAGATGATGGCGTCCTTCATGTACTGCGGGATATCGCCGAAGTCGACCCAGACGCGGTTTTCTCCGCTGTAGAGAGCCTGGTACTCAACGGGGTTGTTCGGATCGTCTCCCTCCCCGTTCACATAGATGAACGAGGTATAATTGAGCTTGAGCTTGTGCAGGTCGTAGTCGACGGACTCGTCCTTTATGCTCCAGATGAAGGAGATGACCGAGATCGATACGATGATGCCGGTAATCATGCAGATGGTGAAGATTGTCAGAAGGAGCTTCTTCAAAACACTGCCGACGGAGCAGAGCGCTCCGAGCGCCGCAGCGCCGGCGGTGTTCTTTTCCTTCTGCACATAGCGGTTGATGTCCGTTTTTCTCACGGTGCCGTCTCCTTTCTCCGTCAATGGCGATCCGCCGGAAAAAACCGGAGGGGCCGCCGCATAACCTGCCAGATTTTTCAAAGACTATCCCTGAGGTGATACGCTTTGAGAAAAATCGCAATCATAGGCTGCTGCGCGGCCGTCGTGTTCGTGTCGGCGCTGCTGGTTCCGGGCATACAAAAGCCGGAAACCGAGCCGCCGGAAGTCCTCAGTTCAAATACACTGTCTTATTCTACTGCAAACGAAAACTCAAGTCAAGAATACATTGGAAATTCAAATTCTCCCGTTCTTTCGAGCAGTCAAACTATCTATATTGTTCGGGAATACGAGGGGATGATTGGAGTTTTTGCCGAGAACGAGGACGAACCGCTGTATACGGTGGACGTGGCGGTGGAGCTGCTGCCGGAGGCGGACAGGAAAATGCTCGCCGCGGGGATTACGGTGAGCGGCAGAGAGCGGCTGAACAGCGTGCTGGAGGATTACGAGAGCTGAGATGCGGATGGGGGAAAAATGTGAAGCTGTTGGCGGCGGAGCGGCTGGCGAATCGTCTATTTCCGGAAGACTTGCACAACGCTTTCTGAAAGCATTGCAGCCTCCCGACTGTATCCTTTCGCGTCCTTATGAAGCAGCAGACCGTGTTAGACAGCAGGAGGCTGCGTGCGAAAGGATAGACGAGCTGTCTGCGGGAAATTCCCTTCGTGCGCTGCCGTTCGGGGAAAGACGCTTCGCTGTTTCCCCTTGCTTTTTCGGGGCTTCGCGTTATTGATCACCGTTAGCCACTGCTCGGGGGCTTTGCCCCCGATCCCCTGCCGCCTTTGAAAAGGCGGGCGAAACTTTCACGTCTTAAATCCTAAGCTCCCTGCTCCGATCGAAAAGACGCCGGCCCGATTGGCCGGCGTCCTTTCCTGTCTTGAAGGGAGGGTTTTATTTCATGCTCTGCTCGTAGCTCTTGATCATATTCTTGACCATCTGGCCGCCGACGCTGCCGGCTTCCTTCGAGGTCAGGTCGCCGTTGTAGCCCTGCTTGAGGTTCACGCCAACCTCGGAAGCCGCTTCCATCTTGAACTTATCGAGTGCGGCGCGGGCCTCGGGGACAACGTTCTTATTGCTGGACATATCAATACACTCCTTACTTTTTGAAAATGTTTGCTTTTCCGTTTCTGTGAAAAAGCTTGATTTGCGTTTGCAAGCTTATTGTACGCCGCCGCCCGCGTTTTATGTCTGGCAATTTTTGTCTCAGCCCCGTTTTTCACACGACGTACCCTTCCCCGGAATCAACCCCGCTCAAAAGCAGGACAAGCGAGACGGGCAGAATCTCCCGCGACAGGCTTCCTCCCGCCACGCCGACCCCAAAGTCGTGCGGCTCGAGCAGCTTCCCTCCGAGCGTCACGATGCTCCTCTGCAGACTCAGCACCGCCCTCCCGTATTCGAGGCTCGCCGCGCTGAGCGTGTCCCGCGCGCTCGTCCCGCAGGTGATGGCGGGCGCTCCCGCCTCCTGCAGCAGCCGTATGGCGCTCCGGTTTCCCGAGTCCGCGACGCACCGCACCCCCTCCGGGACGCGCAGCCGCTCCTCTGCCGTACAGCTTCCCTTGAACAGCAGCACCCCGCGGTCAATCTGCAGGTCCGGCAATCGCTCGCAGTCGTACACGAAATATGCCGGCTGCTCCGACGTCATCCGAAAGATCTGCCGTTCCCCCGCGTACAGCACGCCGCCGTACCGCTCCAGCGCGGGGAGCAGCGTATTCCTCAGCGCGTGGTCTTTGGCGTTTCCCAGCAGCAATATGGTTTCCAAGCACCGATTTCCTCCCTTTTCTCCGGCGATTCTGATTTTAGTATTCCGGAAGAATCAGGAATTATGTGCCGCTCCCGTTCCCGAGAAAATCCCCGAGCATCGCGTGCAGGACGGCGGCCTGCTCCCTGTCGAGCTGAATGTCCGCCGGAAGATCGGACAGCCCCGTCTCCGCGCCCGCCGCCTTCGTCCGGATGGAGAACAGCCTCTCGTCCCAGCTGACCTCCATCGTCGTTTTTTTCAGCACGCGTATTTTTTTCGCCGACCGCTGAATATGTGTAATCAGCGCCATTTTTTCCGTCTCCCCTTTCTTTATTGAGCCGCGGAAAGGAAGTCCTGCCCATGAAAAGCCGTCTCGTCTCCCTCCGCCCCGCGTACCGCTTCGCCGCGGTGCTCCTGCTCCCCGCTCTGCTCGCGCTCGCCGTCCTGCCGCGCTGCCTCCCGGAGAGCCGTCCCGCGTGGAGCGCTCTCTCCGGACCCGTCGCCCGCGCCGGCACGAACGGCGAAAAGCTCCTCGCCCTCACCTTCGAGACGCTCAGCGAGGGACGCGGCACCGGCCGGATTCTCGCCGTCCTCGCGGAGCGTGAGGTGCGCGCGACGTTCTTCCTCGAGGGAAGATGGGCGTCGTCCCACCGCGAGGAGACGCGGGCGATCGCCGCCGCCGGGCATGAGATCGGAAGCCACTCCTACGCCCACCGCCGCGCTCTCTCCTCCCTCTCCGCGGACGGTCAGCTCGCAGACCTCGCGCGGTGCGGCGATCTCCTCCGGGAGCTCACGGGCGCGTCCCCCGCCGTCTTTCGCCCGCCCTACGGCCTGTGGAGCGAATCGCTCCTCGCCTCGGCTGCCTCCCTCGGGATGGAGACGGTGCTCTGGGACGTCGACGCCTTCGACTGGCGCGAGGGCTCGCCGCAAACCATCTGCCGCACGGTGATTGATTCCTGCGGACCCGGCTCCATCCTCCGCTTCCAGCAGGGCGGGCTCAGCACGCCGGACGCGCTCGCCCCCTGTCTCGACGCCCTGCTCGCCGCCGGATACCGCTTCGTCACGGTCTCGGAGCTCCTCGCCGCCGGAGCATGAAAAAAACCCGGCTCCGGTTGGGCGAACAGGCCGAACCGGGCCGGGAATTCTGTCAGTTTGCGTTCTGCGCGAGCGCGTCGTTCTCCTCCGCGTGGCCGGAGTACGTCGGCACGAGCCGGTGCACAATCTCGATCATCTTGACGTTGTCGAAGCCCGCGACGCCGCGAAGCTTCTCGAGGTCCTCGAGGAAGCTGCCCTCGTCGAAGGGAATCGGCGTGCCGATGTAAATGAGCTCGTGGGACGTCTTCTCGCAGCCGCCCTCGCTGTCGAGGAGAAGCTCCTCATACAGCTTTTCACCGGGGCGCAGGCCGGTGTAGGTGATTTTGATGTCCACGTTCGGCTCGAAGCCGGAGAGGCGAATCATGTTCCGCGCGAGGTCGACAATCTTGACGGGCTGCCCCATGTCGAGGACGAAGATCTCTCCTCCCTTCGCCATGCCGCCCGCCTGGATGACGAGCCGCGCCGCCTCCGGGATGGTCATGAAATACCGCGTGATTTCCGGGTGCGTCACCGTGACGGGGCCGCCCGCGGCAATCTGACGCTTGAAAATCGGGATGACGCTGCCGTTGCTGCCGAGCACGTTGCCGAAGCGCACGGCGACGTACTCCGTATTCTTGCAGTGGCGGCTCGAGTACTGGATAATCAGTTCGCAGATGCGCTTCGTCGCGCCCATGATGTTCGTCGGGTTGACGGCCTTGTCCGTCGAGATGAGCACCATGCGCTTGACATGATACTTGTCGCACGCCTGCGCGACGTTGAGCGTGCCGAAGACGTTGTTCTTCACGGCCTCGCCGGGGCTCAGCTCCATCAGCGGGACGTGCTTGTGCGCGGCGGCATGGAACACGACGTCGGGGCGGCAGACCTCGAAGATGTGCTCGACGCGCGCCTTGTCGCGCACGGAGCCGATAAGCACCTCGAGGTTCAAATGCTTGAAGCGCATGAGCAGCTCGTTCTGCAAATCATACGCGTTGTTCTCGTAAATATCGAAGACAATAATCTTCTTCGGGTGGAAGTACGCAATCTGGCGGCACAGCTCGGAGCCGATGGATCCGCCTCCGCCGGTGACGAGCACGGTCTTGCCCTTGAGATAGCCGCTGATCTCCTCGACGTTCAGCTGCACCTCGTCGCGGCCGAGCAGGTCGAGAATGTCGATGTCGCGGATCGGGGTGCGTCCGCCCGCCTTGTCGTCGCTCTGCAGAAGCTCGTACAGCGCGGGAAGCGTCTTGAGCTTGCAGCCCGTCTTCGCGCAGATGTTCAGAATGTCCTGCTTGTCCTTCTTGTCGGCCTTCGAGATGGCGAGGAGAATCTGGTCGATGTCGTACCGCGCGGCCATGCGCGGGATGCTCTCGCGTCCCCCGACGACCTTGACGCCGTGAATCCGCGTGCCGCGCTTCGACTTGTCGTCGTCAATCGCGATAACCGGGATGCCCTGGCTCTCCGGCGCGGACTTCATGTCCTTGATGATCATCGAGCCCATTTCCCCCGCTCCGATGACCATCACGCGCTGGAAGTCCTCCCCGTCGCCGCGGTGCAGCTCGCTCTTGCGCCTGCGCCGGTGCCACAGCCGGATGGAGAAGCGCGTCGCCCCGACAAAGAGGAACATCAGCGCCCAGCCCATCACATAGACGGGGATCGGCAGGCGGTAGATCGGCAGCCCGTTGACGGAGTAGTGCCCCGCGAGCGCGAAGCCTAAAATCGTCACGAGGATGCCGGCGACCGTCGTGCCGTAGAAGATCTGCAGCAGCTCGTCCATACTGGCGAACTGCCACATCGTATTGTAGAAGCGCACGAACAGGAACACCGCGAGGGAAACGACGATCATGAAGGGAATCAGGAAGGCGAAGTACTCGTACTCGTGCCACGGGATTCGTCCCTCAAACCGCAGCTCCATCGCGATAAAGTAGCTGAAGTACACGCAGACGGTGTCAATCAGCATCTGCGGAATTGCCTGAGACAGATGAAAGCGTTTTATTTTCATGAAATTACTCCCAGCTTACGGCAGAATTCTGCCTGATTTCCTGCACGGCGCAGCGTACGCGGAAGGGCGCTCCGGGGTCGGGAGACGCCTCTCCCCGTCGGAAACCGCCCGGCAGCAGGAGACTACCTTCTGTAGTATACCACAACATGGACAAAAAAGGAACTGAATTTTTTTCATTCGGCGCAGTTCAGACGAATCCGCACAAAAGATCGGCGTTCAACATCACAAGATCTCTCCCTTTTCTCTCAAGCGCCCCGCTTTTTTCAAGGGAATCGAGCGCCCGATACAGCGACGCCCTGCCGATATTCAGGATTTCCGCAAGCTCGATATAGGTGCACGGAACGTGGATGGTGCACGGAATTTTCTCCTCGCAGAGCGAAAACAGGTAGCTCGCGAGGCGCTGCTCGGCGCTTCCGCCCGTGAAGATGTCGATCCGCCTGTTCAGATAGCAGATGCGCGTCGTGAGATATGAGATATAGTTCTCCGCGGCGGCCGGCTCCTCCCGGAACAGCGCGCGCAGCAGCGTCTCCGGAAGAAAGAGCACGCGGCTGCGGCGGACGGACTGAATGTCGGAGACGTACTCCCCGCAGCTCTGAAACAGCCCCGCCACGCCGAACACGCCGCACTGCGTGAAGGTGTTGAGCAGGATGTGCGTTCCGTCCTTCGCTTCCTTGTACGCCTTGATCTCCCCGGAAATCACGACGCCCATACACCGGCGGAAGGCCGTCCTGGTGTAGATATACTCCTCCGGCTCGAACTCGTAGCACTCGCATTGCTCGGAGCGGAATACGGCCTCGGCCGTCTCCGGCCTGAGTCGCTCGAACAGAAAGATGCTCCGCATAATCTCAAACTGCTTGGCGCGCTTCGGTATCTGCTTCATGTATTTATCATCCCGTTTTCATCATTTTATACAAAATCATTTCAATAATCCTATTATAAGACAGCAGAACAAAAAGTCAATATCCAAGCCCCGCGGAAAGGAAAAGAGGAGGTGAAATTCCGCTTAAAATTTTACGCTCCCGTCCCCCGCCGCGCCGTTCCGCCCGGCGCAAAAGCGCGCAAACGAAAGCTGCCGGGCGCTTTCGCATCCCGGCAGCTTGTTTTTTCTTATGAAAGAGAGGCTTCGGCTCAGCCGTTCTGGCGGGCCGCCATCGCTTCCTTCACCTTCTCGGTGAAGACAGGCAGGATCTTGGTCAGATCGCCGACGATGCCGTAATCGGCCACCTCGAAGATCGGTGCGTTCTCGTCCTTGTTGATGGCGATGATGACGTCGGACTCCTCCATGCCGGCGAGGTGCTGAATCGCACCGGAGATGCCGCAGGCGATGTAGAGGTTCGGGCGGACGGTCTTGCCCGTCTGGCCGACCTGGATGTCCTTCTCCGCCCAGCCGGCGTCGACGCAGGCACGGGAGGAGCTGACCTCGCCGCCGAGAGCGTCAGCCAGGTCGCGCAGGAGCTTGAAGTTCTCGGGGCAGCCGACGCCGCGGCCGCCGGAGACGAGGATCTTCGCGTCCTGAATGTCGATCTTGTTGCTGACCTTCTTGATGACCTCGGTCACCTCAACATAGTTGTGGTTCGGGGTGAAGTCGACGTCGAACTTGTCGACGACAGCCTTCGCGTCCTTCATCGGCTTAATCTTCTGCATGACGCCGGGACGCACGGTCGCCATCTGCGGGCGGTGCTCCGGGCAGAGAATCGTCGCCATGAGGTTGCCGCCGAAGGCCGGACGGGTCATGCGCAGGCCCTTCGTCTCGGGGTCGACCTCGAGCTTCGTGCAGTCGGCGGTCAGGCCGGTGCGGACTCTCGCGGACACGCGGGGCGCGAGGTCGCGGCCGATGGCGGTCGCGCCGTAGAGCACCACGGCGGGCTTGTACTTCTCGATGACGGCGGTCATCGCATGGGCGTAGGGCTCGGTGCTGTAGGGCTCGAGCGCCTCGTTGTCCACCATGACGATCTTGTCCGCGCCGAAGGCGGCCAGCTCATCGCAGAGGGCGGAAACATTGGAGCCGAGCAGAACGGCGGTGACCTCAGTCTCCATCGCGGCGGCCAGCTCTCTGGCCTTGCCGATCAGCTCAAACGAAACGCCGGTGATTTTATTGTCGACCTGCTGGACGAATACATACACACCCTGATAATCCTGCAAATTCATTCTATGCTCACCACTTTCAATGTTCTGAAAATTTACCTTCACTCGCGTACTCAGATGATGAACTTCTCTCTGAGCTTCTCGAGCATATAATCCGCGGCCTCCTCGCCGTCAAGCGTGACGACGGTGCCGGCGGCCTTCAGGCTCTTCGGGAAGCTCTGGAACACTCTCGTCGGCGAGCCCTTGAGACCGATCTTGTCCATGTCGACCTCAATGTCGTTGACCGTCCAGGTGGTGACCGTCTTCTCGCGGTACGCGTCGAAGATGCCGCCGGGGGTCATGTAGCGGGGCTGGTTGAGCTCGCTCAGCGCGGTGATGAGGCAGGGCATCTTCACCTTGACGGTGTGGTAGCGATCCTCGTACTGGCGCTTGACCGTGACGGTGTCGCCCTCGACCTGGATGTCCTCCGCGTAGCTGACGTTCGGGATGTTGAGGTGCTCGGCGATCTGCGGGCCGACCTGGGCGGTGTCGCCGTCGATGGCCTGACGGCCGGTGATGATGAGGTCATAGGGCAGCTTCTTGATGGCGGCCGCAATCGTGGTGGAGGTGGCGAGCGTGTCGGCGCCGCCGAAGGCTCTGTCGGAAATCAGGTACGCGTCGTCCGCGCCCATGGCCATGGCCTCGCGGAGAACGGCGTCGGCCTGCAGCGGGCCCATGGAGACGACCGTGACATGAGCGCCCATGGAATCCTTCAGGCGCAGCGCGGCCTCGAGGCCGGCCTTGTCGTCGGGGTTCATGATGCTCGGCACGCCGTCACGGATCAGGGTGCCCTTCACCGGGTCGAGCTTGACCTCGTTCGTATTCGGAACCTGCTTGATGCAAACTACAATATTCAAAGAATGTCACTCCTTCTGGGCTTTACAGCTATCATTATTTCAGGATATTGCCGGAGATAACCATGCGCTGCACTTCGCTGGTGCCCTCGTAGATTTCGGTAATCTTGGCGTCGCGCATCATGCGCTCGACCGGGTACTCTCTGGTGTAGCCGTAACCGCCGTGGAGCTGAACCGCCTTGGTGGTCACTTCCATCGCGACCTCGGCGGCGAACAGCTTCGCCATGGCAGCCTCGACGGAGTAAATCTTCTGCGTGTCCTTCGCAACAGCCGCGCGGTAGACGAGCAGCTTCGCGGCCTCAATCTTCGTCTTCATGTCGGCGAGCTGGAACTGGGTGTTCTGGAACTTGGCGATCGGGCGGCCGAACTGCTTTCTCTCCTTGACGTACTTGACCGTCTCCTCGAAAGCGCCCTCTGCGATGCCGAGCGCCTGCGCGGCGATACCGATGCGGCCGCCGTCAAGCGTCTGCATGGCGATCTTGAAGCCCTGGCCCTCCTGGCCGAGGAGGTTCTCCTTCGGGACGATGCAGTTCTCGAAGATCAGCTCGGTCGTGGAGGAGCCGCGGATGCCCATCTTCTTCTCCTTCGTGCCGATGCGGAAGCCCGGGAAGTCCTTCTCCACGATGAAGGCGGAGATGCCGCGGGTGCCCTTGGACTTGTCGGTCATCGCGAAGATGATGTACACGTCGGCCTTGCCGCCGTTCGTGATGAAGATCTTGCTGCCGTTGAGGACGTAATGGTCGCCGTCCAGGACAGCCTTCGTCTGCTGGCCGGAGGCGTCGGTGCCGGCGTTGGGCTCCGTGAGGCCGAACGCGCCGAGCTTCTCGCCGCTCGCGAGCGGACGCAGATACTTCTCCTTCTGCTCGGGGGTGCCGAACTTCTTAATCGGGTCGGTGCCGAGGGAGGTGTGCGCGGAGACGATAACGCCCGTCGTCGCGCAGACCTTGGAAAGCTCCTCAACGCAGAGGACGTACGTCAGGGTGTCGCAGCCCTGGCCGCCGTACTCCTTCGGCTGGGGGATGCCCAGAAAGCCGAGCTTCTGCATCTTCTCGACGGTCTCCGCCGGGAAGCGCTCCGTCTCGTCAACCTCTTGTGCCAGGGGCTTGACCTCATTCTCCGCGAAATCGTGGAAAAGGGTGCGAGCCATCTCCTGTTCTTTAGAAAGCATGAAATTCATACTCGTTGTTCCTCCAATTCCTAAATTAGCAAAACCGGGACGCAGAGCGCGCGCCGGCGCCGCTTCACACGGCGGAAAACAGGAGAAAACCCCCGCCCGGGCATAGCTGCCCGGCGGGAAGGCTCTCTCTTTGCCGTTATGCGCGGAATCCGCGGCTCACGCGGTGCGGATTCTTACTTTCTGTAATCGTAGAAGCCGATGCCGGTCTTGCGGCCCAGCTTGCCGGCGCGGACCATCTTTCTGAGCAGCGGATGCGGGCGGTACTTCGGGTCGCCCGTCTCGGCCTGCAGAACCTCCATGATGGCGAGGACGATGTCCAGGCCGACCAGATCGCCGAGGGCGAGCGGGCCCATGGGATGGTTGGCGCCGAGCTGCATGGCGGTGTCGATGCCCTCCACGCTGGCGACGCCGTCCGCGTAGATGCCGATAGCCTCGTTGATCATCGGGATGAGGATGCGGTTCACGACGAAGCCGGCGGCCTCGTTGACCTGCACGGGGGTCTTGCCGATCTCCTGGGAGATGGCGACGATCTTCTCGACGACGGCGGGATCGGTGGTCTCGCCCGCGATGACCTCGACGAGCTTCATGACCGGAGCCGGGTTGAAGAAGTGCATACCGACGACGGCGCGGTCAAGGCCGTTGGAAATCTCGGTGATGGAGAGCGAGGAGGTGTTGGTCGCGAAGATGCATTCGGGCTTGCAGATGCCCTGCAGGCTCTTGAAGATCTCCTTCTTGAGCTCCATCTTCTCGAGGGCGGCCTCGACGACGAGGTCGCAGTCGGCGACGATCTCGTTCGTGCCGGTGGTGATCTTGTTCAGGATGGCGTCGGCAGCGGCCTGCTCCATCTTGCCCTTGGCGATTCTCTTCTCAAAGCCCTTGGCGATCTTCGCCTTGCCGTTCGCGGCCCACTCGGCCTTCACGTCGCAGAGGCAAACCTCGTAGCCCTCGGTCTGCGCAAAAGCCTGAGCGATGCCGGAGCCCATCGTGCCGGCGCCAATAATACCAACTTTCATGATAATTTCCTCCTGTCATTGATTTTGAACTTCCGAAAGAAGGACGCGTTCGGGTACTGCGCGGCGCGCAGCCGTACAGTACCCTTTTGCGTCATGCTTCTTATTTGTTCTGGAACGCGGGAGCCTTCTCCTTATTCAGGAAGGCGGCCATGCCGTTTCTCTGGTCCTCCGTCTCGAAGCAGCTGCCGAACAGCTTCTCCTCGATGACGATGGCCTCGTCGATGGAGACCTGCAGGCCCTCGTCGACGGCCTTCTTGGAGGCGCGCACGGCGATCGGGGCGTTGCGGGCAATCTTCGCGGCGAGCTTCTCCGCCGCGGGCAGGAGCTCCTCGGACGGATAGACGGCGTTCACGAGGCCGAGGGACAGCGCCTCGTCGGCCTTCACCTTCGTGCCGGCGTAGAGCATCTCCTTGGCCTTGCCGACCGGGATGATGCGCGCGAGGCGCTGGGTGCCGCCGAAGCCGGGGGTGATGCCGAGGCCGGTCTCGGGCTGGCCGAAGACGGCGTTCTCGGAGGCGAGGCGGATGTCGCAGCTCATGGAGAGCTCGCAGCCGCCGCCGAGGGCGAAGCCGTTGACCGCCGCGATGACGGGGATCGGCAGCTTCTCAATCTTGCGGAACACGTCGTTGCCCTTCTTGCCGAAGGCCTCGCCCTCCGCCTTGGAGAGCGTGCTCATCTCGCCGATGTCGGCGCCGGCGACGAAGGACTTCTGGCCCGCGCCGGTGATGATGAGGCAGCGCACGGCGTCGAGGTCGATGGCGTCGATCGCCGCGTCGAGCTCGCCGAGCACCTCGGAGTTCAGCGCGTTGAGCGCTCTCTCGCGGTCGATGGTGAGGACGGCGATGGCGTCCTTCTGCTCATATTTGATAAAGCTCATGATACTTCTTCCCTTTCCGCTGGATTCGCCGGAAATCAGTACTTCTCGACGATCGTGGTGACGCCCATGCCGCCGCCGACGCACAGCGTGGCGAGGCCGGTCTTGACGTCGTCTCTCTTCTGCATCTCATGCAGCAGGGTGACGAGGATGCGGCAGCCGGAAGCGCCGACCGGATGGCCGAGGGCGATAGCGCCGCCGTTGACGTTGACCTTGCTCATGTCGAAGCCGAGCTCCTTCGCGACGGCGAGGGACTGGGCGGCGAACGCCTCGTTGGCCTCGATGAGGTCGATCTGGTCGAGGTTCATGTTCGCGTGAGCGAGCGCCTTGCGGGTGGAAGCGGCGGGGCCGATGCCCATGATGGACGGATCGACGCCGGCGGAAGCGCCGACAACAAACTTCGCCATCGGCTTCACGCCGAGCTCCTTCGCCTTCTCCTCGCTCATCACGACGACAGCGGCGGCGCCGTCGTTGATGCCGGAGGCGTTGGCGGCGGTCACGGTGCCGTCGGGCTTGAAGGCCGGGCGGAGCTTCGCGATGCTCTCGGCGGTGACGCCGGCGCGCGGGCCCTCGTCCTTATCGACCATGACCATTTCCTTCTTGACCTTCACGGGAACGGGAACAATTTCGTCCTTGAAGCGGCCCTCGGCCTGCGCCTTCTCGCACTTCTGCTGGCTGGCGGCGGCGAACTCGTCCTGCATCTCGCGGGTGAGGCCGTACTTCTCAGCAAGGTTCTCGGCGGTGATGCCCATGTGGTAGTTGTTGAACGCGTCCCACAGAGCGTCGTTGACCATGGTGTCGATCATGGTGGCGTTGTTCATGCGGTAGCCGAAGCGGGCCTGGGGCAGCGCGTACGGAGCCATGGACATATTCTCCATGCCGCCCGCGACGATGATGTCCGCGTCGCCGGCAGCGATCATGGCGGCGGCCGTGTTGACGCACTTGAGGCCGGAGCCGCAGACGTTGTTGAGCGTCAGAGCGGGAACCTCAATCGGCAGGCCGGCCTTGAGAGCGGCCTGACGGGCGACGTTCTGCCCCTGCGCAGCCTGAAGCACGCAGCCCATGAGAACCTCGTCGACCTGATCCGCGGCGACGTTCGCGCGGGAGAGAGCCTCCTTGATAACAATGGAACCCAGGGTAGCGGCGGGCGTCGTGGAGAGAGCTCCACCCATCTTGCCGATCGCCGTACGGACAGCGCCTGCCAACACGATTGTTCTGGACATGTTTTGTTCCTCCATTCAAATTTTATTCCTTCTGAAACGGGACCTGATTGTCGGTTTTCCCCCCTTTTCCCCCTTTGGCACGCTGAAAAAGCAGGGATTCCGAACACTATGTGTTAAATATATCACAATCTCATTTCAATTGCAAGACGTTCCGCGTCAATTCAAAAAGGGTTTTTGATTATTTACAATTATGATACTATTCTGAGATTTTTTTGGAACTTTTTTATAAAAATCACGAAGCACTGGCGGAAAGGCGGCAAAAGAGAGAAGATTGTGCGCGAAGCGGGCACTCAGACGGTGATAAGCTCGTACTCGTGGGTGCCGAGGCCCATCTTTTCGGCATGGGAAATCATGCTGTGCCAGTCGGTGGTGGGATGGACGGCGTGGAAATGGTCGTGGTCGTCGACGCCGTCGATGCGGCAGCCGGGCATGGCGGGCTGGGCGTTGCACAGGTCGGCGCAGGCGGCGTCGCAGGCGACGGGGTCGAAGGACGCGAGCATTCCGACGTCGGGGATGATCGGGACGTCGTTCTCGGCGTGGCAGTCGCAGAAGGGCGAGACGTCGCAGATGAGGCTGATATGGAAGCTCGGCTTATTGCGGAGGATGGCGGCGGAGTACTCGATGATCTTCTTGTTCAGGATATCGTTGACCTCGTCCCCGGCGGCCTGGACGGCGTCCTTCGGGCACGCGCCGATGCAGCGTCCGCAGCCGACGCACTTGTTATGGTCGATGGACGCCTTGCGGTTCTCGATGGTGATGGCGTCATGGGCGCAGTTTTTGCGGCACATTCCGCAGCCGACGCAGGCGTCCTGATGGACGTAGGGCTTTCCGGCGCTGTGCATTTCCATCTTTCCGGCGCGGGAGCCGCAGCCCATGCCGATATTCTTGAACGTTCCGCCGAAGCCGGTAGCCTCATGGCACTTGAAATGCGTGAGGGTGATGAAATTATCGGCGTCCATGACGGCGCGTCCGATTTTGGCCTCCTTGACGTAATCGCCGCCCTCCACAGGGACGAGCGCCTCGTCTGTGCCCTTGAGGCCGTCTGCGATGATGATATGGCAGCCGGTGGTGAAGGGGTTATACCCGTTCACATAAGCGGAATCGAGGTGGTCGAGTGCGTTCTTGCGTCCGCCGACATAGAGGGTATTGCAGTCGGTGAGGAAGGCCTTGCCGCCGTTCTCCTTCACGATATCGACGATGACCTTGGCGTAATTCGGGCGCAGGTACGCGAGGTTGCCGGGCTCGCCGAAATGGATCTTGATGGCGGTATAGCGGTCGGCGAAATCAAGGGAATCGATTCCGGCGCGCTTGACGAGGAGACGGAGCTTCTGGAGGAGATTTCTCTCCGGGGTTGCGTGGAAGTCAGTGAAATAAACCTTGGATTTTTCCATTTTCAATAGTCCCCCCTTTTTTAATGAACAGCAATGATGTTCAATGCCTATATATTGTACTACAGATGGAGGAGGATGACAAGGGGTGGAGGGCGGGAAGCTGACATACTGTGTACTGCATTTTCATTTGCCGGGGCGCTGCCCGGCAAATTGAAATTCCTGCAGCACAGCCTGGGGCGGTGCTGCAGAAACAGACGCAGCGTCTTTCCCCGGACGACCGGCACTTGCCCAAATTGATTCTGGAAGCTGACGGCTTTTTTCCGACCAGCACATATCTCACCACGAAAAAACCGGCTGCCCTCCAAGCTTATCGCTTGGAGAACAACCGGTTATTGGCTGAAATATCTCTATTTTTTATTGAAAAGAAGCTATCCTATTCGCAATATCGCTGCGAGCGAATCGTTTTTCGGGGAAAATCGCTGCGCTCTTTTCCCCGGCGCTTCGCGCTTTCGGGGCTTGCGTGCGCTGCGAGGCATGGGGATTGTGCTAATCGTCCGGGGAAAGGCGCTGCGTCTGTTTCTGCTTCATCCGGATGCATCCGGATGAAGCGTCTGAATTTCAATTTGCCGGTTGCGTCCCGGCAAATTAAAATTCAGCTGCCCGAGGTGGGGGCTTCGCCCTACTGGAGTACGCGTTCTCCGCTCCCGCTCCGGTCGGTGCCTTGATTGTGTGCCACTGGCACACGGCACCCTTTTGAAAAAGGCCGGCGAAAACTTCACTCGCCTACGGCGCGAAATCCTACGCCTGCTTCTCCCACGACACCGCCAGCGCGTCTTCCCCGATATGAATACTCAGCACCGGGCCGATCTCCCTCAGCAATATCTGCGGCACATTCATCCTCTGCTTCAGCTCCGCCGCGAACTGCACCGCTTCCTTCTTTTTCTCGTAGTACTGCACCACCAGACGCTCCGCTCCCTGCGGAATCTCTCCCGCAAGCCGCTCCATCCGCTCCTGCCAGCCTCTCGCGAGCCCCCGGCTCACGATGCCGCCCTTTTCCAGCAGCAAAACCGGCCTCTTATTCAGGATGGCGTTCACCGACTGCCGCACTACGCCGATTCTTCGGCTCTTTCTCAGCGCTTCCATGTTTTCCACGGAGAACGCGACCCCAATCCTGCCCCGCAGGCTCGCGCATTCCTCCGCCGCCTCGGACAGGGTCAGCTGCCGCCGCTCAATTTCCTCGCGCAGCCGCGAAATCAGGAGGTACAATCCCCCCGCCGTGAGCTGCGAGTCGACCACCGCTACGCCCCCGACCCTCTGCGCCGCGGTCGCCGCCGCGGAGTATGCCCCGCTCAGCCGCGAGGAGAGGACGGTGCAAAGCACCTCCATCCCCTGTCTGCGCAGGTTCTGGAACAGGCGGAAGAACCGCTCCTCGGACGCCTGCAGCGACGTCCGTTCCCGGCTGCGCCGGATGGCGGCGGCGTACGCGCCGTTCTCTCCATCGTACGTCTCGGTGTAGAGGTTCCCGTCGAGGCGGTACTCGTGCGGGACGACGCTGACGTTCCAGCTTCTCGCCTCGGCCTGCGTCAGGCAAGCCGTACTGTCTGTCACGATCGCTATCATTCGCCGAACACCCCCAGCCTTCTGAAACGGCGGTACCGCCGCTCGCACCGCTCCTCGGGCGAGAGCGCCGAGAGCTCGCGGAACGCCATGTCAATCTGCGCTCTGAGCGTCTCGCAGATCGTCTCGGGCTGCGTCTCCGGGATGATTTTCTCGATGACGCCCATCTCGAGCAGGTCCTCCGCCGTCATTTTCAGGCACGCGCACGCTTCCTTGACCTTGGAGGCGTCCTTCCACAGGATGCTCGCGCAGCCCTCCGGGCTGATGACGGAATACACGGCGTTTTCGAGCATCCACACCTCGTCCGCGACGGCCAGCGCGAGCGCGCCGCCGCTGCCGCCCTCGCCGACGAACACCGAGACGATCGGCGTCTTGAGCGTCATCATCTCCATCAGGTTCTCCGCGATCGCCTGCCCCTGTCCGCGCTCCTCGGCGCCCATTCCGGCGAACGCGCCGGCGGTGTCGACGATGCACAGCACCGGACGGTGAAACTTTTCGGCGAGCTTCATCTGGCGCAGCGCCTTCCGGTAGCCCTCCGGGTTCGCGGAGCCGAAGTTGCGGTGCGCCTTGTCGCGGATGTCTCCGCCCTTCTCGTGCGCAATCACCGTCACCGGATGGCCGCACAGAAGGCCCACGCCCGCCATGATGGCCGGGTCGTCGCCGAAGCGGCGGTCGCCGTGGAGCTCCACAAAGTCGGTGAGCAGGTTTTCAATGTAGTACCGCCCGCTGGGACGGCCGTTCTTTCTCGCGAGCTGCAAGCGCTTATACGGATCCATAAGAGCTGCCTCCTTTGTGCAGGCGCAGAATGGTGGTGAGCGTCTCCTTCATCTCGGAGCGGGGCACGACGCCGTCGAGGAAGCCCTTCTCCATCAGGAATTCCGCGCTCTGGAAGCCCTTCGGGAGCTTCTGGCGCATCGTCTGCTCGATGACGCGCGGCCCCGCGAAGCCGACGAGCGCGCCCGGCTCCGCGAGGATGATGTCGCCCTCCATCGCGAAGCTGGCCGTGACGCCGCCCGTCGTCGGATTCGTCAGCACGGTGACGTAGAGCAGCCCCGCGTCGCTGTGGCGCTTGACCGCGCCGCTCGTCTTCGCCATCTGCATCAGCGAGAGGATGCCCTCCTGCATCCGCGCGCCGCCCGACACCGTAAAGCCGATGACGGGAAGCCCGCGCTCTGCGGCGCGCTCAAACACGCGCGTCACCTTCTCGCCCACGACGGAGCCCATGCTGCCCATCATGAACTGCCCCTCCATCGCGAAGAACGCGCAGTCCATCCCGGCGAGCTTTCCCTCGCCCGTCACGACGGCGGAGTTCTCCCTCGTCTTGAGGCGGCTGCCCTTCACCTTCGCGGCGTAGCCGGGGAAGCTCAGCGGGTCCTTGCTGAAGAGGCCCGCGTCCCATTCCTGAAACGTGCCCTCGTCGCACAGCGCGAGCAGACGGCTGCGCGCCGGAATCCGGATGTGATACCCGCATTTCGGGCAGACGAGCTCGTTCTCCGCGAGCTCAGCCGTCAGCGTCGTCCTCCCGCATTCGGGACATTTCGTGAAAAGAGCGTCCGGCACGCTCGGAGCCGACGTCTCCAGCGCCTGATTGTAGCCCTCAAGCTGATTTCTGTTTTTCTTGAAATTCATCTTATTGAGCATGGCTTACCCTCTTTTCTGCATGAAGTCCGTCGTGTAGGTTCCGCTGCGGAATTCGGGCGTCTCGAGCAGGTCGAGGTGCAGGTCGGCGGTATGCGTCACGCCCTCGATGACGAGCTCGCACAGCGCCGCGCGCATCTTCCGGATGGCTTCCTCCCGCGTCTGCGCGCAGACAATCAGCTTGCCGAGCAGCGAGTCGTAAAACGGCGGGACGAGATAGTCCTGATACAGCGCCGTATCGAAGCGCACCCACGGCCCGCCCGGCGTGTGCAGCAGGCTGATTCTCCCGCAGCTCGGGGCGAAGTTGTTCGCCGGGTCCTCCGCGTTGATGCGGCACTCGATCGAGTGGCCGTTGAGGTGCACGTCCTCCTGCGAGAACGGCAGCTCCAGCCCCGCCGCGACGCGAATCTGCCACTTCACGAGGTCAATCCCCGTGACGAGCTCCGTGACGGGATGCTCCACCTGCAAGCGCGTGTTCATCTCCATGAAGTAGAAGTTCCGGTCGCGGTCGACGAGAAACTCGATGGTGCCGACGCTGTCGTACCCGACGGCGCCCGCCGCGCGGACGGCGGCGTCCATCATCTTCTCCCGCAGCTCCGGCGTCACGAACGGCGACGGGCTTTCCTCGAGCAGCTTCTGGTTCTTTCTCTGGATGGAGCAGTCGCGCTCGCCGAGGCAGACCGTGTGGCCGTGCCTGTCGCAGAGGATCTGCATCTCGATGTGCTTGACGGGCTTTAAGAAGCGCTCCATATAGCACGCGCCGTCGCCGAACGCGTTCTGCGCCTCCGTGGACGACGCGAGGAACGCGCTCTCGACCTCCCCGGCCTCGTTCACGAGCCGGATGCCGCGCCCGCCGCCGCCCGCTCTCGCCTTCACGAGGAGCGGGAAGCCGATCTTCCCGGCCTCGCGCTTCGCCGTCTCGACGTCGGGGACGAGGTCGCACCCCGGCACGACGGGCACGCCCGCGTCCCGCATGGTGCGCTTCGCCTGATCCTTGTCGCCGAGCAGCGAAATCAGCCGGGCCGACGGGCCGATGAAGGTGACGCCGCACTTCTCGCAGAGCTCCGCGAAGCGCGCGTTTTCGCTCAGCAGGCCGTAGCCGGGATGAATCGCCTGCGACTTCGTCTCCACCGCCGCGGACAGGATGGCCGTCATGTTCAGATAGCTGTCCTGGACGCGCGCCGGCCCGATGCAGATGCTCTCGTCCGCCAGACTGACGTGCAGCGCGTCCCTGTCGGCCTCGCTGAACACCGCGACGGTTCCGATTCCCATCTCCTTGCACGCGCGGATGATGCGCACCGCAATCTCGCCGCGGTTGGCTATCAGAATTTTAGAGAACACAGAGCGTCCCCCTTCCCTGTTTTGTTATTTGACGAGCGCGAAGCTCAGCTCTCCGCTCGCGCAGAGCTTGTCGCCCACATACGCCTCGCACTCCGTGAAGTAGAACGTGCGCAGCGAGCGCTTGATGCGGCAGTGCATCTCGATGGTGTCGCCCGGCACGACGGAGTTGCGGAACTTGACCTTGTCGATCCCCGTGAAGTACGGCGTGGTGCCGACAATCTTGTCGGCGAGAAGGACGCAGCACGTCTGCCCCATCATCTCGCACAGCACGACGCCCGGCACGACCGGATTGCCCGGGAAATGTCCCTGCACGAACCACTCGTCTCCGCGCACCGTGTAGTGGCCGATCGCCACGTCGTCCTCCGTCACTCTCGCGTCGTCGACGAGGAGCATCGGCTCACGGTGGGGAATCAGCTTTTTGATGTCGTCACGATTCATGTTCTTCTCTCCCAATCAATACAGCTTAAAGAGGCACTGGCCGTACTCGACCAGCTCCCCGTCTCCGATGCAGACGTCGACGATCTCGCCGTCCTGCGGGGCGGTGTACTCGTTCATCAGCTTCATCGCCTCGATGATGCAGAGCACCTGACCCTTCTTCACCTTGTCGCCCACCTTGACGTACGGCTCCGCGCCGGGCGTCGGCGACACATAGACGGTGCCGACCATCGGGCTCTTGAGCTCCGTGACGTTGTTGAAGTCGACGACGCTGTTCTCCTGCGCCGCGGGCGTCTCCGCCGGAACGGCCGCCGCCGGAACGGGGACGGTCACGGCCGCCGGACCAGCCGGAGCCGAAGCCGCGGCGGGAGCCGCCTGGCCGCGCTCGAGCCGCACCTCCAGCCCGACGCCCTTGACCTCGAGGGAGGTCAGGCCGTTCGCCGTCATCAGGTCCGCGAGGAATTTGACCGCGCTGAGATTCTCGTTGTTCATGCCGTTATGCCTCCTCCAGTTTGCGGAATACGAGGCAGGCGTTGTGCCCGCCGAAGCCGAGCGAGGTGGACATCGCCGTCCGCACGTCCAGCCGCTTCGCCGCGCCGGGCGTATAGTCAAGGTCGCAGTCCGGGTCGGCCTCCTGCAGGCCGACGGTGGGCGGAATGATGCCCGTCTCAATCGCCTTGAGGCACGCAATCGCCTCCACCGCGCCCGCCGCGCCGAGCATATGGCCCGTCATGCTCTTCGTGCTGCTGATGGAAACCGCGCGCGCCGCCTCGCCGAACGCCTTGTGGAAGGCGAGCGACTCGCTCTTGTCGTTGAGCGGCGTGCTCGTGCCGTGCGCGTTGACGTAGGTGTGCCCGTCCGCCTCGACGCCGGCCTCCTCCATCGCGAGCCGGATGGCGCGCGTGATGCCGCCGGCCTCCGGGTCGGGAGCCGTGACGTGGTACGCGTCGGACGTGTTGCCGTAGCCGCAGACCTCGCCGTAAATCCTCGCCCCGCGGGCGACGGCGTGCTCATACTCCTCGAGGATGACGACGCCGGCGCCCTCGCCCATGACGAAGCCGTCGCGGTTTTTGTCGAACGGGCGGCAGGCCGTCTTCGGGTCGTTGTTCGCGGTGAGCGCCATGCAGCTCGTGAAGCCCGCGAGCGTCAGCTCGCAGACGGCGGCCTCGCTGCCGCCCGCGATGATCGCGTCCGCGTAGCCGTGGCGGATGGCGCGGTACGCCTCGCCGATGGCGTGGCTCGAGGTGGCGCAGGCCGTCACGATGGGAAGCGTCGGGCCCTTCGCCGAGAAGCGGATGGACACCGTCCCGGCGGCCATGTTGGAAATCATCATCGGCACCATGAACGGGGAGACGCGCTTCGCGCCCTGGCAGAGCTTGTCGCTGTTCTCCGTCGTCGTCAGGATGCCGCCGATGCCGCTGCCGATGTACACGCCGAGCCGCTCCGGCTCGACCGTCCCGGCGATTTTGCTGTCCTGCATGGCCTGCGTGGCCGCTGCGACGGCGTACTGCACGAACAGGTCGTTCTTGCGCAGCTCGCTCTTTTCAAAGTATTCCAGCGGGTCGAAGCCCTTGACCTCGGCCGCGACCTTGACCTTCTTCTCGGAGGCGTCGAAGCGCGTGATGAAATCCACGCCGCAGACGCCGCTGACAAGGGAGCTCCAATATTCCTCCAGATGGTTGCCGACAGGCGTGACGGCTCCCATACCGGTTACGACTACTCTTCTCATGTCGTCCTTCCTTTCTCGCCCCGCGGGGGATTACATGGCCATGCCGCCGTCGACGCGGATGACCTCTCCGGTGATGTAGGAAGCGGCGGGGCCCGCGAGGAAGACGGCGAGGTTCGCCACGTCCTGCGGCAGGCCGGTGTGCTTCATCGGAATCTGGGAGACGATGGCCTCCTTCGCCTTCTCGGGCAGGGCGTCCGTCATGTCGGACCGGATGTAGCCCGGCGCGATGGCGTTGCAGGTAACGCCGCGGCTCGCGAGCTCCTTCGCGGTGCTCTTCGTCAGGCCGATGAGGCCGGCCTTCGCGGCGGCGTAGTTCGCCTGCGCGGCGTTGCCCATCAGCCCCACGACGGAGCTGATGTTGATGATGCTGCCGGACTTTTTCCGCATCATGTGCGAATACAGCTGGCGGATCATGTGGTACGCGCCCTTGAGGTTCGTGTTCAGGACGGCGTCGAAATCCTCCTCCTTCATGCGCAGGAGCAGGGTGTCGCGGACGATGCCCGCGTTGTTGACGAGGATGTCGACCCCGCCGAAATCGTCGAGGATCTGCTTCACGACGGCCTCCGTCTCCCCGGCGCTCGCGACGTCGCACTGATAGATACGCGCCTGCACGCCCTTTTCGGCGATTTCCGCCGCCGTCTTCTCGGCGGCCTCGCGGTTCCCGGCGAAGACGACGGCGATGTTCGCGCCCTCCTCCGCCATGGCCAGCGCGATGGCGCGGCCGATGCCTCTCGAGCCGCCGGTCACGAGGGCGGTCTTGTTTTCCAGAGACTTCATTCCTGTCCTCCTGTCTCGCGCAGCGCGCGGAGCGTTTCCTCGAGCGTCTTTTCGTCCTCCACGCGGTACACCGCCGCGTCGGGGAGGATGCGCTTGACCAGCCCGGAGAGCGTCTTCCCCGGCCCGACCTCGATGAAGGTATCGACGCCGTCCGCGGCCATGCGCTCTACGGTCTTCGTCCACAGCACGGGATTTCTCATCTGCTCGGCGAGCGTCGCCTCGCGGTCCTCGCCGTACGGGGCCGCGGTGCGGTTGCCGTATACGGGGATGCGCGGCTCCTTCACGCCGACGGCGTCGAGCTCCGCGCGGAAGGCCGCGGCGGCCTCGTTCATGAACGGCGAGTGGAAGCCGCCGCCGACGGCGAGCTTCTTCGCCCTGCCGCCCGCGCCCGCCGCGAGGTCGCAGAAGCGGGCAAGGTTCTCCTCCCCGCCCGCGACGACGAGCTGGCCGGGGCAGTTATAGTTGACGGGGAACACATCCGGGAACGGCGCGCACAGGTCCTCGACCGCCTTGTCGGACAGCTTGAGGACGGCGGCCATCGCGCCGGGATGCTTCTCCGAGGCGTCCTGCATGAGCGCGCCGCGGCGGCAGACGAGCGTGAAGCCCTCCCGCTCGGAGAAGGCTCCGGCGAACGTCAGCGCGGCCATCTCGCCGAGGGAGAACCCGGCGGCGGCGTCCGCGCGCACGCCGGCCTCCTCGAGCGCGTACGCCGCGGCGAGGTCGACGGCGAAGACGCACGGCTGCGTGTTCTTCGTCTCGGTGAGCTCGGCGGCGTCTCCCTCGAAGCACTGGCGGGACGTCCCCGGGCGCACCTCGTCGGCGAGCGCGAAGAGCGCCTTCGCCTTCGGGCTGCGCTCCGTCAGCGCCTTGCCCATGCCGGGATACTGCGCGCCCTGTCCGGCGAACAGAAAGGCTATCTTACCCATTTCGCGGCTCCTTTCAGCAGCTCCTCCGCGCCGTCGCACAGGTCGCGGATGATCTCGGCGGCAGGCTGCTCCTTCGTGACGAGGCCGGCGATCTGTCCGGCGAGGAAGCAGCCCTCGGCCTCGTTGCCGTCGACGGCGGCCTTGCGCAGCGCGCCGACGCCCATGGCCTCGAGCGCCTCGGCGGTGACGTTCACGTCGAACTCGGCCTTCTGGTACTCGCGGCTGAAGCGCGTCTTGAGGCTGCGCACGGGATGACCGAGCCGTCTGCCGGTGGCGACGGTGTCGATGTCCTTCGCCTTGAGGACTCTGTCCTTGTAATTCTGGTGGACGCCGCACTCCTTGGCCACGAGGAAGCGGGTGCCGACCTGCACGCCGCACGCGCCGAGCATGAACGCCGCCGCGACGCCGCGGCCGTCCGCGATGCCGCCCGCCGCGATGACGGGAATGTTCACCGCGCTGCACACCTGCGGGACGAGCGTCATCGTGGTGAGCTCGCCGATGTGTCCGCCGCTCTCCGTGCCCTCGGCCACGACGGCGGACGCGCCCGCGCGCTCCATCATCCTGGCGAGGCCGACGCTCGCGACGACCGGAATCACGCGGATGCCGGCTTCCTTCCACGCGGCCATGTACTTGCCGGGGTTGCCCGCTCCGGTCGTGACAACCTTCACGCCCTCCTCGGCGACGACCTTCGCGACCTCGTCGGCGAAGGGGCTCATGAGCATGATGTTCACGCCGAACGGCTTGTCGGTCAGCTCCTTCGCGGCGCGGATCTGGCCTCTGAGCCAGTCGGCGTTCGCGTTCATCGCGGAGATGATGCCGAGGCCGCCGCCGTTGCTCACCGCTGCGGCGAGCTTCGCGTCGGCAATCCAGGCCATGCCGCCCTGGAAGACGGGATACTCAATCCCAAGCAGCTCACAGATAGGAGAACAGAGCATCTTATTCCGCCTCCGCTTCTTCAATGACCTTGAGCAGGTCGCCGACGGTCTTGAGCTCCTGCTCCTCGCCGATGGTCACGCCGAACTCGTCCTCGCACGCCATGATGAGGTCGACAACGTCGAGGGAATCGAAGTTGAGCTCCTCGAAGGTGGTCTCCTCGGTGAGGGCGCCGGGCTCGAGGTCGTCCTTGTACTCTGCGAAAATTTTCTCAAGTCTCTCCAGATTCGTCATGACAGTCATTCTCCTTTAATTTCAGTAATGTATGTTTATTTTCAGAATACGCAGCAAAAAGGCGGACGGGCTTATTTCGTCCAGTCGATGGCGGCGGTGCCCGTCGTGAGGCCCGCGCCGAAGGCGCACATCACAAGGTGCTGGCCGGGGTGCAGCCTCCCGGCGCGGTTCCACTCGTCGAGCAGGAGCGGGATGCTCACCGCCGAGGTGTTGCCGTATTTCTCGATGTTCACGGGGAACTTCTCCTGCGGCAGGCCGAGCTTCTTTCTCGCCGTCTCGATGATGCGCAGGTTCGCCTGATGGAGGAAGAAGTAATCCGTCTCCTCGGGGGCGATGCCCGTCGCGGCGGCGGCCTTCTCGATGCCGGAGGCTATGGAGCCGACGGCGAAGGTGTAGACTTCGCGGCTCTTCATGAGGAGGCCGGGCTTTCTCGTGTCCGGCTCCGTGTACGGGCAGCTCCCGTTTCCGAGCGGCGACGCGAGGCAGAGGTTGCCCTTCGCCGTGACCTCGAGGAAGCGCAGCGCGTCGCCCTCGCCGAGGACGACGGCGGCGGCGGCGTCTCCGAAGAGGACGCAGGTGCTGCGGTCCGTCCAGTCGAGGATGCGGCTCAGGCGCTCCGCCGCGAGGACGAGCACATACTTCGCCTTCCCCCGCGCGAAGACGCCCTCCGCGTAGTCGAGGCCGTAGAGGAAGCCGCTGCACGCGCCGTTGACGTCGACCGCCGGGCACGACGCGCCGAGCTCCATCTGTACGACGCAAGCGAGGCTCGGCGTCATGTAGTCGCCCGCGAGCGTCGGGCAGATGATGAAGTCGAGGTCGGCGGCGGTGATGCCGCTGTTCTCAAGCGCGTTCTTCGCGGCGGCGACGGCAATCTCCGTCACCGTCTCGGTGGTGAGGATGCGGCGCTCCCGGATGCCGGTGCGCGTGACAATCCACTCGTCGCTGGTGTCGACCAGCTGGGAGAGGTCGTCGTTCGTCTTCCTGCAGGCAGGCAGCGCGCTGCCCGTTCCCAAAATCTGAAAGCTCATGTTTCCCCCTCGTTCCTGTTGATATTTTGATTAAAAAAAAGGTTCAGCTTCTGCATTCCCTTGAGCATGGCGGACTGCTCCTCCGGCGAGAGGCCGTTCGCGATGGCGCGCACCATGCGCGTGTGGAAGTAGCGGTGCGCGGTGTTGGCCCTGCGGCCCTCGCGCGTCAGCTTGATGTGGACGACCCTGCCGTCGACCTGGCTCCGGTTCTTCTCGACATAGCCCTTTTTGACGAGCTTGTTGATCGCCGCCGTGACCGACGGCAGACTGATGCCGAGCCTCTCCGAGACGGTGCTGACCGTCGGCCCCTCCTCCGGCACGGCGTCGCCGCCGACGGCCTCAAGCAGGTGGATTTCGCTGATCGACAGGTTCATGTGCTTCGAGGCGCAGACCATCTGTTCCTCCATCAGCTCGATGGAGCGGTAGGCCTGCACCAGAAGATCATTGAGCTCCTTTTCAAAAAGGTTCATCTCCGATCTTTCCTTTCCGGGGTTCCCTTTGAGTGTGATAATTAGTTTGACTAACAAATTATATGCCCGCGCCGGGAAGTTGTCAATAGCTGAATCGGACAAACCATAGCCTCGAAACCCCCGAAATTCCCGGCGAATCTTTACATTTTGCACAGGAAAGCGTATGATGGGAATGAAATCCTTGCTTCGCAAGGATTTCACCCGCCCGAAGGACGGATTTCACCGCACGGCGATACACAGGAAGGAGCATTCCTATGACAAAGATTTTCGCGCACAGAGGATTTTCCGGGGTGTACCCGGAGAACACGCTGCTCTCGTTCCGCAGGGCGCTCGAGGCGGGATGCGACGGCATCGAGCTGGACGTCCATCTCACGAGGGACGGGGAGCTTGCCGTCATGCACGACGAGCGCGTCGACCGCACGACCGGCGCTTCGGGCGAGCTGCGCAGCTATACAATGGACGAACTGCGCCGTCTCGACGCGGGGCGCGTGAAGCCGGGGCAGTTCCCGTTTGAGCCCGTCCCCTCCCTGCGGGATTATTTCGAGCTCGTGAAGGACTCCCCCATCGTGACGAACATCGAGCTCAAGAACAGCGTCATCCGCTATGAGGGCATGGAGGAGAAGGTCATCGCCCTCGTGCGGGAGTACGGGCTGTCTGACCGGATGATTTTCTCGTCCTTCAATCATGAATCCGTCGCGCTGTGCCAAAGGCTTGCCCCGGAGATTCCCTGCGGCTTCCTCTACGACTGCTGGCTGCTTGAGCCGGGGAAATACGCGAAGAAGCACGGCGTCCGGTACCTGCACCCGTCCTTCTCCTCGCTGCGTGACAGGACGATTGAAGAAATCCACCGGGAGGGCGTCGGCCTGAACGTGTGGACCGTCAACGACCCCGACGTCATGCGGTTCCTCGCGAAAAACGGCGTGAACGGCATCATCACGAATTATCCCGACAAATGCCGGGAGGTCCTCGCCGGACTTTCTTCCGCTGAGGGAATTGCAGAATAACGCCCGAGAAGCGGGTAAAATTAAAATTGAGGAGAGGCAAGCATGACAGAACAGGCGTTTTTGAAATCGTATTTGAAAATTCTCGCGGACATGGAAACGCACCGCTATTTGCAGCAGAGTACACTCAAGACGATGCGGGAGGAGCTGCGGCAGCTCAGGACGCCTCTGCCGGAGGAGGCGCCCCCCACGCCGGAAAGGGAAACGGCGCCAGCTGCCGCCGGCGTCTTTCTGGTGCTTCTCGGCCTTCTGATTTCCGCTGCCGCCGCATTCGCTGCTATACTTGCAGTTTTTCTGCTGCTGATGATTATCAGTCTGGGCGGGAATCTGTTTGACCCCGAAACAATGGAACCCCTGCTGTATCTGACAGGCGGCGCGGTATTCGTCGGCGGAACAGGCTGGTCTTTGTATAAGGCAATCAATAACGCCTCTGCGGCAAAGGAGGAAAAAGAACGTCATTTGCGGGAACTCCGGGAATACCGGGAACGGCAGGACGCCAACCGGAATTTGGAGCAGAGCAATCGCGAGACCGCAGGGCGGCTCTCTCAGGAAATCGCAGTCCTGGAGAGGCAGGCCGCTTCTACGCAGAGAAATCTGGACGCCCTGTACGCGAAGGGCATCATCTACGCAAAATACAGAAATCTGGTCGCTATCTGTTCCATTTGCGAATATTTTTTGGCGGGTCGGTGCTCCTCCCTGGGAGATGCTTACAATTTGTTCGAGACAGAACAGCGCGCAAATCTTATCATCACCAAGCTAGACGAGGCGGTCAGCCGGCTTGGCGAGCTGCAGCGCTCCCAGTACATGCTTCAACAGGAGCTGACGCTCGCCAATGAAAAGCGGGAGACGCTCCTGCGGGAGGTAAGGGGACTTTCCGACAGCGCGCAGCGGCTTTCCCGGCAGACGGAGGAAACAAACCGGCGCTTAAATGAAATCGGCAGCTCCTCAGCCGCCGCTGCTTACAGCGCGGAGCGAACGCGGGAGGAACTGGATTTCATGAATCGTATGAACCAGGCTGCCGGCATTTACCGCAGCTATTAAAAATCGAAAAAGCAAAAAACCCGCCCGGGCGGCTCTCTCGCGGGAGAGCGCCCGGGCGGGTTGGCTATGAGGGACTACAGAGTCCGCAGCGTATCGCGGCACCAGTCAAACAGGAGGGTAAAATCCTTGCTTACGCAAGGGTGAAATCCTCGCTATGGCGAGGATGAAATCGTTCGCTGCGCTCACGGTGAGAGGAACGGGTTCCCACATCATAAGTTGCTTCCTCCGCTTGCGCAAGGATGAAATCCGTCCTTTCTCCCGCCGCAGCGGATTTCACCGCGAAGCGATTTCATCCCGCGCAGCGGGATTTCACCCGTCCCGCAGGACGGATTTCATTGAAAAGACCTCTTTGCCGAAGCAAAGAGGTCTTTTCTGGTGCGAGGGGGGGGACTTGAACCCCCATGAAGTTGCCTTCACTAGAACCTGAATCTAGCGCGTCTGCCAATTCCGCCACTCTCGCGAATATTCTGTTTTCAGCGACTCAATTATACTATCACATCTTCCACGATATGTCAAGAAGTTTCAGAAAAATAATTCCTCCTGAAAGAAGAAGAGCTTATCTCTTCTCCCCCGCCGTTTCGCTGCGGCCTTTGGCGGTGTTGAGGGAAGCAATCAACATTCGACGCAGGCTGCCGCAGTCATGAAGAAGGAGAGTGCCTTCTTTTTTTTCGCACAGGGAAGCTCTCATCATCAGTTCAAGCCAGTATTCCGTTTCATAACATTCCTTTAAAGCAATTTGCAGCTTTGCGATAAAGTCAGACTTACTGTGCGCATATTTCGCTTCGCGAATATTGGCGCCAATCGAGGTAGCGCTTCGCTCCAGCTGATTCGTAAGAGAATAGTGCCCTTTCATATGTTCCGTTGTTTTCAAAACATGAACAGCAAAATCCATAGACAGTTCTGCCAATCGGTTTTCCATTGAAACAACCCCTAGCATCCTCGCTGGCGCGAGGGAGATATCCTTGCTGGCGCAAGGGTGAAATCCTCGCTGGCGCGAGGGAGATATCCTTGCTGGCGCAAGGATGAAATCGTTCGCTGCGCTCACGGTGGGAGGAACGGGTTCCCACATCATAAGCTGCTTCCTCCGCTTGCGCAAGGATGAAATCGTTCGCTGCGCTTGCGGTGAGAGGAACGGGTTTCCACATCATAAGCTGCTTCCTCCGCTTGCGCAAGGATGAAATCGTTCGCTGCGCTCACGGTGGGAGGAACGGGTTCCCACATCATAAGCTGCTTCCTCCGCTTGCGCAAGGATGAAATCGTTCGCTGCGCTTGCGGTGAGAGGAACGGGTTCCCACATCATAAGCTGCTTCCTTCGCTTGCGAAGGAGTGAAATCCTTGCCGGCGCAAGGGTGAAATCCTCGCTATGGCGAGGATGAAATCCGCACGGCGGATGAAATCGTTCGCTTCGCTCACGGATAGATGAAATCCGTCCTTTCTCCCGCCGCAGCGGATTTCACCGCGAAGCGATTTCATCCCGCGCAGCGGGATTTCACCCGTCCCGCAGGACGGATTTCATTGAAAAGACCTCTTTGCCGAAGCAAAGAGGTCTTTTCTGGTGCGAGGGGGGGGACTTGAACCCCCATGAAGTTGCCTTCACTAGAACCTGAATCTAGCGCGTCTGCCAATTCCGCCACTCTCGCGTATTCATTTTTTCAGCCACATTAGAATACCATACGCGAGGGACGATGTCAAGAGCAAAAATAAAAAAACAGGGGAATTTCGTCTTTCCTGTTGCGCGGGCGAAGAGAATTCCGTACAATGAAAAAAGAAAGAAGGCGGTAGAATGACGGCGAACTGCGAGTATTGCTGCAATTTTGAGCAGGACTATGAGACGGGCGAGATGCGCTGCGTCATGGAGCTCGACGAGGACGAGATGTTCGACTTCCTGACGCGCCGCACCGCCGACTGCCCGTATTTCCGCATGGGCGACGAGTACAAAATCGTCAATAAGCAGATTTGAAGCGTGGAGGAGAGCTCAGCTCTCCTCCACGACTTCTATCCGCAGGTCTCCGGCCTCCCCCGCGCCGCCAAGCGATACCCCCGCCTCAAGCAGGCGGGCGGCGACCTCCGCGAAGGCCGCGTCCACGCGCTCGCCCGGGACGAGCAGCGGAATCCCGGGCGGATAGGCCGTCACCGTTTCCCGGGAAATTTTCCCAATCGCCTCGCCGATCGGCAGCACGCGGCCCGGCAGGGACTCCGCCTCGCGGATGGTCAGCAGCCGCTCCGGGCAGAGCGGCGGCAGGGCGGCGGCCGCGGCGGGCTGTTCCCCGCTCCCGGCTGCGCCGTCCAGCTCGCGGAGGGCCGCGGCGAGGCGGGAAAGGCTCTCCCGCGTGTCGCAGAGGCTCGTCATCGCGATGGCGTAGCTCTTCGCCGCCATCTCGAGCTCGATGCCGCGCTTCCGCAGCCCTGCCATCAGCGACGGGCCCGTCATGCCCGCGCCGAAGGAGCCGACGACGAGCTTCGACGGGTCGAGGGCAAAAATGCCGTGACGCCCCGGCTGCTCCTCCGGCCCGCGCCCGAGGAGCGTCAAACGCGCGAGGGAGGCCGTCTCCCGCGCGAACCGGTCGAGGTTTTCCCTGTAAAGGGCAAAGGCTTCCTCCCCGTGCTCCTGGAGAAAGCGGACGCAGCGGTCGATCGACGCCATCAGAAGATACGACGGGCTGCTCGTCTCATAGATGGCAAGCTGCCGCTCTACACAGCCCGCCGGGACGAGACTGCCGTTTTGGTGGAGGACGGCCGTCTGCGTCAGCGAGGGCAGCGTCTTGTGGACGCTCTGCACGACGAGGTCCGCCCCGCAGCGGACGGCGCTCTTCGGGAAGCCCGCCGCGAGGCCGAGGTGCGCGCCGTGGGCCTCGTCCACAAAGAGCGGGACGCCGTGCCGGTGCGCTGTATCGGCAATGGCCTTTACATCCGAAAGCACACCCTCGTACGTCGGCGATGTAAGGACGACGAGCTTTACACCCGGATGCACCTCGAGCGCCGCCTCGACGGCCTCCGGCGAAACGCCGCCCGCCGCCTCGAAGCCGGGAATCCGCTCCGGGTAAAGGTAGTGCGGGCGCAGGTTGTTCTGGTAGATGGCGTGGTACACCGCCTTGTGGCAGTTCCGCGCGACGAGAATCTCGTTCCCCCAGCCTGTGCACGCGCAGACGGCGGCAAGAATCCCGCAGGAGCTGCCGTTGACGAGGAACCAGCTTTTGTCCGCGCCCCAGAGCCGCGCGGCGCGCTCCATGCCCTCTTTGAGAATACCGTGCGCGTCGTGCAGGTTGTCGAAGCCGTCGATCTCCGTGACGTCGAGGCCATACGGGTTTTCCATCGAAAACAGGGCCGTGTTCCGTTTGTGGCCGGGCATATGCATCGGCGTGACGCCGCGGTCCCGATAGCGGCGCAGCGCGTCATACAGAGAATCCATGCGCGTCCCTCCCTTTCCCCTTCATTGTACGCCCTTTGCCGCGCGCGGCGCAAGGGCCAAGACGGCAGAAAAACGCCCGGGCGGCTCCGATTTCGGGAGTCTCCCGGGCGTTTTCCGCCTTTCGGCTTTATTTTTCGGACGCTTTCTTCCCGGCGTCGGGAGCCGTGCTGCGGCCCTCCTCGAGGGCGTCGAAGATCTCCTGCTTGCGGGCGGTGTAGTCCTCGAACTGGCCGGCGCTCTCGTCGGAGAGCTGGCTCGGGGACGCGCCGTCGCGGCGGAAGGAGAGCTTGAGGAGAATCGGGGCGGCGATCGTCGTCACGACGACCATGAGGATGACGGGAGCGAAGAACGCGTTGCTCATGAGGCCGAGGGCCGCGCCCTTCGAGGCGACAATCAGCGCGACCTCGCCTCTCGACACCATGCCGGAGCCGATCTGGATGCACTCGCGGTTCGACATACGGCACAGCTTCGCGCCGAGGCCGCAGCCGATGATCTTCGTCAAAATCGCGACGATCATCAGGAGGACGGAGAACAGGATGATGGTGCCCGTCATCGACGGCAGCGAAACCTTCAGGCCGATGCTCGCGAAGAAGATCGGCGACAGCAGGATGTA
>CALWIH010000002.1 GCA_944380675.1 uncultured Clostridia bacterium | reverse complement strand
CCTCGACTACGGCATTGCCGCAGCGGAATTTGAGATCGGCTGGTACAGCCGTCTCCTTTGTGAATTGGAGGAACAAGCATGAACATTCTCGTCTTAAACGCGAGCCCCAAGGGAAAAAATTCCACCACCGTCCACACCGCTCTATACCTGCAGGCCCTGCATCCGGAGCATACCTTTACCGTGCTGCCGGCAGGACAGCAAATCAAAAGCGTCGAAAAGGACTTCGCGCCGCTGCGAAAGGAATTGGAGAAGGCGGAGCTGATCCTGTTTTCCTACCCCGTGTACACCTTTGTCGCTCCCTACCAGCTTCACCGGCTGATCGAGCTGATCAAAGCGGACGGAGTCAATCTCGCGGGGAAATTCGCGTCGCAAATCACAACCTCCAAGCACTTTTACGATGTGACCGCCCACCGCTATGTCGAAGAAAACTGCTTTGATCTCGGGCTGCGCGTGGTGCGGGGGCTGTCCGCGGACATGGACGATCTGCTCACCGAACAGGGGCGGCTGGACGCCCGGAACTTTTTCGATCAGCTGATGTTCTCCTGCGAGCACGGCGTGTTTGTCACGCCGCCCGCCAAGGCGCCTCAGCGGGACAGGCCGGTGTATCAGCCGTCGCTGCCGTCCGTTTCCAAAAGTACGGAGAAGGACGTCGTCATCGTCACCAACTGCGCTTCGGACGATGAAAATCTGCGGAATATGATTGCGGATTTCAGAGCCGCGCTTCCCTATGAAAGCCGGGTGGTGAATCTGCGGGATTTTCCGTTTTCCGGAGGCTGCCTCGGATGCTTCGGCTGCGCTGTCGCGGGCAAGTGCGTCTACAAGGACGGCTTTGACGAGTTTCTTCGGACAAAGATCCAGACCGCCGACGCTTTCGTCTACGCCTTTACCATCTCCGACCACTACACCCATTCCAGCTTTAAATGCTATGACGACCGGCAGTTCTGCAACGGACACCGCACCGTCACGCACGGTACGCCCATCGCCTATCTCATCAGCGGCGACTATCGGTATGAGAGCAATCTCAGAATGATCGTGGAAGGCCGCGCCGAGGTGGGCGGCAACTATCTGTGCGGCGTTGCGACCGACGAGGGCGGCACGGCGGAGGAGATCCGGACGCTGGCCGATTCGCTCGTGTTCGCTCTCGAGAAAAAGCTGTCCCGTCCGGCCAATTTTTACGGCGTGGGCGGCATGAAGATCTTCCGCGACCTGATTTATGTGATGCGGGGGCTGATGAAGGCCGATCACAAATTCTACAAGGCGCACGGCATCTATGATTTCCCCCAGAAGCAGAAAAAACGCATTCTGCAGATGAAGCTCGTGGGCGCGCTGACGGCCATTCCCTCGGTGCAGAAAAAGATGAAGGGACAGATGAATCAGTACATCATCGGGCCGTATCAAAAGGTGGTGGAGGAGGCCGGCAAAGAGGCCGGCTAAGCGTTCCGCCTCACGCCGCCTTTCCCCCACGGCGAGCCGCGCCGCGGAAAGGCGGAGAGCGGGCTTATTCCACTATCCTGTCGGGGAAAAATATTCTTTCGTCCGCGCCGGCGTCGAGGAATTCGTTTCCGTTCTCCGCGAGATACGACTCGATGAGGTCGTAGCCGAAATGCATCCCACGGGCGGCGGGATAGTCGCCCGCGTTCCAGAGATGCGTCCCGCGCATCATGCTGTCCGGCTGCAGGAGGCCGCCGACGAAGACGCCCTCCTCCCGGATGCCCCAGGTCGGGTCGACGTGGTAGAGCTGGCCGTCCAGCCGCACGAGGTTCCACTGATGGCCCGTCTCCGGCGCGTCCTTCAGCGCTCCGCTGACGCAGCGGCATTCGATGTTGGCCTCGTCCATCAGCGTCTTGAACGCCCAGGCAAGGCCGCTGCAGATGCCGCGCTTTTCCACGAGAGGGCCGTAGGCGAGGTGCGGGATCGGGTCGGAGGGCTCGGCGTCGGAAGCGCCGGCCGCCTCGTCGAAGGCGCGCTGGTCATACCCGCATTCCTGCGAGAGATAGCTCAGCGCGAGGAACGGCTTGACGAACCGCGGCACCGCCGCCCGGCCGAGGATGGAGCGCCAGATCTGCTTTGCCGCGAAGCGCGCCTTTCCCTGCAGCTGGCGGAGCTGCGGCAGCGGCAGGAGGTAGTCATACGACACCGTGCACACGGCATAGGGGGAAAGCTTCCCGAACGAGGACACGCCCGTCCGCCAGCCATGGATGCCCTCGTACTCGCTCAGGAGACGCCCGAGCAGCGCGGAAAGCTTTCGGGAGACATCCGCGGGATCCTGCGTGACGAGCGTTTCCTCCCTCGGGAGACCCCTGCGCAGCAGCGGGGCGGGATCCCAGACGCCCGTATCGACGGCGACCTCCCCGAGCGACGCGGGGCGCGGCTCCTGATAGCACAGCGTCACGTCATAGTCGAAGCAGAGCTGCACGAGCCCCTTTTTCTGATACGTGGACGAATACCCCGCGAGGAAAGCGAGCAGCCGCGGCTCCTTCTGCAGGGCGTTTTTGAACACCGCGTCGAGCGAGCCGAAGCAGTGGTTCAGACGAAGCTGCGTCTGCCCCGCCGCGACGGCCTCGATCAGCGCGTCCTCGGGCGCGGTCAGGAATCCCATGCTCCCCCTCCTTCCGTCAGATATCGGCTCTGCCACCGGAGAACATACCGCGCGTCGTACGCGGCGATAGGCTCATAGCCGTACGCGATCCGGAACGCGCCGTCCGCGGAAAGGCGGAAGGTCATCGAGCTCCACGCGTCGTGCGCGCCGACGCAGAGGCTTCTCATCCCGCCGCAGAGGCGCTGCACCTCGAGGATGGCGTCGTCGAACGCGCCGCTGTCCCAGGACAGCTCCATCAGGTCGACGGGCTCCTCCCCGTCCGCGGGAAAGACGTGGAGCTGAAGCTGCGGAGCCTGCTCCTCCCCGACGAAGAAGCATCCCGCCACAGCCTCGCGCCATCCCCCCGGAAGGAGGGACGCGAGCGCGTTCCCGAGCGCCCCGAGAAGCCGCGAAAGCTCCTCCTTGTTTTCCCGAATGTCATGCACAGGCGCCGCCTCCCCGTTTCATGTTGGAAATTCTGCGGATGCCGAAGCGCTCGAAGCCCTCCGCGTCCGTCACCTTGTACTTGATAAGAAAAGCGTCCGGCCTCCCGGAATCGCTCTCATAGACGCACCGCACCCTGACCTCGACGCGGCCGCCCCGTTCCAGCTCATCCGCCCACTCCTTTTCAAGCCCGGCGTACTCCACACGGTTGACATGGGCGTCCATGGGAAGGAGGTTGTCGATCTTCTCCGAGCCGCCGAAGCGCCGCGCGATCAGATGGCCTCCCTCGTCCGTTTCGAGGCGGTACTCGCCGCCGGCCACGGTCTGGTGCATCGTGTTCCGCTTCCCCTCCTCGAGGCGGAGGGTTCCCTCGCAGAGGGTGATGCGCCCGAAGCGATCCGTCTCGTAGCGGTAGCCGTTGGCCTCGTACGATTCGTTCGGCTTCAGACGGTACGTCGACGCGAAGTGAGAATCGTCCTCGCGCGCGTCCTTTGTCTCGGGCGCGTCCTGCTCAAGCAGCTCGCCGCGATGCTCGTCCGCCCCGGCCTCCTCCGGGACCTCGCCGCCGAAACGCCTCACCGCCTCTCACCGCCTTCCCCTCGGCCCCGCAAAGAAGCCTGCCGAGCGCAGATAGGAGACGGCGTTCATCCAGCGGTCGTCGTCCCGGCGGCGCTGGGCGTACCGGAACAGCAGGCCGCCGAGGATCTCGCCGAAATACTGCGCGTCCTCCGGAGAGAGCGGCCACCGGTACGCGCCGTCGGGATCGCATTCCGCGGGCATATGGAGATACCGGGCAATCGCGGGACGCAGCTCCCCCTCCCACCTGACGGCGGCGCGGACCTCCTTCGGCGTCAGCGGATCGGGGGAGCATTTCGCGCTCACCCCGACCGGCGGAAAGATGCGCAGGACGCTGTCGAGACGCAAAAAGGAGAAGACGAAGTCGAAGAAGACGCGCTCGAGATCGGCGGCGCGCCGGGCGCGGAGCAGCTGTTCGTTTTCCTCGAGGAAAAGCTGCACCTCCTCGAGCAGCTCCTGCCGCTTTGCCGGCGGAAGGGCGGGCCGCAGCGCGGCGGGCCCGTCGCAGAGCAGACGGAGCAGCTCCTGCGCGTCGCCGGACGCGGTATCGAGCTCCCCATCCCGCAGCTCCCGGTACAAGAGCTGCACGAGGGCTCCCTGCACGCGGGTGCAGACTCCCTTGTCGAGGACGGGCGGCGTCTTCGCGCGGTACCGGTGATCCCAGGCGTTTCCCATCCGCGCGAGGACGGTATCCGTCCAGCCGACATGGGACACGGCGGCGACGCCGACGTCGAGGCGGCTGAGCTCGCGGATCTGCTGCTCCGTCAGGCTCAGCGCCGCGCCGATCTCCTCGCAGTCCTTTTTTGACGGGAGGCGCATGACGATCTTGATCGCCGTGTTCTTGATCGCAGCCTCGTCGACCGCGCCGGGCGACTGGTCGATGACGACGAAGCCCTCGCCCGCGCTGCGCATCTCGGCGATGCAGCGGCAGAGGCTGCCGACAGCCGCGCCCTGCACGTTCGCCGTCTCGACGCCCGTCTCCTGCGAGCAGCGCTTGAGGATGGTGTGCGCCTCCTCGAGGACGGTGACGTGCACAAGGCTGCCGTCCGGCGCGCCGCCAGACGCCTTCCGGTAATTTTTGAGCTTGATGATGAGAATTCCCATGATCAGGGAGCGCGTCTCCTCCGAGCCGATGCTGCTCAGGTCGATGATCGTGTTTTCGCCGAACAGGCGGCGGTCGGGAACACCCATGCTGCGCCCGAAGATCTGCCCCTCGAAGCCGTTGCAGAGGGAGGAAACCCGGTTGAGCAGCGCGCCTTTGTAGTCTCCCTTCGTCTGCGCGGAATAGGGGGACTCGTCGATGATGCGCTCGAGCGCGGCGGCGAGATCGCGGAAGACGGGAAATTTGCTCCCCCGCCGGACAATCCGCTCGGAGTGCTCCAAATCCCAGCCGTGGTCGAGGTAGACCTGCTCAAACGCCTTTTTGAGCAGGCCGGGCATCGCGCCGTACAGCGGCCAGCACGCGCTCACCGCCTGCAGCACGCTGTCGAGATGCTCCCTGATATGGATGCCGGGGCAGAATTCAAACGGGTTGATGCGCAGCAGGCGGTACGGCGATTCCTCCGCGGTGAAGATATTGATTCCGGGAAAGCCGGCAAACTCCCGCTTGTACTCCCCCTTCGCGGGCTCCACCACGAGGAACGGGACCCGGTTCTCCGCCAGTCTCTGCAGCATATGACAGGTCGTGCTGCTCTTGCCGGAGCCGGAGGAGCCGCAGAGAAAGGTGTGGGACGCGAGGGTATCGAGATTCAGGAGGACGGGCGCGGCCTCCTCCCGGCCCATGTGGTAAATGGTTCCGAGGCGGATCGGCCGCTTCACGCTCCGTTTCCACGGCTCGGGGAGGCCGCGGCCGAACTCCGCCATGCTCTCCGCCGCGACGCCGGGGACGGACTTCCGCGGCAGACCCATCAACGTCGGAATCTCCTTGCCGCTGATCATCATGGCGGGCGTCAGCCGCTCCGTCTGGAGGACGGAGCGGGTTTTCGCGCCGTCCGGCTCCGCCGTCTCCCGGAAAACAGTGAGGCTGACGACGGGATGCTGCAGGCTGCCGAGGTAGTCGAGGACGGCGTCGCGCTCCCGGGGACAGGCGGCGTCCCACTGGCTGCAGTACGCGCGGGGCGCGGCCTGCGAGTCGCCGGAAAAGAGGGCGGCCAGCGTGCTCGTCCCCATCGCGGCGGTGGCCGCGTCGCCGGCGACAAGATAGCACGCGCTGTTCCACATCCCGAAGGTCTGGCTTCCCGAAATGCGCTTCATGTGGTCCTCCAGCTTCGCGAGCAGGTTCTGCACCGCCTTGTTGTCCCTGCTCACCGTCAGGGAGCGGTTCGTCCCGCGCGAGGAGGAGGCGCTCTGGCTGTCGCCGCTGCCGAAGCTCTCCGACGTGCCGTCGCTGCTGGCTTCGCCCGAGACGCTGCCGTCCGCCGCGGAGGAGGAAAAGGAAGCGCCGGAGCCGGAATTGAAATGGATGCCGAACAGCTCATATCCTCTGCCGAAGCTCGAACTGCCCCCGCGCGACACGCTGCTCGTGTGCGAGGTGCCGAAAGAACGGGAGATGGAGCGGCTCAGCGCGCTGCCGATGCTGCTCGACACCGCATAGCCGACGGAGTCGGCGTCATTCTCGCCGTAGGACGCCGTCTCCTTCGCGCATGGGGAAAGGCCGGTGTAGAGGGTTTCCAATCCCTCGAGGCATTCCTCCGCCGCGTCGGGCGGAACCCGCTGGGAGAGAACGACGAGCGTGAAGCGGCGGCCGTGCATCGCGTCGATGAATTTCTCATACCCCTGCGCGCTGAACTCCCGGTCGCGGCGGCGCTCATCCTCGCGGCGGCTCGGAATCATGCTCAGGGAGCGGACGGTTCTGCCCGCGGAGAGAGCGTCCGCCCCGCCCCAGGAGTCGAGCAGGGCGTCCCGCTCGCTGTCGGGAAGGCGTCTGAGCTCGCAGCCGGGAAACTGGCCGCGCAGGTTTCCCTCGAGCAGCCCGGCGGCGATCGCGCTGCCGCCGCTCGTGTTGGACGCGAGGTACAGGCGGACGCTCTCCCCGTCGCTCTGCAGAATCAGCGCCACAAGGCCGCCGAAGGCGTTCATCGCCGAGTACACGCTCACGAGCTTTTCATAGCTGTTCTCGTCGCGATTGTACATCAGCCTCGTGAGCTGGTACACGGCAATTCCGCTGCGGCTGCGCTGTGCGGGCGCGATCGGGACGACCCGGCTCTCGTAGAGGGCGTCTCCGCGCGGGGGAGCCAGCATTTCCAGATGCCTGCAGTTCACATACAGGCCGATGAGGCGCAGATTGTTTTCCAGAAGCTCGAGCTGCGCCCTGTCCATCAGCATCGAGCGGGCCTTCCGCTGCGCCTTCCCGCCGGGATGCTCCGCAGGGACGGGCAAGGCGCTGTCCCGCGGGCTCCGAACGGGCCGTCTCGCCGCTCTCGGCGAGGGGGTGGAATTGGTGCCGGCCGGCAATGTTGACTCCTCCCTTCCGTGGTTCGCCGCGCTGTTCTGCGTCAGCGGATTTCCTCATCGTCGTCGCCGCCGCGAGGATGACCGTCGTCAAACTCGCCCTTTTCGAGCTCGTCGTCCTCATTGTCGCCGGTGTCGTCGGCGTTCTCGGTCTTCTCCCCGACGACGGCGACCTTGTCAATCTTCTCGTCGAAGTCCTTTTTCTCCTCGTCGGACATTCCCTCGTATCCGTATTTCTCCTCCATCCGGGAGCGGAACTCGTCGTACTCCTCCCGGGTGACCTTTCTGGGGCCGGCCATTGATGTTCCTCCTCTCTGTGCGTCTATGGACGCTCTCCTTATTACGCCTTCCCGAACAGCCTCCGCAGGAACGCGCCGACGCCCTTTTCCGAAGCAGATTTCGCGCCCGCCTCCCGCAGGAGAGCGAGCAGCTTTTCCCGCACCGCCGGGGCACAGGTATCGAGCTTTTCGGCCTGCTCCGTGAGCGCGGGCCTGACGTACGGCGCAAGCCGCCGCACCGCCGCGCGCTCAAGGCATTCCTGCGCCTGTGAAACGAAGGCGGCGGAGCGGCCCGGGAGCTTCGCGGGGAGCAGCATCGCTCCGCACAGGGCGGCAAGCTGCCCGGCAAGCTCGCGCTTTTTCGTGGCGGCGAGCACCTGCGCCGCGTAGGCGTCCGCATACCGGCAGAGCGCGTCCCCCGTGTCGGAAAACAGGCAGAGCAGCGCGAGATGAAGCTCTGCGCTGCGAAGCGACGCCGCCGCGGCGGTGAGGCTGCCGAAGCAGCCGCCGGAGAGCGGCACGCCGTCCGCCGAAAAGCCCTTCGCGCAGAAGGCGCGCGCCGCCGCCGCGGCCCGCTCCGGCCTGCGCTCCCGGGAGAGGGTTTTCCTCAGCCCGCAGAGCGAGACCGTCCTCGAGGGGAGGCCGAGCGCGTCCGCCCACCCGGCCAGCGCCCGGCAGACCGGGCCGTCCGGATCGAAGCCGCCGGGCGGGAGCTTCGCGTCCGCCGCGGCGAACAGCGCTCTCTCCGTGTCAGGGCTCAGGCCGCTCTCGCGGATGGAGGAGACGGCGAGCGGCAGCTCCCCGGGAGCGGATGCCCGCAGCAATGCGGCAAACAGAAGCCGCCCCGATTCGGGTTTTCTGCCGAGCGCGGCGGCAGACTTCCGGAACGCGTCCGCGAGCTCCCGGTCAAAGGAGCCGGCCCGCTCCGCCCGTCCGGCGAGAAGGCGCTCCACCGTCGCGAGATCGGCGGAGCCTGACCGGCACAAGGCGCGGCAGACCTCCGCCGCGCCGCCGCCGAGCGAGAGGACGGCCTCCCACCAGTCTCCGCATCTCGAAGGGCTGCGCTCCTCGAGATGCTGCGCCGCGGAAAGGACGGCGTCCTCCGCGAGGCCGGGGACAGCGCCGAGCGCCTGCAGCGCGGCGGACAGGCGGCCGCGGTCGTCGAGAAGGGCTGCGAGGCAGACGGAGACGAAGCGGCGCTTTTCGCCGCTCTCCCGGATGGAAGCGAGCCCGCCCTTCGTCCCGGAAAGCAGGAGAAAATACAGCTCGAGAAGCGTCCCGGCGTACGCAGCGGAGCACTCCTCAATCTGCCGCGCATACGCGTCCAGGGCATCGCCGCAAAACAGCCCGGGAAGGGCGGAACGGGCGGCTCCGGCGAGCGTTCTGATATGCGAGAGCAGCGGAAAGCCGCGCGCCTCGTCCTGCGCGGCGAAGCGGTCGGGGTAACCCGTGAGAGTCCCGCGGAGCAGCCAGGCGCTCAGCGCCTCGCTCTCCGGCGCTCCGAAGCGCAGCAGCGCGTCGAGGGAGCGAACCGTCTCTCCGTATGCCCAGCTCTCCGGCGGATGGCGGGCGTCGAGCAGATACCGGCTGGCGTCAAAGAGGTCGGGCAGGCGGCTCGTCGGCTCGCGGATCGGCAGCGCGGGCAGCACCGCGCCGCAGAAGTCGCTGAGCTCCGCGTCGTTTCGCAGGACGGCGTCGTAATACGGGCGGCGGACGGAAGCGTCCGTCTCCCAGCTCACCGTCTTCGTCTCCCCGTCGAGGAGGACGAAGCGCCCCGACGGGAACGCCCTGACGCCGGCGCAGAAGGGGTCGCGCGGGTGAAAGCCGGCGATCATGCAGATCGGGCGGCGCGTCACCGGCGAGGCGCTCCCCCCGGCGTCCGCGCCGCAGAACAGGGCGCTTTCCGCCTGCGCGCCGAGCCGCGAGCGGTTGGTCGAGAAGGTGAGCCGCCTCGCCATCGGCGCGGAGAGCCCGCAGGAGACGGCGGCGATCCACAGCTCCACGTTCTGCGGCAAATCCCGGATGAGGAGAACCCTGCGCTCCTCCTCGGGCTTCTCGAATTCGGAGAGGAGAAACCACAGGCACGCGCGCACGGCCTCCCCGCGGCCGCCGCGGACGAACGCCCGCACGCGCTCCGGCGTCGCCGTCCCGCCCTGCGGCGCGGCGGAAACCTGCGGCAGCAGCGGCGGCGCGGCTTCCCCAGCGAGATAGTAGTCGTTCTCCGGGAGGCTGTGGGCGTCCCAGACGGACGCGCCGAACCAGTCGGCGGGGCGGCCCTCCGGCTTGCCGATGAGGCACTGCTTGAGATAGGTGCCGGAGCGGTGGCTTTTCCCGTCCGCGCGCGGGACGGTGCAGCGCGGGCGGGCTGTCTCGAGAGTGAGGGCGTACGTGTCGGGTCCGGCCTGCACATACTCGTAGGACGAAAACAGCCCCGGCTCCGACGACTCTTTCGCCCCGTTCGGGACGGCCAGCCGCGCCTGCAGAAAGCCGAGGTCGACGGCGCAGTCATCGGAAAGCAGCCCGGCGCTCACGGAGAAGACGCCGAACCCGTCGCTGCGCACCACCTGACCGCGAAGCTTCAGGTCGCGGTGAGGGAAGCAGCGCGTATAGATCAACTGATCGAGCATGAGACAACCATCCTTTCCTGCGCCGGTACCGCGCGGCGTTTCTCAGACAGTGCGGACGATATGCTCCTTTGAGAGCATCCAGACCAGCGGATCGAGTACGCGATGCGGCACGACACGCCCGAGACGGGAGCTTCCGGTGGGGGGATGACCGAAGCTCGAGACGCCGAAGAAACGGATTTTGTCCGCGCGGAAATTCGTCTCAATCGCGTTGAGGAAGGCGCTCTCCCCGCGGCTTTCCAGCCAGTCGCGGATCTCGGCGTCCACGGCGTCGGCGTCCGCCTTCACGAAGCCTCCCGCGGCGAGATGGGGGCTCGACTGCATGACCGTCGCGGTGCCGAAGCTTTCCCGCACGGCGTCAATTTTCGTGAAGACGACGGCGACGTCCCGGTTGATCAGCTTTCCGGGAACGAGTCCGCAGCCCTGGCGGACATAGTTGGCGAGGCCGTCCACCATGTCGGCGGAAACGTCCGCGCCGTGGGAAGCCGTCGTGGACCAGCTCAGAACGTCGGACGAGATGGTTCGCGCGACGCCGGGCAGAGACAGCGGGTCGATCAGGATGACAAGCGCCTTCGAGCCGTCGATATACCGGCTGATGGCGGGGTTGATGCGCTCGCAGTCCTCCCCCGCGCCGTCAAAGATCGTCATGGAGTAGGACGGGATAAACGAGGAGGTCATCATCGTCCGATCCCTGATCCGCCAAATCTGCGGCGGCGGGGCGACGCCGGCGGGAGAGGCCGCCGCGGGCTCTCCCCGCTCATAGACGGCGCGATCGTTCTCCCGGAAGAGATCCGCCGTCTGCGAATCCATCGGCGAAGCGACCCACGGGGATCCGGCAGCACTGCGCAGCTCGTGAAGCATGGTCGTCAGGAAATTGGTTTTGCCCGCCCCCGTGACGCCCAGCAGACTGAAGCGCAGATGTCTGCCGCAGCCGAGGAAATCGGCGGGGAGCGGCGATTTGCAGAAGCGGCACAGCCGCACGCTGGCAATTCCGCCGCAGCCCTTTTTTCCGCACCTGGGCGGCCTGTGCCGAAGCAGATCCATTGCCGTCGGCTCGGCGTGCGTCCCGCAGATCGGGCAGGCCATCACCATGTCGCCGCTGCGCAGCTCGTGCAGGCAGCTCGGACACAGGACATGAGATTCACGAAAGCCCATTTTTCATCCTCCTTTTACGGTACTCTGAGCTGGCTGAGACTTCCGGGAACAAGCTCATAGGCGGCCATATCCTCCTCGCTCAGCATCAGGCGCAGCTCCGTCCCCGGACGGATCTGCTTCCAGACAGAGTCCGGAATAACGTGGACGTACGTTCCGGCGGGGAAGCCTCTGTCGGATTCCCGAATCGTGTGGAGCACCACCGTTCTCGGATCCGAAAGCTGCATCGGGATATGCCCGTCGGTGCGGTACGCCAGCCTGAGCACAGGCGTGCGCGCCGCCTCGCAGGAGACGCAGAGCCTGCACCGCTTCGACCTCGCCCGCGCGGAAAACAGACCGCTTTCCCAGCTGAGCGAATAGGAGATTTTCTCCTTCGGCCGGTTGCTGACCTGCAGCTTCGCGGCGTCGGAAAAGACGGCGCTCCCGTCCGGCATCCGGTACTGCCCGATGACGGAGAGGCACAGCTCGCCCTTCGGGGGATTCTCGACAAGGATCATGCCGTCCCGTTTGTACTCTCCCACGGCGACGGACGGGAGAGCGCCGCGGCGCGCGTCGTCCGCCCCCGCCCACCGCCGCCCCGCCGGTCCGGAAACGAGGTAATGAATCCGCTCAAGACGGGCGGGCAGTCTGCGCAGCGTGATCTGCAGGCGCGCGCCCTCCATGCGCGTGCCCGTCCGGCTGAGCTCAAGCCTGCCGACGCTCGCGGCGCGGAAAAATCCGCACACCATCGCCCGGGAGCCGGAAAGGACGGCCACCGCCAGCGAGATCGCCGAGTCGGGCGGTATCTCAAAGCGGCACTGTCCCGCGGAGCTTTTCGCCTGCGCGAGCGTTCTGCCGCCGAGGACGGCGTTGAGCTCCGACGCGGAGACAAGCCTCCCGGAGCAGGAAGCGCCGGGCGGGGAGGCGCTCTCCCGCACCAGAACAGCGTCCCCCTCTCCCGAGGGCGTCCAGCGTACCGTGACCGTCCGCCCTTCCGCCGTCACGGCGAGATTCCGGAGGGCGGCGGGCGGACGCTCCGGACGGAGCAGGAAGGTGCGTCCCTCGCTGAAGCGAAGGCCCCCGGCTCCGGGGTACGCGCACTGGAGGCGGTAGCCGTACGTCGTGCCGTTCACCGCGGAGGAATCGATGAAATTTGCCTGAACAGACTCCGTGAGAAGCGTGCACTCCGCCGAGGGGCGGTCGCCGGGAATCGCGCCGCAGCGGCGGAGAATCCGTACGCCCGCGCAGTTTTTCGGCAGCACCCAGCTGAAGCGGCACGCGCCGTCCTCCGCCGACGCCTTGACATAGGCGGGGTCGAGCTCGCTGAGGCGCTCCGCCTCGCAGACAGCGGGATCGGACGTGACGCCGGCCCGCTGGGCGAACACGGCGTAGCCGTAGCGCACGCCCGGCTCGACCGTCTTGTCCCGATATTCGAGCGCGGTCAGGCCGGAGGCAAGCAGCTCCCCCTCGGTGCTGCGGCGCGGGACACCGTTTTTCGCGCGCGCCACACAGTACGTCACGCCGCGATCGCCGGCGGCGCTCCACGTCAGCGTGCAGACCGGCGGCTCCCCGGCGGAGAAGGCCGCGCAGAGCGAGCGCGGCGCGGACGGGCGGCACTGGGCGAGGAGCGCGAGGGCGGGCGGATAGTCGGAAACAGTCTCGAGGATCTCGGCGCAGCGGTTCCCCTTCTCGCGCGGAGAAAGGCCGGCGGAAGGCATTCGCCTCTTCGCCCCGGCGAGCCCCTCGCGGACAAGCCTGCTCTGCGCTTCGAGGTTGAGCTGCGGCAGCGCGGCGGCGAGGGAGGCGATCGTCTTCTGCGCCGTGTACAGCCTCCCCGCCCCGATCTGCGCCTGCAGCTCACGAAGCGGCCTGCGGTATTTCTCCTCCGCGGCCTCGAGCTCCCGCCTGAGCGCGGCGAGCTTCGGATGGCCGGGATGGGCGTTCTCCGCGCCGGAAAGCTGCCTTCTCGCCTCCGGGAGGTTCATCTCCCGGAGCGCCGACCGCGCCGCCTCGCAGTATTCCTCAAAAAACGGCAGCTCGCCGATGGAAAAGCCGCACGCGCAGCGGATGGCGGAGGCGGGCACCTTCTTCCCGCAGCGCGGGCAGACAAGGTACAGCGGCGCGCCGCAGACGGAGCACTGCCCGCGCTCCGCCTCCTCGCGCGTACGGAAGGCCGCCGGCGTCCTGCAGGAGGCGCAGGTCACATGGATCAGCGCCTCGGCGGGCTCGTAGGGGTCGAGCTGCAGGCCGGCCTCATGGTTGTAAAGCGCAAGCGCCAGATCATAGTCTGGGAAGCTTTTCTGAATCATCTGCAGGCAGCTCTCCGCGAAATAGGGATCCCGCTTGAAGACCTCGGGAGCGGACTTGATTTGGGCAAACAAGCCGCTCAGCTTTTCCCGCTCGAGCGTCTGCTCATACCGCCGCCTGCTTTCCTCGCAGTCGAACACCTGCGTCGCCCCGGCGGTAAACAGGTCTGCCATCAGATGCCCCTGCTCGCTCATATCGCTCGCGTACTGCGCGGAGCCGGATTCCATGACGCCGCGCAGCTCCGCCGTCCTTCTCCTGCGGAACGCCGCCGCGTCCCGCTCCGAGCCCCCGCTGAAATAGCAGGCCAGATCGAACAGATCGGATACCTTCGGCGCCCAGGAAAAGCCGGGGTTCGTCATCGTGCGGAGACAGGCGAGCTTTCCGCTGACGCTCTCCGCAACCACCGGGGAGAGGAACGCCTCCTTCAGATCGGCGCCGCTGCCGCGCGGGCGAACCGTAAAGCCCTTTTTCCGGTAGGTCTCCTCGATCGTCCCGGCGGAAAGCCCGAGCTTGGCGCGGACGCCGCGGATCTGGGCGTTCGTCACCTCCGGCGTGCCGGTCCGGCCCGTCAGCAGGATGTCGAGGAGGCGCTCGAGCTCGGCGACTCTCCGCTCCTTGAGCGCGCGCGCCTCGGCGGCTCTCGACTTGCCGTCGCTCAGCGCAGCCGTCATCTGCGCGTGAAGGGCCAGCTCCTCGGAGAGAGCCGCGCGGCGGGCGCTGTCGGACTCGTTCGCGAGCATTTCCTGCGTCCTCTTTTTCCAGTCCCCGACAGCCTGCTCGATCTTTCTCGGGCTGCGCTCGGGAGGGTCGAACTCCAGCCCGAGGATTTCAAAATAGTTCCGCCTCTCCAAGGCCATCCCCCTTTCCTGTTTCCTGCGCCGTGCTCAGCGCTCGCTGACGGCCGCCCACGTCTCCGTGCCGGTCTCGCCCCCGGCGCGGCCCGTCTTTCCCTTTCTTCCCGCGCCGATCTCCTGCGCGATTCTGCCGAAGCTCCTCTCGAGCTCGCTCTGCTTCACCAGCATGGAGCGCACGTCGCCGGAGCTGATTTTTCTGAGAAACGATTCGTCCGCGGAGCCGAAGCCGACGCCGGCGATGTCGATCCGCCTGCGGTGGCACGCCTTCGCGGCGCGGACGGCCTCGTCCTGATACGCCCAGACGCCGTCCGCGAGGACGATGCCCATCCGCCTGCCCGGCCTGTCCTCAAGCATCGACCGGAGGTCGTCGAACGGATGCGCGAAATTGCTTGTGCCCGTCATGCCGCAGGTGATGGAGCGGATGGATTCCCTGCACCGATCGAGGTCGTCCGTCAGCGGCTGCACAATCAGCGATTTGTCGGAGACCGCAATCACGCCGATGCGGACGTCGCCGGGGTAGTCGTCGAAGCTGTCCGTGAAACGGCACATGGCGCGCAGCGCGTCGCGGATCGGCCCGCCCCGCATACTGCCGGAGACGTCGACCGCCAGCACGAGGGAGAGCGGCTCCGCGGCGGGCGTCCTTTCGGCGGGGTCAATCGGCCTGCCGAAGCGGCTCATGTCCCGGGGGACGGGCTCCTCGCGGATCGGGAGATCCGCCTCGCCGTCCCCCTGACGCGCCTGGACGTGCACCATGCCGCTCGCATCGTAGCTGTACTGAATCCGGATGATCGTCGGATTCGCCCTGCGGTCGTGCCGGATCCCCGAGACGACGTATTTGCCGATAATATGGCACTCGAGCGGGGGCTTCGTCCCCTGCAGGACATAGATCTCCAGCTCGTTGTCCCCATGGGAGGCGGTGTAAAAATGAAACGCCTCGGCGCATTTGACGGGGATCCTCTGGTTGGCGGGGACGATGGTCTTGTTGATGTAGGCCGTCCCCGCCGCGTTGACCGCGATGACGCCCATCGCGTGAGCGACAACGTCTGCGTGGCGCATGGCAAGGGCGTTCGCGAGGGGCGTCTCCCGTCCCACGGGGCCGGGGAGAAAACGCTTCTCTCCGGCGGGCTTTGCCGCGGGCCTCGGGAAGGGGAACGCGGGAGAGGCAGACGGCTCTCCCTTCCCGCCGGGCGGCTGCAGAGCAATCACGCTGTACTCCGGCAGCGGCAGGCACGCCTGTATGGCGGCGCCGAGGGCGACCGCCTCGTCGGGATTCACCTGAGAAAGCGGCGTATGTCCGCTGATCCGCTTGAGGTACGACGGCACCTGGCGCATCCTGGTCGAGCCGCCCACGAGGAGGACGTCGGTGACGTCCCGCCAGGTAATCGCGAGGCCGCGCAGGAGGCTTTCGCACAGAGCGCCCGTCCGCTCGAGAAGGTCGCCGGTGCAGCGCTCGAACTCCTCGAGCGTCACCAGGGCGTCGTACTTTCCGCAGCCCGGCAGGTCAAGCCGTACGGAGGCCGTGCTGCAGGAGGTCAGCTGCCGTTTGACGCTCTCCGCGCTTCTGCTCACGAGCTGGCGCAGGGCGGGGCTGTCCTTCGCGGAGAGGCCGGTCTCCTCCTCGATCCGGGCCTCGAGCAGAGCGGCGGCGCGCGCGTCCCAATCCTTGCCGCCGAGGGTGTGATCCCCGGTGGTCTGCAGCGTCTCCATGCGGTTTCCCGCGCGCATCTCGACGAGCGTGACGTCGAACGTCCCGCCGCCGAGGTCGTACACGAGGACGCGCGCGTTTTCACGCCAATGGTCTGCGCCGTAGTTCATGGCTGCGGCCGTCGGCTCGTTGATCAGCTGGCGGACGCGCAGACCGGCCTTTTTCGCGGCGCTGAGCGTTGCCTGGCGCTCCCTGTGGTAAAAGTACGCGGGCACCGTGACGACCGCCTCGTCGATCGTCCGGCGGGTGACGCGCTCCGCCTCCTCCCTGAGATGGCGCAGAAGGATCGCGGACAAATCCTCCGCCGTATACGTCTTTCCGTAAAAGGAGCAGTACGCCTCCCCGCTGCCCATGCTTCGCTTGAAGACGGAGGCGCAGCCGGGCTCTCCGGCCTCGAAGGCCTCCTTCGCCTCCGTCCCGACGACGACTCCGCCGTCTTCCGTAAACTGAAGGAAGGAGGGGGTGATCCGCTCGCCGAGCGTGTTGGGGACAATCTGAGGCCTCCCCCGGCTCTCGTCCATGACGGCGACGGCGGAGTATGTCGTCCCGAGATCGATTCCTACTCTGATTCCCATGGCAGTCCCTCCCTGCCGCCCGCGTCGGGGCGGCGCAGCGTCTCATTTTTTCTGTGAACCTATTGTATCGCATTCCTCCCGGGCGTTTTTTTAGCGGGAGGACGAAAAGAAGCGCGTCCTGCGGTCGGGCAGGACGCGCTTCTTTTCCTCCGGAGCGTTACTCCGCGGAGACGGTGAGCTGATTGGCGGCGCTGGCTGCCGTGTCGACGTCGGAGTCCATGCGCAGCGTCGTGTCGACCTGCTCGCCGGTCGAGAGATTGACGGCCTTGACGTACACGCCGACCGCGTCCACCTGGAAGGTCACCTCGATCGGAGCGCCCTTCGGCGTATTCGGCGGGAGCAGCAGCTCCAGCTCGCCGAGGAGCTTCACGCCGTACGCGGGATTCGTGGGCTGCGGCTCGCCGAAGTTGTCGACGCAGGGCGTCAGAGTGTCCTCGACGCACATACTCTCGAAGGCGCGCAGGACAATCTTTTCCATGTTGTCCGCCGCGGTATAGTACGTCTTGACGCAGGCGGCGGGCATGACCTCTCCCCTCTTGATGAGGTTGTCGACGATGTACTCCTTCGCCTCGTTCAGAACGCCGGGGCCGAACGAGCGGGGCGTCTGGTCGACGACGGAGACAGTGATGCCGCTGCCGCCGCCCGTCTGAGACGGCTGGGGCGTCTCGCTCTTCCCCGTTTCGCCGGCGGAGGCCGCGCCGCCTCCCATCACCTCGTCGACCAGCATATTCGCGTAGAGAGCGGCTCCCATCGCGACGGCGCGGTTCGGCTCGTGGAGCTGCACCTTTCCGGGGAATCTCGCCTCCACCGCGCTGCGGATCATCGGCATATAGGTCGAGCCGCCGACCAGCAGCACCATGTCGATCGGAATATCCCCCGCCTCATGCAGCACGGACTCCACATAGGTCATCGTCTGCGCCACCTTGTCGGAGGTCATGCGCTCAAACTCCTCCCGGGTGATGACGAGGCTCGTCATGGCTCCCTCCACGCTGATTCTCACCTTGGCGGATTCGGCGGTGCTGAGCTTCGTCTTCGTGAGCTCCACCTTGCTGCGGATGAGCTGGCGCGTCTCGGCGTCGATGTCCTCGGGCCTGAGGCCGTTCTCGTCGCAGCACGCGCGGAGGATGTGGTCAAAGAGGATGTCGTCCCAGTCCTTGCCGCCGAGGCGGTCGTTGCCGCCCGTGGCGACGACCGTCACCCGCTGCACCTCGCTGCCGTCGGGATTTGTGTCCAGCGACATTTTGACGATGGTGACGTCGAAGGTGCCGCCGCCGAGGTCGTAGACGAGAATCGTCCTCTCCTCCTGGAACTGGCGCGCGCAGTAGCTCAGCGCGGCGGCCGTCGGCTCATTGATAAGATTCAGGACGTTCATGCCCGCCAGCTCGCCGGCCTGCTTCGTCGCGCTGCGCTCCTCGAGGCCGAAATACGCCGGGCAGGTGATGACCACGTTGTCCACCGTGCCGCCCTGCTCCTCGACCATCTGCTTGAGACGCCTGAGAATCAGGGCGCTGATCTCAACGGGCGTGTACGTCTTTCCGTCGAACTCCCAGACGTGCGCGTCGGGCTTGCCGATCTCGCGCTTGACGAACTGGACGACGCGGTCGCCGTCCGTCTCGACCCTCTCCTTCGCGCTGCTGCCGACGACCACGTTGTCGGCGCTCTCAAAGAAGACGGCGGAGGCGAGCGTGTCGCTCTGATCCATCTGATTGCGGATCACCTCGGGGTTGCCGTTGCGGTCAAGCGCCGCGATGCAGGAATAGGTCGTCCCCAGATCGATGCCGTAGGTACTCATTTTCCGTTTCCTCCTTCTGCATGGTCAGTTTCTGAATCAGCTGTCTGCGCCGCCTCCTCCGCGAGGGACGGATCGAAGACGAAGACGTCGGCGAGCTCCGGGTACAGCACGGTACGCCCGCGGAGCACACCGGGCTTTCTGCTCGCGGCAACCGTGTTGTGCTTGTCCCTGTCGCCCGTCGGAAGCTTGGCGGCAATTCTGCACGTCCTTGCCGGGCGCTCCGCGCCTGTTTCGGTGCGGCAGATCTGCGCGCCGTACTCGGCGAGCAGATCCTCGAGCTGGTCAAACAGGGCGCGAAGATTGCTCCGGGGGCGCTCCGGCAGCTCCCCGCAGTCGAGAAGCGCCCCGTATTCCACATAGATGGACGCGAGCTCGCGCAGCAGCGGGGTAAACTGCTCGCCCTCCTGCTGCTTCCGGAGCGCGTCGAGCTCCTGCTGCATCCCGCGGCGCACCTGAATCTGAAAATCGGCGTTCTCGCGGAGCGCCTGAGCGAGCCGGCGCTCGCTCCTCTCCTGCGCCTCGAGGACGCGATCCAGGCGGGAAAGCAGCTCGTCCCGCGCGGCGTCCCCGCGGGACAGCGCCTCGAGGACGGCGTCGTGATACCGGGAAAGCCGCTCCTCCGCCGAGCGCGGAGGCTCCTCCCGCGCGGGCGGCGGGGCGCCGTCTCCGGGCGGAGCGTCCTCCCCGGGAAGGGGAAGCGCGTCCTCCGGCAGAGGATCGGCAGGGATCGAGGTCGTGTCTGATGTGAACGGTTCGCTTAACGGCATGGATGATTCGCCTCCTTCAAATGGTTCCGCGCGCGGGAAGCGCGACGAGAGCGGCAAGCTCCCTGTCCGCGAGGGGGAGCATCCACTCGACAGCCTCGGAGATACCCCAGGGCTCGTACGGCGTGCCGTCCGGCGCGTGTCCCATCGCGCTGACGGGAAAATAGCGGACCGTGACAAACGAGGTTTCGAGGCAGTTTACGGCAGCCGCGAGGCCGGCGTCCAGCAGAAATTGGCGGCAGACGGCGTCGCGGGCGTTTTCGTACGTCCCGTACTGCTCCGGCGCGCTGCGGAACACGCTGCCGATTCTGGCGGGGCCGATCCGGCGCTTCACCTCCCGCTCGTCGGCCTTCGCGATGAGAACCGCGAGCGGGATCCGGCAGCGTGCGCCGGATCTGGCGTGGCCGGTACGGATCAGGTAGTTGACGAAATGCTCCGCCGCCTCCTCCGGCGGCATCTCGCTGAAGTCGGAGAGGCTTTCACCGGCGCGAAGCCTCGCGGAGCGGAGCAAACCGCCGCTGAACGGGTCGAGGAGAAAGAGAAGTCCGTCGCAGTAGTGGAACTGGCGCTGCACGAGCTCCGCGTCCGCGGAATGGCCGTCGAACAGCTCCCCGGCGACGTCGTAGATGGAAAACTGACGGCGGACGCCGAGCGGGCCGTCGATCAGGAGCGGGTACATCTGCGCGTTCCGCTGCGCCGTGGCGGGGCAGTCCGCGCCCGCGTACCAGGCTTCGAGCTCGTCGAAATACGGCCTGTACCGCTCGGGAATGGTGACGGACACGCTCCTTCCGGCGAGACGGCGCAGATACTCATGGAAAAACGCGGAGAGATAGACCGTCTTCCCCGCCTTGCTGCCGCCGACGAGCTGGAACACGACGGGACGGGCGTCCGAGGCCTCCATCGGCGCGCCGCACTGCGGGCAGAACGCCTCGAGCCGGGATCTGCCGTTCAGGAAGGTGGCGGGGAGCTTCTCCCCGCAGGAGCAGCGGTGCGTCCAGATTCCGTACGGCCCGGGGGTGAGCTTCCTGTGGACGGCGCTGCACGCGGGGCAGCGGAAGGCCGGAATCAGAAACCTCGTCTTGCAGTGCGGGCAGTCGGAACGGATTTTCCGCCACAGAAGATAGAGCCTGTCCGCGAGCCACACCACTGAGAAGACGGCGGCGGCCGCCGCCATGACGAGCGAGGTCACGGCTCCGTGTACGGCGGCGAACGCGGCGCAGAGGATCGCCCCGGCGCAGTAGACACAGGCGGAGGCAACCGTCGTGAAGATCGCGCCGCCCGCCGCGCGCACCGCGCCGAGGACGCCGCCGTTCGTTCCCCTGATGCGCCTGCCCGCCGCGCGGAGCTTCCCGGCGGACGCGGCATTGAGGCGAAAGGCGGTGCGGACGGCCCCGGTCAGCTGGGCAAAGCCGGGGCCGAAGAAGTAGCTGCGCCTGGCGGGCTCGTCGTCCCGCGTCCACTCCCAGTGCGTGAAGCTGACACAGCTTCGGATTGCCGCAAGGTAGTTCTTCACCGCGAAGACCAGTCCTGCGGCCGCCGCGGCAGCGGCAATCGCCAGAGCCGCCGCTCCGCCGAACGCGGCGAGCAGCGGAAGGATAAAGACGACGAGCACATAGATCGCGAGGACGACCAGAAGAAAGACGATGATGGATCCCATACGGCGAAGCCCTCCCCTCCCGCATCCGCCGTGCGCTCCGCACAGCGATACCGCTTCCGTTGTCTAAAAGTATACAGAAGATTTTCCGTCGGTTTTTTTAACGCCCTCTCCGGCAGGCAAAACGGTTGACTCCTGCCTTCCGCCGGGGTACGATAGAGGCAGAGCAGACTACACTGAAAAATATCGGGAGGGAACTGCCATGTTTGAAGGAATGTTTGAGGGGCGCGTCGCCGTCGTGACGGGAGGCGCAAGGGGTATCGGAAAAACCGTCGCGGACGAGTTCCGCAAGGCGGGCGCGTCGGTCTGCGTGATTGACCTGCTGCCGAACGACTTCTTCGTCGGGGATGTGGGAGACAAAACGGCGCTCGAGGGCTTCGCGGAAAAAATCGCCGGCGCATACGGGCGGGTCGACTTTCTCGTCAACAACGCGCTGCCCGTCATGAAGGGGATCGACGCGTGCTCGTACGAGGAATTCGACTACGCGCTGCGCGTCGGGGTCGCCGCGCCGTTCTACCTGACGAAGCTCCTGCTGCCGCTTTTCGCGCCGGGCGCGTCCGTCGTCAACATCTCCTCCTCGCGCGACAGGATGAGTCAGCCGCAGACAGAGAGCTACACCGCCGCGAAGGGCGGGATCTCCGCGCTGACGCACGCGCTCGCCGTCAGTCTCGCCGGAAAAGCGCGCGTCAACTCCATCTCGCCCGGATGGATCGACACCTCGTTCCGCCGCTACGAGGGTCCGGACGCCTTTCAGCAGCCGGCGGGCAGGGTCGGGAACCCGCTGGACATCGCCAGCATGGTTCTCTATCTCTGCTCCGACAGGGCGGGCTTTATCACGGGCGAAAACGTCTGCATCGACGGCGGCATGACGCGTCTCATGATCTATCACAACGACTGCGGATGGACGCTCTCCGACGAAGGGAGAGCGGAAAATTCCCCTCTCGCCTGATGTGGTGTAAATTGACACTAAAGTTTTATTTTCAAGTAATTTTTATCCACAAATCTTTGGAAATAACTTCCATGCATCGGAAAATCAGAAAATAAAATCTCGCATTATATAGGCATTTTTGTTTTTTGAGAGTCAAAATGTGCGATTTTTAGAAGATCTTTAGAATGTGGCGTTTATTCACATCAAACTTCCGTCTTTTTACCCATTGACCGACCTCTCTTCATTGTGTAAGATAAGAATTGCCAAAGGCAGATTGGTAAGTCTGTATTATCATCTTTGATTGAGGTGTGGAGGCATGACAAGTACGGTAGTAGGACAAGCAAAATGGAATCATCTGACCATGGAGTACGTCGTCCGGGAGGACGAGAAGGGAATCGGCATTGAGATCCGGGAAATTGCGGAGCGCAGCGTCTCGGAAACGCTGCTTCCCTCCACTCCCGAAAATCTTCGCAAGGCGACAGACTTTGCAAAGCTCCTGGCCGAGGGACTGGTTTTTGCGGATAACCTTCCCGAGCTGGCGGAGGATTTCCGAACGGAAACGGCCTGAAAGCCGCTTCCGCTCAAGCCGTCCCACAGGCGATTCCCCGCAATGCGCGCCCCGGATTTGCTCCGCTGCAAATCCGGGGCGCGCGTTTTATTTCTAAAATTTTTCTAAATCTTTTTTCCGAACGCTTCGTCTTGCTTTACAAAAGGAAGGCGGGGGACTTATAATACAGATAGGAAGATGAAGGCCCGAGCCGGTCCTTCACAGAAGTGTACGGACCGGCGGGCGCGCAATGAAAACAGGGGTGTGATGCTGTGAACTACCTGCGTCCCGGAATTCCGAAATCGAAAACGATCACCATCTCGGCAGAAACCCAGCAGCTCGACGGTGTCCTCGAATTTATCAACTCCCCGCTGGACGCGCTCGGCGTTCCGGAGGAGGAAAAGATCGTGATCGACATCGCCGTAGAGGAGATCTACGTCAATATCGCTCTTTACGCCTACGAGCCCGGACGCGGCCCCGTGACGCTGTCCTGGACGCTGGAGGACGAGCCCTTGAGCATTCGGATTGACTTCATGGATCGCGGCACGCCGTATGATCCGCTTGCCAGAGAGGATCCCGACGTCACGCTGAGCGCCGAAGACCGGCAAATCGGCGGCCTGGGCATTTATATGGTACGCAGGAGTATGGACGAGGTCGCTTACGAATATCGCGACGGTCAAAACTGCTTCATGATGAAAAAGCTGCTCGCGGCGGCAGACAAGTAAGGCGGACGGCGCGTCCGCCCTTGACCTTCTCGCCTGTCCGGCGGGAAGCAGCGGCTTTTTCAGGCGTTCCCATGCTTTTTCGGGCGAAGCGCGCTTCGCCCCTCTGAATACAGAAAGGAACCGTTTCCTATGGAATCAACTTATTACCCGCTTTCCCTGGCTCAGCAAAATATTTATTCCCAGGAAATTGTCGCCTCCGGCACGGACGTGAACGTCCTGTATTTTGTGCTGAAAGCGCGCGAACCGCTGCGGCACGACTGCATGGAGGAGGCTGTCAATCTCTTTCTCCGCGAGAATCCCGGCGCGCGCACGCAGATTGCCTCTCCCGAGGGAACCATCGTGCAGTACATCGCGCCGTATATGCATACGTCCCTTCCCGAGGAGGATCTGCGCGCGCTGTCCCAGCAGGAGCAGGAGGATACGTTCCGGCGCTGGGGGCACCGGCCCTTCGCGTTCCTCAACGCCCCTCTCGTGGAGTTCCGGCTCGTCCGGCTCAGCGACCGGTGCAGCGGGATGTTCTGTAAATTCCATCATATCTGGTGCGACGGCTGGGCGACCGGCCTGCTCTGGTCTGAGATATTCTCCAACTATCTCATGATCCGAGACGGGCAGACGCCCTCGCACCGTCATCCCTCCCCCGTCGACTTTCTCCCGCAGGAGGAGGCGTACCTGCGGGGAGAGGGAGCCGAGGCGGACCGCGCGTTCTGGAAGGAAGCCCTCGGGAACCTCTCCCTGAGCGAATCCTATCTCAGCCCGGAGGCGACGGGCGACCGCTCGGCCTCGCGGCGCGTGTTCCGGCTCTCCGCGGAGGTCTCGCGGCGCATCAAGGAATTTTCCCGCGACTGCGGGCTGCAGCCGTACATCCTGTTCACGGCCGCGCTGTGCCTGTACTTCTTCCAGCGCGCGGACTGCAGGGACGTCGTGATGGGCCTGCCGCGCCTGAACCGCGACACCGAGGCGGAGCGCGGCTGCGTGGGGATGTTCGTCATGGAGCTTCCGCTGCGCTGCACGCCGGATCCGGACGCGTCGTTCCTCGATTTCTGCCGGGACGTCGCCGCGCGGTCGGCGCGGGCGGCAAAGCATAAGAAATATCCGCTGATGCGGATCGTCGAGGACGCCGCCGCCGGGCAGGACAGCGCCCGCGACCTCATCGACGCGTCCGTCTCCTACCAGAAGACGAAGATCGACGTCGGGGACTATCACTTCCCGATCGACGTATGGTTCGGCGATCCGTCGACGATGATGGGCGGATTGATTCTGCACGTCCTCGACCTCTTTGACGACAGCTACACCGTGTTTTACGACCACCGCAAGGTGCTCTTTGACGAGCAGGAGATCCGCCGCCTGCACGAGGGACTGATGCAGATCCTCGAGACGGCGGCGGCCAATCCCGCCGCGCCCCTGCGCGCCTTCTCCGTCGTCGCCGCCGAGGAAAGGGAGCTGCTCGACCGCCTCGGCCAGTGCAGCCTGACGCCCGCGCCGTCGAACGACACCGTCGTCGATCTCTTTGAGCGGCAGGCGGCGAAAACGCCGGAGCGCTGCGCCGTGCGCGGCGCCGGGGAGTCGCTGACATACCGCGAGACGTCGCTTCGCGCGAACGCCGTGGCGAACGCGCTGCTCTCCCGCTGCGGCGGCGGAGAACGCCTGACGGCCGTCATGCTGCCGAGAGGGCCGGCGGTTTTTGTCTCGGTGCTCGGCATCCTCAAGGCGGGGCAGGGCTTCCTCTTCCTCGAGCCGACGTATCCGAAGGATCGCATTGAGTTCATCCTGCACGACGCGGGCGTCTCGTGCGTCATCACGCAGGAGAAATTCCTTGCGCAGCTGCCCGGGGAAATCTCCCCGCTGCTTTACGAGGACGCTCTCGCGTTCTCCGACGAGCCGCCAAAGGCGGATGTCCGGCCGGACGGGCTCTGCTACTGCATCTACACCTCCGGCACGACGGGCAGACCCAAGGGCGTCCTGATTGAGCACCGCGGCCTCGTCAACCTGGCGCGGCCGGACAGCTGCTCGCTCATCTCGGCGACGGCAAAGTGCGGCCGCACGGCGCACGCCATCGGCTCGCTCTCGTTCGACATCTCCGTGCTTGAGATTTTCACGCCGGTTCTCAACGGCGTCTCCGTCTGCTTCGCCTCGCAGGAGGAAATTGACAACCCGGCCCTGCTGGGCAGGCGGATGCAGGAGGAGAAATCGAACGTTCTCTTCGCGACGCCCTCCCGCCTCCTCTCCTACCTCGGCTATGAGGACTTCCGCGAGGCGGTCAGGGGGCTCGACGTCCTGATGAGCGGCGGCGAAGCCTTCCAGCCGGCGCTCTGGGAAAAGCTCCGCGCTCTCGCGCCGCGGCTGCGCATCTTCAACGCGTACGGCCCGACCGAGGTGACTATCGTAACCTCCGCGCAGGAGGTATTCAGTCCGAACGCGAACCTCGGCGTCCCGGTCAAGGGTCTTTCCGTGTACGTTCTCGGCAAGCGCGGCCAGCTGCTCCCGGCGGGCTGCCCCGGCGAGCTCTGCGTCGGCGGCGTCGGGCTGGCGCGCGGCTACCGGAATCTTCCGAAGGAAACGGCGGCCCGCTTCATCGAAACGGACGGAAAGCGGATGTACCGCACGGGCGACCTCGTCCGCTGGAGCCGGGGCGGAGAGCTCGTCTACCTCGGACGAATGGACGATCAGGTCAAGCTGCGCGGCTTCCGCATTGAGCTCGGCGAGATCGAATCCGTCTTCAGCACCGTCCCGGATGTGACGAGCTGCTGCGTCCTGCTGAAAAACGACGGCAAGGTGCAGTTCCTCTGCGGTTACTTCACCTCCCCGCGCCAGATCCCGGCCGAGGAGCTCCGCGGCCGCCTCTCGGAGACGCTGCCGTACTATATGGTGCCCTCCGCGTTCCTGCAGATCCCGGAAATGCCCGTCACGTCGAGCGGCAAAACGGACAAGAAGGCACTCGCGGCGCTGAAGGTTTCCGTCCATGTCGAATACCGCGCGCCGGAGACGCCGCAGGAGGAAACGCTGTGCGCCATCGTGGGGAAGCTGCTCGAGAAGGAGCGCATCGGCATCGACGACAACTTCTTCGAGATCGGCGGCGACTCGCTGCTCGCGGCGCACCTCGCGATTGAGGCGGAGGCCGCAGGCATCCCGCTGAAATATTCAACCGTCTTCTCAAATCCGACCGTCCGCCTCATGTGCGCCGGACTCAGGCAGGAGCCCGTCGTCTCCGAGCGTCCGGAGATCGCGGACTTCGACTACGCCTCCCTCGCTCCTCTGCTCAAATGGAAGCGGGACGTCTCCTTCGGCCCCGTGCCGAAGCGTGTCCTCCTCGCGGGCTCCACGGGCTACCTCGGCCTGCACGTTCTGCGGGAGCTGATCGAGACGACGGACAGCACCGTGCTGTGCATGGCGCGTCCGAAGGGCAAGCTCGCCGCCGAGCAGAGAATCAAGACGATGCTGTTCTACTACTTCGGCGACAGCTTCGACGAGGCGTTTGAGAGCCGCCTCTCCGTCGTGGAGGGCGATTTGACAAAGGACGATATTCTGAACGGGACGGCCGCGGAATTCGACATAGCCATCAACTGTGCGGCGGACGTTTCCCACTTTACCTATGGCGACGCAATGTATCAGATCAACGTCGGCGGCGTGCGGCGGCTCGCCGCGCTGTGCATGGAGCGCGGCGCGCGCTTCATCCACATCTCCACGCCGACCATCGGCCAGTTCGCCCTGGAAAACCGCACCGAGCGCATTCCCTTCCTGACGGAGGAGGACTTCTACTTCAGGCAGGATCTGAGCAACGATTACGCCGCGAGCAAATTTCTCGGCGAGCGCGAGGTGCTCGCCGCCATCGAGAAGGGTCTGGACGCGCAAATTCTCCGCGTCGGCAACCTGCAGGGCCGCTTCTCGGACGGCGAGTTCCAGATCAACCACATGGCGAACGCCTTCACCTCACGGCTCAAGACGTACATCCGTCTCGGCTTCGCGCCGGAATCCGTCTGGGCGGGGGACGTTGACTATTCCCCCGTCGACTGCACGGCGCAGCTCATCGTCAAGTTTGCGGGCGCTTCCTCGAAGCAGCCGATCTATCATATCTTCAACGACAAGCGCACCTCGTATCAGACGATCTTTGAGAGCCTGGGCGACATCGGCTACGAGATCGAGCGCGTGAGCGACGCGGAGTATGAGAAGCGAATTGCGGACATTCTCGCTCAGCCGGAGAAGCGCGACCTGCTGGTCGACGTCGCTTCCGAGCTGCAGGGAGAAGCCGAGGGTCATTACGAGATCGGCTGCGTCTGCCGCCTGACCTCCGGCATTCTCGATCGGAGCGGCTTCCGCTGGCCGGAAATCACGCGCGAATACCTTGTCACCTGTCTGACGAACCTCGATATGCTCGGCGCGTTCGGCATATAATTTTCCAAGGGGAGGTAGAAAAACCAATGAACATTTTACTGTCCAACGCCTTCTGGTACGCTGCGGCGGGGCTTGTCTCCGCCTGTCTCGCGGTCGTACTGACGCACATGACGCTGGAATGCAAGCGAAAGCCTGTCGTGCCCTGGCTCAGCTGGGGGGCGGCGCTCCTGTGCTATTTCCTGTTTGCCTGGATCGGCTGCACCGTCACCGGACCGCAGTGGTGGGATTACTTCATCTTCTTCGGATGGATGATCTTTCTGCCGCTTCCCTGCTTCTTCCTCTACAAGGAGCCGATCAGCACCAAGCTCTTTACCGTCGTCACCGTCATCTTTATCTCGAACGTCGGCTCGTTCCTCACCGGCCTGACGACGACAGCCATGATCAGCACCATCGATCCGTACGGCGAGGTGGGCTATCAGTTCCTGATTCCGTTTACCCTGATGAAGGCGCTGATCGCCGTCATCATCGGCGCGATTCTGATCGTGTTCGTCCGCAAGACGGTGATCGAGGTCTTCAACATCCTCTCCCACAAGATGGGGCGGTATGTGCCGATCCCGTTTATCGCGTCCTTCGGCTTCTTCTGTATCGTGCAGATTGTGCAGGCCGTCGGCCTGCTGCCGCAGACGGGGATGCTGTTTGTGCTGTTCTACCTCATCATCTGCGTGGTCTTCGGCGTGATGTACTGGCTCATCTTCTCGAACGCCCTGTGGTCCTCCCGCGCGATGAAGACGCAGGCGGAGCTCAACGTCGCCCGGAACATCCAGCGCGATATGCTGCCCTGCATCTTCCCGGCCTTCCCGGAGCGCGACGAGTTCGACGTCTACGCCTCCATGGAGCCCGCGAAGGAGGTCGGCGGAGACTTCTACGACTTCTTCCTCGTCGACGACCGCCACCTCGCCATCGTCATCTCCGACGTCTCCGGCAAGGGCGTGCCTGCCGCTCTGTTCATGGTCATCACGAAGACGCTCATCAAGAATCAGACACAGCCCGGCATCCCGCTCGGCGAGGTGTTCACCCGCGTCAACGACCAGCTCTGTGAGAACAACGGCGAGGGGATGTTCGTCACCTCGTTCATGGCGGTGCTCGACCTCGACACGAAGCTGCTGACGTTCGTCAACGCCGGCCACAACCCGCCTCTGCTCCGCCGCAGCGGCGAGGGCTTCCAGTTCCTCCGGACAAAGCCCGGCTTCGTCCTCGCCGGCCTCGAGGGCATGGCGTACCGCGAGGATTCGATTCAGCTCAGCAAGGGAGACCGCCTGTTCCTGTACACGGACGGCGTGACGGAGGCCATCAACGCGTCGACCGAGCTCTACGGCGACGATCGCCTCATTCAGGCGCTCAACCAGGCCTCCAACCTTCCGCTCGACCAGCTGCTCTCCGGCGTCAAGGCTTCCATGGACGCCTTCACAGCGGGCGCGGAGCAGTTTGACGACATCACGATGCTTGCCCTCGACGTGACCTGACCGTTTCCTCCGGAATGCCAAAAGCTCCTGCGAAGGCTGCTCAGACGCCTTCGCAGGAGCTTTTTTCGATCAGCGGGCAAATGGTGTTTCCCGGAAAACAGGCCCCTCAGACGCGGCAAAAGGGCCTTAACCTCAAAAAAGCTGTCCGGCGGACGCACCTCGCGTCCGCGGACAACCTTACGCATTTCACAGTATGCAAAAGGAAGGGAAGCGATCCGGATTCAGCGGATCGTCAGAATATCGCTGAAGCCGACGGACTGCAGAATCGACATCACGGCGGGACAGACATGGACAAGCTCCATCACGGCCCGCTTCGAGTTCGCTGTCTTCTGGCCAATCAGGAGCGCGCGAAGACCGGCGCTGCTGATGTAGGGAACCTTCTCAAAGTCGACCACAACGTGAGCCGACCGCTGAAAGGCGCCGAGAATGGCGCTCTGAAGCTGCGGACTCGTGTTCGTATCCACGCGCCCATCCACCAGAAGCACCGCCTGATTGTCTTTGATGCTGGATGAAATCGTCATAAGGTCGTTTCCTCCTTTGAAATGCTTACTGCAAACAGGTCAGACCGTTCAAAACGGCTCCCCTGTCCGCCCGGCCGGGCTGCGGCTCCGTCACGCAGGCGTTGATGTCAAGGCACGCATACGAATCGAGGCGGCCGCTTTTCCCGAGAAAGACAAGGCTGACCTCTCCTCGCACGGGCTTGAACTGCCGAAGCAGAAATTGAAGCTGCGAATACAGGCGCTCATCGGGAGCGCACTGGAGAAGCACCGTAAAATCATACGGACTTTCGCCTCCGCGGGACGACTGCCGCTCGAGCACATAGACGGGCGCGTCCGTCAGAATCCGCACGACGCCCTCCACAGCGCGGCGCGTCCCCTTCGCGGAGATGAGGGAAAACGCGTTTTTGAGCAGCCGGCGGAGCTGGTCCTCCTCCAGAAAATTGCCGTCCAGCTCAAGGCCGAGCCAGCGGGCAAATACGGGAAGAAGGGAGGCGGGCGCCGTATCAATGTCCAGACAGCGATCGAGCGAGTCGATCTTCTCCTGAAAGTCGGCGTACATGACGTTGAACACCGCCATATAACGCCGGAAAAACTCGCCGTTGGTGCGGTACACCTCCGGGAAGCTGTTGAAGAAATTATCCTCGGGAGAATATACGCGGAAATTGCCGAGCGAGGCGCTGCCCGCGCCGAGCACCTCGACGCTGATCCAGAGATAGCGCCCGGAAAGGCCGGTCAGAAGCAGATCCGTCACGCCCGCCGCGCCGATACCGCCCGATTTTTCAAACAGGACGTTCTTCGCGTCATCCTCCGCGGAATCGTCCAGCAGGAAGCTGTCGGTATCCGTCACGCGCCCTTTGCGGACAAATTTCGGCTCGTTGGAGGCAAAGGCGCGCACGCCCAGCGTCATATCGGCGTCAAGCTTCGCGTCAAAGGCAAGGCGGCCCCATTCGCAGTCGCGCTCCGCGCTGTCCAGGGCGGCCAGGTACAGAACGCTGCGCACGCCCTCGCCGGAGGTGCGCAGCTCACCGCCGTCGAGCGTAAAGCCGCGATACAGCCCCTGCGCCAGGCGATTTTTCCCGATGACATATTTTCTAACGAGTGCGGCCATGGCTCTCTCTCCTTTTCACACGATCAATAGCTTCCGGTGCGCGTGCTCAGCTCGAGCGAATAGGAACCGGGGCGGCAGATGCTGTGGTTCCCGAGCTTCACGTCATGGCCTGTATACATCATATCACTCTTTGCGAGAGGAATCAAGAACAGTTCGTAAACAGATTCGACGCACGGAAGCTGCTCGAGATCGCGGACGAGCTCGTGGTATGAGATGATCTCCCCGAAGCCGCGATCGGCGGCGCTGAAATCAAGATGGCGGTTCAGGACGGCTTCGATTTCCTCCCTCGCGCCGCTGTAATAGCTCTTGACAAAAATCGTCGCGCGGACATTCACGCGGACATACTGCGGCTGCAGCAAATGGATCTGCACGGAAAGCAGGCGGTGCGCTTCCAGCCAGCGGCGGATCTGACGCTCATAGACCGCGCTGATCTGCGGCTCCGGCTCCTCGGACCGGGGCTGAACCGCAATGCTCACGCTGTTGGCCTGCTCGTCGACGACGGCCTTCACCTTGTGGATGCACAGGCCGGGCGTCCTCATGACGATATCCTCGTAATCGCTCGCCGTGACCGCCGTCGTCGGCCTGCGCATGGCGGCGGCGAAACGGAGGCGAAGCTCCTCCAGCGTCTCGTACGTCTCTCCGCCCTGTCCGGCGGCAGGATTGCGGAGCGTTGTGCCCGCCGGAACCGAATCGGGAAGGACGGGGACAAAAGCGTTCTGCTCGCGGATGTTGCCGTTTTTCCCCGCCGTGACGGCGCACGACGCGAGAAAGAGGCGGCAGCCGCCGAGGCCGGGCTCCCGGATCCGCAGCTGCCCGGGCGCGGTGAGCACCTCGTAGCACAGGTCGTCGGGATCCGTCAGGCCGGGAGGGATGAGGCGGTACGTTACCTTTCCCTCGCGGTCGGTCAGCTCCGCGAGCACGGCGAAGGAATCGCCGACGATGTGCTCGAGCTGGTCGAGCTCTATCATCTGATTTTCATATCCGCAGACGGGACCGAGGCTGCGGTGATACATCATCTCCTCGTCCCAGCACAGGGCAAGGACGGCGTCCGGGACGTCCCGCGCGGGGCCGAAGCCGAAGCGGGCGGCGTCGAAGCGAATGGCGAGGGAGCCGTCGGAGAGACGCTCGGACTGGAAAAAGCGGCCGCGCTTTTTCTTCCCGTTCCACGCCGTGTAAGCGAAGAGGGGGCCGCCCTCCTCCTCGCGGCAGCAGACAAACAGGCTGCCGTAGGAAACCATCGCGCTGCGCACGATCACCTCCTGCGCGCCGCAAAAGGAAAACGCGGCGGCGCGCGTCTCCTGCTGCACAAGCCGCAGCAGGTTCCCCGTCAGGGAATTGATGCGAGGCGGAACGTCGTACTCCGCGCGCGTGAGGACGCAGCGGACGGCGTACGCGGGCTTGGGAAGCTCCGCGCACAGCGCAAGCGGCTCGGCGGGGAAGGTCAGGCGCACGGCTCCGCTCTGCAGAAAGCCGCCCGTCTCATCCTGAGCCTCCATATCGACCCAGCCCGACGCGGTGAAGCACTGCCATTTAAGCTCGGCGAAGCGCACGGGAAACTCGGCGCTGAACGGGCTGCGTCCCGCCGTCTTCGCGGCCTGCACCCAGAACACGCTCTCGGAGCCCGGCTCCGGGCGTCCGCTGAGCGCGCAGCACACCGTTCTGCCGCGATCCGGCCTTCTGCCGAAGACGGCGACGTCCACCGGAATGGCGCGGCCCAGCAGATAGGAGACGTCGCGGTACTCACCGCCGGGCTTTTTCGTATAGCAGGCGGAAACAGCCCAGGGCTCGACGACCGCGGGCGCTTCCGTCTCAAAGCAAAGGGAGCCGACGCGGCACTTCCAGTGCGCCGGCAGCGAGATCCGCTCGGACGCCGTGCAGGCCACATACGCGCGCGCGGGCTTGTCCCGCCCAGCCTCAAAGCCGAGAAGGCGCAGGAGGTTCCGCCGTATGGGCTCGGTGATCTCGTTGATGGACGTCTGCTGCAGAAGGGCAAACGCGGAAAAATTCTGCAGGACGGTGACGCCGGGATCGGAATGATTGAAATTTGTCCACTCGTCCGAATAAAGAGGAACCTGGGAAATGGCCTCCGCCAGAATATCCTCATAGCTCTTATCATCCAAATTGATGCTGTTCAGCATTTCCGATTTCCTCCCGGTTCCCATATTGTTTTCTTCCGCAGACCGCCGCCCGCATGGGGATTACGGCGCCTGGCGGACAAAAATCGTATGCGTCCCGCTTACGCCGAGCATGAACGGCGTCGGGCGGATATCGCCGAGGCTCTTCTCGTGGACGCCTCTGCGATCGACATAGCGCGCCGTCGCGCAGTACCGCAGCACAAAGGCGCCGCAGTCGACAGAATGAAGCATCCGGCTCAGCTGAGCCTCCCCCGGCAGAACGCCGATCGGCCAGCCGCCGCCGCTGCCGCCTGTCATCGGATTGAGAAACTCCGTGATGCGGCGGCGCAGCGTTTCCTGAATCTCGAGCGTTCTTTCGAGATCGTTCGTCTCCGCCCAGACCGAGACGGAAATCTCAACGCACGAGGGCTCGCCAATCAGCAGCTCGCGAAGCGTTGCCTCGCTTTTCCCCATCAGATGGCTGTAGAGGCGATCGCGCAGATTCGCAAACGACCGGTCGCTGTCCTCAAAATCCTCCGTCAGCACGGCGATACTGACGGCGTCGGGGCGCTTCGTCCCGTCGAAATCCTCCCCGACGACGCAGCGCACCTTTTTCACCGATGAGGAAAACGCCTCCACCTCGCGCAGAAAATCGAGCTCGCTGACAAGCCGGTTCTTCGAGCAGATGAGATTCGCGCCGCGGGCGCGGGCGCTCTCGACGCTCTCGAGATCGCTGCCCGACGACGTCGGCAGCGGGTTGGAAAGCTCGTCGACGTAGAGCAGCTGCGAGAAGGGCTCGCGGATGGAGCCGGCGGGCAGATTGCCCGCGCCGCCGTCGCAGCAGACGGCCCGGACGGTGAAGGCGGGTCCGTTCTGCGCGGGCGGTATGGCGACGGAGACGCCGTCGCCGAAGCGCAGCACGCTGTTCATGCGGTCGAGCGTATAGTGGCGATCGCCGGGACGGGAGGCGTCAAAATTGTCAACCTCCGTCCAGCGGACGAAAAACTCCGTGATTTCCCCGAGAAAATCGTATTCGACGCGGACGTCCTGCGGCCTCTCCTCCGCCATGGCGCGCATCGCCGGGACGGAGAGCCGCCCGATCTCGCTGACGAACACCTCGGCGGAAAGAATATTGCGCGACGAAAGCGCAAACTCCATATTCGGAACGGAGGCGCTGATATAGAACACCTCCTCGGGCATTGTCACCTGGTTGCGCACCTCCGCCGCGTTAAGCAGAATACGCCGGATGACGGGGTGATAGACGTTCGGGTCGTCGAAGCGTCCCCTCTCGTCGACCAGGCGGATCCACCAGCGATCCTGCCCTTCCATGGAGCGCTTCGCAAAATTGGACGGAGGCAGGAACAGAACCGTGCCGGACTCCGAAAGATTCCGCGTGTGGTCGACCACGCGCAGGGGCTCGAACCCGTCTCTCGTGGAATACTCAAAGCGCAGCGGCGCGTCGACAAAATTGGCGTTGTCCGCCACGTCGAACAGGATGCTGACCGGCGCGCCCTGCATGGGGCGGTCAAAACCGAGATACAGCGCGTTGCCCGCGTACGGCAGGACGCGGAAGGCTTCAAACGACTCTCCGGCGCGCATCCTTCCCGTGAGATCGAACAGCTCCGTGCCGCTGAGGGAGGTAAGGCGCTGGGGCGTCTTCCAATCGTCAAAATACGAGTAGGAAAGCCTCACCCGGGAAAGGCGCGGCATTGTGTGCAGACAGGGACGCAGATAGCAGTCGTCCGCCCGCGTGACGCGCAGGCGAAGGGAGCGCCCCTCGTAGCCGCCGGACACAGCCGGCATCCAGTCGGCCGGGCAGCGGAAACGAATGGTGAAATCCCCCGTGCGCGTCCCGTCAAAGAGCTCGCTCCAGTCGTCCTCGCAGGGAAGCCTGCGCCAGCCGACGCCGTTGAAGTATTCGAGCTCCACCTTCTGCGGAGAGGTTCTCGCCGCCTGATACTGAATGGTGCGCGGCTTGCGCTTGATGATGCGCAGCTCCTCGAGCTCCTGCGCCTGACTCAGCGGAACGAGCCGCTCCTGCACGGAGAGGCGGAAGGAAAGCTCCGCCATCGCGTCCTTCTGGCTGAAAACAGCGTCCGCGCCGATGGTGCATTCGTCGAACAGGGAGACCATCTCCCCGAAGGGCAGGAAGCTCTCCCGATCCAGCTCCGAGGTTCCGTCGAACACGATTTCGGGGGCAATCCCGCCGCAGCGGGACGAGACGGAGAGCTCTCCCAGCGTGATGTTTTCCAGCACGGGCGAGAGCGCTTCGACACAGATCACGGTGCAGTCCGGCGCGTCGAGGGTCTCCTGCCCATCCGGCGCATCGCGGTACAGGCGGAGCGTTCCGTCCGCCGCCTCCGCGCGGGAGAAGGGCAGAAACCGCTCCCCGACGAGGTAGCTCCAGGAGAAGCGCTCCGGATCGGCAAACACGGCGGAGAGATCCTCGCCCGCAGGGCTGCGCAGGCGCAGACAAAGCTCCGCGTTTTCCTGCACGCGGAAAATGGTGTCGTGCGTCAAAACAAGCGCCCACCGCTCGACGCCGCCGCCCGAGAAATCGAACAGCGGGATTTCCTCGGGAACCGGGGGCTCCGAGGCGGCTCCCTCCTCCGGGGCGGGCGCCGCGGCCTCCCCGGGCAGCTCCCTGCGCTTTCTCGCACCGAGAGCCGGAATCAGCCTGCCGAACGAGCCCGAGGCGGAAAAGACGTCTGTCAGGCGCGCGCTCGTGACATAGACGTCCGACGTCGTCTCAAAGGGAATCTGCCGGCCGTCCTCCTCGTTTCTGCCAATCAGGCGCGTGCCGGAGGGGACGTAAACGCCGGGGATAGTCCCCGCAATCAGATTCATGACCACCACGCCCGAGGCCGGATAGGCCGGGCGCAGCGAGAGATTGAGCATATTGACAAACTCCGTGTGGTACTTCTCCATCACGAGGTTCATTTTCCGGATATTTTCGCTCATCTGGTTGGCGAATACGAGGCCGACAACGGAGCCGACATCGGGGTTTGTCTCGGAAAACGCCCATTCGGGAGTATACGAGGCCGCGAGTCCGGCGATTTCACGGCGCAGAGCGGCGACGTCCCGCGTGTCGAGAAGGGCTTCGTTATTGCTGCGTCTCATCGGAACCCTCCTCCCTCGACGAATTCAGATAGAATGGGAATACCAGATTGTCCCGGCTGTTCGTGGCCGCCACCGTGTAGGAGATGTTGACGAACAGGCAGCCGTCCTGCACCTCGGGGTCGACCTCCACCTGCACGTCGGAGATACGCGGCTCCTGCTCCATCAGCGTGGCGCGCAGGCTGTTGGAAAGCACGCTGAGCATCGTGACAGACGGATCCATGAAGGTATAGCTCATCAGGTTGCTGCCGAAGCCGGGAAGGAGCCACCTCTCCCCCTGCTGCGTCATGAGGATCAGATAAACGGACTCCCTGACGCTCTGCTCGCCGGAGGACGTCAGAAACCGCCCGGTGCCCGGATCCACGCTCGGGGGAAAATGGAACCCGGTCCCCAAAAACATCTTATTTTCCATGAGGACGCTCCTTTCGCCTGTCAGCCAAGTTTGATGGGACTGCCGGAGATCGTCACCATGCCGCTGCTCTCCGCCTTATACATGGAGGAAGCGGACTGGTTGATCTGCGCTCCCTGCAGCTTGAGCGTACTGTCTGTCTTCATCTGGAGGCTGTTGCTGGCCTGAACGGAGAAATCCTTCGCCTGAATCTGCACGGCGCCGGAATCCCCGTTGAAAATCATCTTGATGTTGTCGCCGACCTGAATGGTCAGCTTCGATTTGGCCTTGATCACCATCTGACCGCTCTCGGTTGAGAGCTCGACCATGTTTTCCTTCTTCTTATCGCTGACGCGGATCACCTTGTTCTCGTTGTCCATCAGGATTTGATGGCTCTGACCCGCCGTCTCTACCGTGATTTTATCCTTCTCGCCGTCGCCTTCCTTGTTGTCCTCAAAGATGACGGCGCTTCCGTTCTTCGTCATGATGCGCTTGAACTGGTTGCTCTCGTCGACCGTCTTGCTCAGAAGCTTCGAGTTGTCCTTCGGCAGACAGCCGATGATATACGGCTTTTCGATGCTGCCGCCCTCAAACGCGAGCAGCACCTGGTCTCCCACCTCGGGGAGGAAGTAATAGCCCCAGTCGGACCCGCTGCCCGGCAGCGCCTGACGCGCCCATTTGAGGACGTTGGCCTCCGCGTCGCGCGTGGGGATATTGACGCAGACGCGCCCGGGCATATTCTTATCGTAATTCTTGGTGACAACGCCGATGACAACGCCGTAGATCCTCGTGTCGCCCGTCTGCGTTTTCGTCGCCTGCTTGTCGGAGATTTCCCCGATGATATCGTAAAAGCTCACTTCTTCACCTCCGCGGCCTTTGCGAGAAGCCTCGTCTGGTATCCGCTCTCCGTGCGGAAGTCGTGGATCACGTTCGTCACATAAAACGTATTGTCCACCGGAACGCCGAGCCCCGTGACCTTGACAAAGCGCCCCGGCGACAGGTCGGGAATGCCGGGACAGGTGCATTCCAGCGTGCCGAGGCGGTAGGAAATCTCCTCCGCGAGATACGCGGCTCTGGCGTCCGCCTGCTCCTGCGTCATGGCGGTGGGGTCGATGTACACCTTCTGGCTCGACGAGACAATCCCCGACGCAATGGAGCCGGTGGAAATGGTATTGCTCAGCTTCTTTTTTGCCGAGATCATTTTTCCGGTGCCGGGATCCATGGATCGCACCTCCACCTGACCCACAAGGCCGGTGATGCCGTAGCCGATTTCAAATTTCACAAGACCGGAGCCGACGCCGAGCTCCATCAGAACGGACGCATCGCTCTTTGCCTTGCGGAAATAAACCTCGCCGCGATCGACGAAAAACTCAAAATTGAACTTCTTGGCCGCCTTGACGATGAACTCGTAATCGCTCTCCTCCACCATCTCGACCGTATAGGGCGTTTCGCCCTGCTTGCCGCCCGCGGATTTGTCCGGCGTATCGGTCACATGGACAGCGGTAATGATGCTTCCCTTGCGCAGTTTCTCGTAAGAGGTACGCTTGAGAATCTCCGAAACCGCCTGACCGTAGCTGTCCGCCTTGAGCTGCTGGGCGTAGGAGTTGGACATCATCGCGCCCTTGACGTCCATCGCGCGGATTTCAATATACGGCAGATCCGTTGGGTCGAAGCCGAAGGCGACGTCCGAGACGAACCCGATGAAGACGGGGATCACCTTCCCGAGATAGCCGAGCCGAATCTCGAGCGACGCGCCGAGCACCACCTGCTTCTTAATGGCGTCGTACTTGAAATTACCCGTATATTTGTCGAAGACGTTGTAGACGCGCAGCGAAGCGACGGACGCTTCAAAGCCGCTCGTCAGCTCAACGCTGATATCGGTCACGATCATATCGTCCCGGTAAAAATCGGAACCGTTGATATACACGGAGGCTTCCGGCGACGAAAACCCCTGATAGGTCTCCGAGAGGCCGGCGTATGTCAGCGCAGGGGACGCGCCTGCTGCGCCGGCAATCGCTCCGAGGGCGGATGACAGAAGCGCCACCTCGACTCCTCCTTTCCAAGCTGCTTTACAGGTTGATATTCACAAGATTGGTGATCTGCTCGGTCACCGACTTCCCGCCGAATTCTCCGGACGACTCCGGGAAGCAGGCCTCGAAGGCCTTGTTCCAGTCGTTGTAATCCGTCTTTTTATCCAAACGCTGTGAGAGATTGAGCCGGACCTGGCTGCGCACGGGACGGCCCGATATGGAAAACATCGTATAGTCCGCGCGCACCTCCGTAACCTCTCCTTTGAAGCAGAGATCCGCCCACTGAAAGGTTACGGTTCTCGTTTCATCGCTCAGCATCATGCCGACAAACGCGTTCGTCTGCTTCTGCACCGAGTAAACAGTGGTGTTGACGCCCTTGTTGACGGCGAGCTGCGCGATATCCTGCGTCGATACCTTAAACTTCTCCATCATGAAGCAGTCCTTGACGTTCACCTGGTCGAAGATCAGCATGACGCTCATCGAGATCGAAGGCGGGCGAAAGCCCTGCAGGGGAATCTCCGAATCGCTTTTCTGCTGGAGATATTGGAACGGGGAATCCACCGTCGAAGCGTGAAACGAGATGGAGGACGGGTTGAACTGCACCGTCATCCGGTACGTTTTCGGCACCGCCGCGGAAGCCGCTGCGGTGCCGACTCCCAGAGCCGTGGCCGCGGCGCCTGCCGCTCCTGCTGCGGCGCCTGCCGCTCCTGCCGCGGCTCCGGCCACGGATCCTGCCGCGCTTCCCGCAGCTCCGGACGCGTCGGAATCGCTTCCTGTGACGATGGTCAAGGTTGCCTTTTCGGTGATGCCCAACACATTTGTTGTCAGAGCCGAGCCCAATGCGCTGAGAGCTGCCGGTACCGCCATCTGATTCCCTCCTTACAGACCGATATTGATGAGATTCGCGGCGGCGCGCGCCTTGCTCGCCAGCGAGCTCGCCGCCGTGACGCCGAACGCCTCCTCAAACTCCTTCTTCCAGGAAGCGCGGGCGATCTCCGTCTGCGTCTGCATGAGGCGCAGCGAAACCTTCGCGCGGATGGGACGGCCGGAGGTTGAGAACATGGTATAATCCGCGCTTACGCTCTTGAGCTTTCCTCGAAAGACGAAGTCCGCCCATACAAACGCGATGCCGCGCGTACGGTCGTCTCGCAGAGCCGCGATAAGCCCCTCAACCTCCGTCTGTACGGTGTTGACCTTTTTCCCTTTGTTCGCGGCGGCGGACGCGACGGCGGCAACCGTATTGACCAGGCCAAGCCGGAGCTTATCCGCCATAAAAGCGTCGGCAATCTGGACGTGGTCGAAAATAAGGTCGACGCACATCTCCACGGTAGGCGCGACGACGGAATCGGCGTGCTCATGCTGCGTGCCGTCCCCCGGATCCCGCAATGCGTTTCGCTTGCCGATTTCAAGGGTCGTTGCGTAAACGGACAGACTGCTCGGATTGAACTGAACGGAAAACACGCGCTCCACCCCGAGAGGCGGCGCGGACGACGCTGCCGGCGCTTTGGCGGCGGCGATTGCCTTCGCCGCCGCAGCCGAGACGGAGGGCTGGCTTCCCGCCGCCGCGCCGACCTTTCTCCTGTCGAAGATGACGATCTTCGCCTGATCGGGGTTGCCAAGCAGCGCGTTGCCGGTATCCGCCGACAGATATTTCGTTTTCAACGCGGCAAGCTGCGCGGTCAAAGCATTGGGCATTTCTGTTCTCTCCTTTCCCGGTTGAATCTGGGACGCTTCGGGTGAAAACAGCGCAGGCGGTCTTTGCAGGCCGGCCGCCTCCGCGGGCTGCGGCGCGATATCGCAGCGCTATTTCCATCCCCGGCGGGCGCGCTCAGACTGCAGCCGGCGCTCCATCTGGCCATATACTCTTTCGGAAATGCTTCCGATTTGCTGGGCGAGCGTTCTGTTGATCATCTCGGCGATGTCCTCGGTCGTGCGCTGGACGACCTGCTTCTGGACGTTGTTGATTTCCGTCTCGGAGACCTGCTCGCGCGTGACGGTTTTCTGCTCCGTCTCCCGGACAACCTCCTTCGTCTGCCGCTGGCTGAGGAGCTCCATCAGCTCCTCGCTGACGGGCGGCTCCTGCGTGCGGTGCACGATGTGCGCGGCGGCGGGCCGGCGTTCCCTCTGCCCGGCGGGCGGTTCGGAGGCCGGCGTCTCGAGATAGCGGTCAACGACGGAGTCGACCTGCTCGCGGATATGCTGCCGCGTCTCGACCGTCTCCCGCTGCCGGCGCGTCAGCTCCTCAAGCTCGCGCGTCCGGCTTTCCCGTACGGCGGCGTTGATCTCCGCCGTACCGGCTCTGTGGATGAGACCCGTCGCGAGAGCGGCCTCGGGATCCTGCTGATACAGCAGCATCATGCGGTACAGCTCCCGCGTGGCAGGGTCGGCGTGCTCGAGAATGGTCTCGATCGCCGCGTTCTGCGGCTGCGGGCGCGGCTGCTCCGCAGGCCGCCCGGCGAGCTCCTTTACAAACCGCTCGGGATCCTGCATCGCGAGCAGGGAATCGCGGAACATTTTCTTCGGATCGGGCGGCTGCGGCTGCGGCGCGCTGCGCTCGCGGCGCTGCGTCTCCTCCTGCAGAACGCGGAGCACCTCCCTGTTATGCTCGTTGATTCGATCCAGCTCGCGCACAAGCTCCTTTCGGTGAAGCTCCCGCACGGAAACCCCGTCCTCCTGCGGGCGGGCGGGCTCCTCCTGCGCGGGCGTCTCTCCCGCCTTCGGCTGCACGAGATTGACCGTCTCGTAGCGGTTCTCGCGGACCTCCGGCCCCTCCTGCACCGTCACATGGCGGCGCAGGAGACGATCGCCGGCGCGGGAGAAGGTCTCGTTGCGCCGGAAAAGCTGCTGCAGCGACTCGTACGTCTGCTGCGTCAGCGTCGGGGCGGCCTCCGGCAGCTGCGAGGCGAGCACCATTTTCGTCTCCGCGCCGGAAAGCTCGCGAACCGTCTCGCGCCAGCGCTCGCGCAGCTGCGTCTCGCGCTCGCGGAGCAGCGCGCGCCGGAGCTCGGCGGGCGGCTCCGGCCTCGCGGAGGGCGCGCGGCGCGTCTCCTGCGCGGCTGCGGCGCGCTCGGTGCGGAGGATGCGCTCCGTCAGCGCGGAGAGCTTTCTCTTTTCCTCCTGCGCGAGCGCCTGCCGCGCCGCCTCCTCCCGTGCCGCCGCGTCCTGCCCTTCCGCTTCTCCGCCTTCCTCCGAAGCGTCCGGAAGACGGTGGACAAGCTGCACGGCTTCGGCCGGCTCCCCGGCCTCGAGGCGGGAAAGCTCCCGATGCACTTCGCGGTCCTGCCGCAGGAGAGAGAGGAACGACGCCTCCTCCTGCCGGTACAGCGCGGTCAGCGACTCATTCCGCACCTGGGCGGAGGCGTTCAGGAACAGATTTTCCGTGTGGTAGAGCCTGTAGCGCTCCAAAACGTTCTGCACCGACTGGCTGACGGCGCTGCGGATGTCGATCCACTGCTCGCTGCGGCTGCTTGACGTCAGCCGGTGGAGCTGGGTGACGATCACCTGATCCGTCAAAGCAAGCAGGACGGCCCCGGCGCTCTGCCGGATGACGTCCTCCTTCGTCTCCGGAAGGGGAAGAAGCTCTCCGGTCTCGTAGCGGTTGACGTGATGATGCAGGGTGACGTAGGAAAGCGGCTGAAGCGTCTCCCGCTTCTCCGCGGCGCCGCGTGTCCGCCGGGGCTCGGCAGCCGCCCTTTCCTCGCGGCGCGGGACGGCAGCAGCCTCGGCAATGGCGGGAGGCTCCGTCCGCAATACAGAGGCGGCGTCCTCGCCCTCCTCCGGCTCAGGCCGCATCGCATAAACCAGCTGCAGATTCTCATTTCGGAGGATGGTCTGCTTTGTGCTCCACAGGCTGAGCTCCTGGCTCACGCGCGACTGCTCGGAGACCTTGAGCTCATTTTGGAACAGGCTGTCCGCATAAAGCTGGCGGTTCTGCACCAGAGAGCAGAAGGTCTGGTAGATCTGCTCCGTCTGCAGGCGCTCGTAAATCTCGCCGTGCAGATAATAGCGCGGGGCGGGCAGCACAACCGGCTCCGGCCCTCCGCCCTTTTCCGCCCCGGAGGCGGTCTCCCGCGTGCGCTCGAGAAGCGTCTCGAGCCTCTCCGCCTGATCGCGGTACACGGTGTTGAGCCGGCCGATGCTGACCGTCTCCTCATACATCTCGCGCACCTGCTTCATGAACTGTTTGACGTCCGTCACGCCGAGCTTCTGCAGGGCTGTGGTGATATAGACGGAATCCTGATAGGTGAAATGACCCTCCTGCGTCAGGAGAATGCGGTTGACGACGTTGTTGACGATATTGAGCGAAACCTCGTGAAGGTTGTTCTGCTGGTTGGAGACGGCGATCGCCGTCATGCCGCCGAGCTCCTCCGGCCATTCGGGCGGAGCCGTGGTCAGAAACAGCAGCTCCTTCGGCGTGATCCGCGCCGGCAGAAGCTCATAATTCGCCGTCATCCGTTCCGCAAAAGCGTCGGAAACGGTCAGAGGAGCAAGCCCCAGATTCAAGGTAATCGGCTTTTTCAATATCACGGGGCTTTTCTTCCTCCCTTCCATTCCGCTCCATTACGGGGCGGCGCGGCCGCTCAGTTCTCCGCGCCCTCCGCGCTGTCTTCCCCGGCTCCGCCAGGACCGTCCGCGTCCTCGCCGCCGGTTTCGCTGTTTTGCTGCTTTACAACCTGATTATAGGGCTTCTCCGCATCGGAACGGTTCTCGTCCCCAGGCTCCTGCTGCTTCACGATCTGATTGCGGGGCGCATCCTCCCCGGGTTCTTCCTGTTCCTCCTCCACGGGCTCCTCCTCGTCTGCCGCAGAGGGATCCGGAGTGACCGTTTCAGCATCGCCTTCATCAACAACCTCTGCATCAGAGTCGTCCGTGTCGGCGCTATCTGCGGAAGCATCTCCGGTATTGGCCGTTTCGGCGTCCGTATCCGTCTGCTCCGTGCTCTCCGTTTCTTCCGTAGGCTCGTCAGTCGGGAGCTCGCTCGGATCCACCGGACTCGGCGGCCCGATGTCCGGCTCCTCCAGTTCTTCTTCCGGAGGCTCGTCAGCCGGGAGCTCGCTCGGATCCACCGGGCTCGGCGGCCCGATGTCCGGCTCCTCCAGCCCCTCTTTCACAGGTTCGCCATCGGATTCCTCCGATTCGTCCTTGGATTCCTCATCGCTCTTGGAATTCGTCGGGTCGTTTGTGACCGGCCCGCTGTTGAAGTTCAGCGCGTCGGCGCTCGCCCACGGGAGATCGACACAGAGCATTTCGTTGTAGGCAATCGTCGTGATCTCGGTCGCAAGGCCGGAATCCTCGGCGCTGAGCTCGCCGAATGTTTTCTTGATCACCCGGCAGCCGGTAAAGACAAAGGTTCTGGCAACGAGGAAGGGGATAAACTGGTTCTGATAGTGGCTGACCATCAGAATAACGGGGAGCACCAGCTCCGCGCCGACAGGCAGCGGGTCGAAGTAATCGACGCCGACATACCGCTCCACCTCGAAATAGAAGGGCTTGCTGTTCGGCTTGCGTCTCATGTGGACGTAATCGTTCAGGCCGCCCTCCTGAATCAGTTCATATTCCATTTCCCGCGTAAAAGCCTGCACTCTTTTACACGGGAGATCGAACGCGAGCTCCACGCGCAGCATGAAGTTATATCCAACCAGCGGTGCACGGCCCTGGTTCCAGACAAGAAAATTGTCTTCCGTAATATTCGCCATCGATAGAACCTCCTGCCTGCCGCTTACACGCGGCGCGCCGATTTCCCGAGCTCAAAGATACTTTTTTCCTTGGGTTTGCTGTCAGAGGGATTCAGGCTGCTGTTGATGGAGGAGATCTCCTCGCACCACCGCCGGCGGGCGGCGTGACTGAGCTCCATCACGTCCTTCTCCCCCCAATGGAAGTAATAGGAGATAAAGGACATCTCCCGATACAGTTCCTTTTCAGGATACAGCGTTATCCCTCTCGCGTAAAATTTATCGGAACCTCGTGGATTTCGCCGCATTTCGGGCACACGACCTTCATGGTCGGCGGCTCAATGTCGTTGATGCGCTGGTACATATCCTGCAGGAAGGCAAGATCCGCCGTGAAAAAGCGCTCCACAATGTTCGGAACGATCGTCGTCATCCCCTCGAGCTCCGTGATCACCTTCGCCAGTACGACAACCGTCAGATAGGACGGGTTGCTCAGGACGCGGGGATCGCGCGTGGCGGCAATTTCGTCGCCCGCCGTCGCGAGACGCATCTTTCCGCGCCTGTGTACGTCGCCGTTGGAATCGACGTAGCCGCGCGGCAATGTAAACTCATATTCTGTAACCATCAGCTACCTCCGGAAAGAAAACCGGAATCTGCCGGAGGATACAGAATCCTCCGGCAGTACCCGGCCGTGCTTATCAGTTCGGAATGACCAGTTCCTCGTAAGCAATCTCAACCGACTCGATGGCAACCTCGCTCGTGGAGGCATTCAGGTCGGGAGCGGTGTACTTGCAGACCCAGGCGTTCGTGAGCTGCCAGGTCAGGGTGTTGTCGATCGTGCTCGTCACAAGGGTCTGCGGAGAGCCGTCCTGAATGTTGATGAGCTCAATCGTCACATTGGAACGGACGTCCTCGCCGCGGCGCTCCGTGACGCACTTGCGCAGCCACTCCTTAAACTCGTTGCTCCGGGTATAGCCGAATTTCAGCGTGACGTTGCCGTGCTTCACGAGGCCCGGAATCTTGACGGGCGCCAGAGAGTTGGAATTGCCCTGGCGGAACTCGATGACGTCGACGGTCGCCTCGACGCCGGAGACCTCGCTGAAGGCGGCGTCGCCCGAGACGGAGTCAACCGTCACGAGGAAGTTCATTTTAGTTAAGGGGTAATACAGGTTCCCCGAAGTTTTATCAGCAGCCATCTTTCAATACTCCTTTTTCAGTCAGATTATTCTGGGTCTTACTCCGCGGCCGCGCCTGCACCAGCGGTGAACTGCGTCACGCGGAAGATGACGAACTCTGCCGGACGCGACGGAGCAATGCCGATCTCGCAGATCAGGCGGCCGTTCATGATGTCGTCCTGGCTCATGGTGGCGGTGCCGATGTTCACATAGAACGCCTCCGCCGGAGTCTCGCCCGCCAGCATACCGGCGCGGAACAGGGACTCGAGGAAGGAGGAAACGGTCATCTGCACACGGGCCCACAGCGAAGAATTGTTGGGCTCGAAGACGACCCAGTTGGTGGACACGCGGATCGACTGCTCGACAAAGATGAACAGACGGCGCACGTTGATGTACTTGAAGGCGCTGTTGCTGCTCGCGGTGCGGGCGCCCCAGATGCGGATGCCCTGGCCGGGAAGCGCGCGAATCAGGTTGACGCCGGCGGGGTTGAGGATATCCTGCTCGGCGGCGGTATAGTTGACCGACAGACCGGTGCAGGCGACCGTCTCGTTCGCGGGAGCCTTATGCACGCCGCGGGAAACGTCGGTACGCGAGTACACGCCCATCACCGCGCCGCACGGCGGAATGTAGGCGGGCTTCTTCGCCACGCGGTCATACACCTGAATCCACGGATGGTACATGGCGGCGTAGGTGCTGTCGATCATGCCGCGGTAGGTGATGATATCGGCGGTCTTTCTGAGCTCCTGCGGAATATCGATGACGGCAAAGCGGTTCTTCTCGTTCTCGCAGTGGCTGACGAGGGCGACAATCACCTCGGGGATCGTCACGCCGGGCACGGCGATGATGCTCGCGATGTCGTTCTCCTGGAAGGAGGCGATGCCGGTGCGCTGGCCGGGGCCGTTGTCGACGCCGATGAAGGTTCCGGCGTTGACGGCGTCCATGGTGCCGTCGCTGCCGCCGGCAAAGGAAATGGAGCCGGAGAGAGCGCCCTTGCCGAGAATGACGGAGACGGGATTCTCGATCGCGTCGCTCGGATCGACGGTGGCGACGACGAGGCGGCTGGCGGAAAGCTTTCTGGCCAGATAGGCCGGGGAGGCGGGGTTCAGGGTGACGCCGGTGTAATTCTCAACATCGCCGTCGCAGCGAACCGTGACGTCCATCTCGACGGAGAAGACAACGTTCTTCGGAACAATGGCCGTATCCACCGGATCCGCGCCGAACTTCTTCTCAAAGGTGACCACGTTTTCAAAGATGGAAGCGATGCGGTTGAGCTCGCCGGCGAACTCGACGACGTCGCCCTCGCGGAAGCCCTCAACCGTCTTTGCGGTGTAGGCCAGATCGCTCTCCTTCCTGATCAGCTGCATCTTCTTGTTGTTCGTCGCCATCAGGGAGACGATGATGCGGTTGCCCCACTTGCCCTCATTGGCGGCGCGCATGGAGAGAATGCCCTTCTTCGCGGTGGCCAGAGCGGCGTCGTCGGGGATCACGCGGCTGACATAGCAGCGGGTGCCGCCGTTGGCGAAGAACTGCTCCACGCTGTACGCGAGGTAGCGGTACTCGCCGTGCGTGTACTCGGAGAGGAATCCGCCGAACTGACGCTGGAAATCAGCAAAGCTCGTGACGAGGCTCGGAGCGCCGATGGTCGGGCCCTTGACAGCCATGCCGACAAAGCCGCCGGTGCTGGTGCCTACGCCCTCGATCGCGCGGGGGGAAGACTCAAATTCCTCTACATAAACACCGGGAGATAAATACTCAGCCATAATTCTTGTTCGGTCTTGAGCTCTGCTCAAAACCGGCCTCCTTTCAGATTTCTTTTATATTTGATGAAATGGAACCGCTGTTTGATTTCGCCGCGCCCCGCTTCAGGTTGACACCTTCTGCTGGCCCGGCCTCATGATGCTGATTGTGCCGCCGTATGCGCACATCAGCTTTCCGTCGTTTATCAGGGCGGGGGCTCCGCTGATCAGCGGACCCGGACTGCAGAGCCAGACTCCCGTCGGGGACGGAACGCACGGCATCGGCGTCAGAACGCCCATCGCGGCGGATGTCGCGGAAGCGACCGTGGGATTCGACAGGGATGTGCACATCCCGCAGGGGCAGACGTTTGTGACGGGAGCGGCGTCCTGCACGGTCGCAGCCGGCGTTCCTCCCACCACGACGGTTTGCTGAGAAGTCACGAGAAGTTGACCCGGCGACGTCCCCATCGTGCACGATACGGAAGCTCCCGAGACAACGGGAAACGCCATCTACATCCCTCCCTTTCCGGCAGGATCTGCCGGGGCTTCGGCGTCCTGCTCCTGTTCCGGCATTCGGAGCGGCTCCTCGGGCGGAGACCTGAGGTCGACCGTCTGAAACCATTCCGTCTCTCCGGCTCTGCACCGCACCAGCCAGCGGGAGTCCCCTCCCCTGTCGCTGAGCCTGAGCAGGTACGCGCCGTCCTCCCCGACGAGACCGAACACGCGGCGGGCAATCGGAAAATTGCTGCCGTACCGCATTTCCGGCGTCTTATCCAGAAGGAACTGCGTTTCGGAGAAGCTTTCTTCTATTTTCAACGCCTCGTAAACCCTTTCCTCGGGATTGACGAGAGCGTAGAAAACGCGATCGAGAAGAAGATGATGGGGATTGAAAATAGTCATCGTCTTCTTTTTCGGGTTGAAATCGCGAATCATGCAGGAGTTCTCCCCGAGCCAGACGGCGTCAAGCTCCGTAAGTCCCGGAAGCGTGCCGCGCAGATCGACATATTTTCCCTCAAAGGGAAGCGTGCCGTCCGGCAGCATGGGAAGCTCCAGGAGAGGCATTTTCTCGGAGAGCTGCGCGTAGTCGACGACGCAGTCCCGCGTCACATAGCCGCGCAGCCTGACGGTCAGGCGGAAATTTCTGCGGCCCTGCCCGATGAGAATCAGATGACCGTCTCCCTTGCTCAGGAAGCGGAACGGCTTTCCGTCCCGCTCGAAGACGGCGCCGTTTCCGGAGAGGAGCGTGCCGGAGGTGGTGTCGATCAGGTGCAGGGCGAGATCCAGGCTGTGGTGAATCACCGCGTAGTCCGGCATCGGCTATCCCTCCCTGCTTTCGCCCGTCAGGTGGAGCGTGAAGTCCGCCTGCGTGACGCGCGGCGCGTCAACGATGATCTCGCTCGAGAGCAGCACGGGCGCGGCCTTGTAAAACAGGCTGACCTGGTAGGGCTTATTGATGGCCGACCACACGCGCACCTTATCCTCGAGGGAAATCTTCGAGGGCGTGATGCTGATGGGCGCCTCCGGGGATTCCAGCCAGGTCTGCAGCTGGTTCGGATAGACGATATTGCCGTCGTTGATGACCTGGGCGGCGCGTCCGATGATTTTCTGAATATCGTGCGCCTTCAGGCCCATCTGAGACGAGCCGTTGATAAACAGCATATAGTAGAGGCTGTACGGCTTCGGCGGACGCGACAGGCGCGTCCTGCCCGCGCCGACAAGCGGCGGGACGGATATTTCCCCCTCCTCGCGGATGTCGTAGAGGTAGAGGCCCAGGATATAGTCGACGTCCTGCTCCGCGGGGGAGGAAACCTCGATATTGTTCGGCGAGGGAATCGGCTCCGGGCACATTCGCTGGCGGAGCAGCTTCACGAGGTACGCCGAGACGTCGGAAATAATGGAGTAATCTGCCAATTTGCTGTCCTCCCTTTCTCAGGCTGCCAGAAGAAGCGAACAAAGCTCGTCGGCCAGGAGCGTGAGATCCTCGCGCTCTATCACGGCATACGCCGTCTGGGTCAGATAGCAGGCCGTAACGGAGAACGCTTCGCCGGTGTAGTCCTCCGGCAGATAGAGCGTCTCACCCGTCAGCTTGGCCGCCTTTGTCATCTGCTCATAGCTGTCCTCCGTCCTTCCGCGCTGCACGAGATCCGAGTAGGCGGCGAAGGTATAGTAGAGGCTGCCCTTCGCGAGCGTGCCCTGGCTCTTGTTCTGATTCCAGACATACCGCAGGCCGGCCGCCTGCGCGGCGCTCGAGGCGGGAACGTATTCCATGGACGGATCCTCCACCTGACGGAAAACGAGAGAATTGCCGAGATTCATCTGCTTCTGCGCGTTGGAGCCGATGAGCCGGAGAGCCGCGGCGCTGTGGGTCGCGTCGTAGAATTTCTGCAGGCCCAGCAGGTACACGGCGTTCTTCTCGAACTCGGAGAGGGACGTGACGTCCGGCGTTCCGGATCCCGCTCCGGAACCGCTTCCCGACCCCAGGGTCAGTCCCGCGCCGGAATTAAGCAGAGAATCAGCCTCTCCCTCGAGGAAGCCGTCCGCGATCTCCTGGATTCGATCTGCGGAGAGCTCTCCCTGCAGCGAGGCGTCGTAGGCGGTCTTGCTGCCGAGGATGGCCTCCTCCACCGCGGCGATCTCGTCTCCGTAGGAGCTGTCGCCGTTGAGATCGCGCTCCTCGAGCAGGGCCGAATAGATGTCCTGCAGCGCCGGGAAGACGAGCTTCACGTTCTGATCGAGGAGGGAAGCGAGCGTGTCGATATCGTTTTGCAGCGTATCGCGCAGCGGATCGTCCGAGGAGGTCTCGCCGATGATGTCAAGGCATTCCGCCTTGAGGCGGGCGACGAGCTCGCCGAGCGAATTTTCGCTCATCCCGGACTCAAGGGAGGAGATTTCCGCCTTGAGGGCGGCAATTTCGCTCTCGAGAGCGGCGGCCTCGGCGCTGCCCGCTTCTGCGTTCGCCAGCTGCTCCTGAAGCTCCGACAGAGCTGTCTGCGCGGCGTTGAGCGCGTCCGTCTGCTCATTCTGAAGCGCTTCGATTTTCGCGTCAAGATCGGCAATCTGCTCCTCTATCGCCTTCGCGCCCATGAGATCGTTCTCGTCGAGCGCGGACATATAGTCCGTCTGGAGCGACGCCTTCTCCGCTATCAGCCGGTCGAGCTCATTGCCGCCGGCGTCGAGCTCCAGCTGGCGGATTTGATCGGTCAGGAACTCGATGTGACTGTCGATCGTCTCCCCCATGCTGGCGGAGAAATCGTCGTTCGGGACAAGACTGTAATACTCCTGCGTCTGCTCGAGCCGCTCGTTGAGAAACGCTTTGCCGTCCTCGTTCGAGAGTCGGAGCACCTTCGCGGAGATATACGTCTCAAGCTCGTTGCGGGAGGTGTTGACGTTGCTCTGATTCGTTTTGATGAGCTGCTGGAGCAGGGCCGCGGACGAATTGGAGGCTGCCGCCGCGACGTAGTCCGCACTGACGCCCGCTGAGAGGCCGTCCTGATACGCCTGGGTCGCCGCGGGGAGAATCGAAGCGTCGAGCAGATCGAGCTCGCCCTGCTTATCGGCGACAACGCCGGAGGAAATATTCGACAGGTGCAGCAGGTTCTGCACGTCGCCGTCGCACGCGGCGTGATTGTCGGCGTTGGCATGGTCGATGAGGTCGTTGGAGTAGGTGAATTTGAGAGAGGAGGCGACGGTCGTGCCCTCGTCGAGCATCTTGCCCTGGTATTCGATGAGCGAGGACTGGACGTTCGAGAGGCTGTCGTTCGCCGCGGACTGCAGCTCCGTGTCCGGGCTGCGGCCCTCGGAGCCCTCCTCCTCCTCGCTGCCGGCGGTGTCCTCGATGCGGGGCAGCTCCTGCGCGAACTCGTTGAGGATCGTCTCGAGCGTCGAGAAGACCTCGGCGCGGCGCGTCGCGTCGACAGCGGTCATGACCTCCTGGACGGCGCTCAGCTGATCGGCGGGAGCGTCGTTCTCCGCGAGGACGTTGTAATAGCGCCGGAGCGCTTCCAGATTGGCGTCGCACCGATCGGTCGTCTCGTTTCTGACCTCGGTGCGGAGAATCGCCTCGATTTTCGCAATCTTCTCCTTGCCGGCGGCGCTGTCTCCCTGCATCTCGCGGATCAGCTCATACTGATTCTTGAGCGGAAGAAGCTCGTCGAGCGTTTCGATGTCGTACGGGTCGACGATGTCGTACGGATTCACGGCCTCGCCGGTGCGCAGGTCGTAGGTGACGCCGTCCGACTTCGTGTGATGGGTAAAGAACAGCTCGGCAATCTCCGACTCGAGCACAGGCGTGCCGCCCGTCGTGATATCCTCGAGCGAGGAAGCGGTCGTGATGTTGAACCATGTTCCGTCGGCGAGCTCGGATTTGTAGTAAACCTCGCCCTGCCCCGACTCCTCCGCCGAGGTGGAGGCAATCTCGTACAGCTCGTCCGTCAATGCGGAGAGGTGAATGAGATGGGTGCCGATGGCGAGGGTCGAATTCTCAATTTCGGAGGGCGTGATATGAACGGCCTCGTCCTCGTTCCACACTGCCTGTACCAGGACGGTAAACACGCCGATCACCGCGACGGCGGCAAGTGCGAGCGCTGTCGCCAGAATTCTCCTTCGCTTCACGTCGTCCCCTCCTTTCCCGGCGTCACTGCGCCGTCATCCAGATGGTCTGGGTATCTTCGTTGAAATAGGCTGTGCCGATCTCGTTCTTGTCCGCGTCGTAGAGGCGGATGGTCACGTCGGACAGGCTGCTGATGAGCAGCGTCAGGTACGAGAAGGTATCGTCCGCCGCGACGGGCTCCTCCGTATAGACGCTCGAACCGCTGCCGCTGACGAGGGTAAAGTACTTCGCGCCGGTGGAGGCGTCGAGCGAGAGCGTCAGCGTGCTGGTGCTCAGCGAGCCGTGGGAGACGGTGTCGACCGAGTAGGCGCCGCACTGCGTGTCCTCGGGCACGGTTTCCGCCTGCGCGGCCTCGATCGGAAGAATGTCGCGCGTGACCGTCGTATCGATCTCGCACTCCGTGACGAAGTCCTCGCCCTCGTAGAGGCGGACCGTCAGGGTGCAGGTGCCCTTGTAGTCGAGCGCGAGATGGCGGAGCTGCTCGCCGACGGGCGTGCGCTCGCCGATCTGCGTGCCGCTGTACCAGATTTCATAATCGGTGACGGCGGGCTCGAACTCCTCGGGAATCTCAAGTCCGAAGACGAAAACCATGTCGGAAATGTCGGTATAGATGTAATAGTGCGGCACGGTCGCGTCGTCGGTGACGATGCTGTCGCCGCCGGAGCCGGCGCTCGTGCTCACGCTCGTCCCCTCGAGATAGGGGGTAATCGCGCCGCACGTCGTGGCGTCAAGATTGAAGAGGAGCTCGTCGTAGGTGGCGAGCGCGTCGATCATGTCGAGCTGATTGGACTGGTACTCGTCCTGCTTTGTCTTGACCTCGCTGTACTCCGCCTTGCCGAGCTGGTTGAGGGCGACGAGGCGCTCGAGGTCCTCTCTCGCCTGCTCCGTGGACTCCACAAGGCCGAGGTAGGCGTTGCGCGCCGTGACGATCGCCTCGTAGCTGGAGGTAATCTCGCTGCGCAGCGTCTTTTCCGCGGCTTCCAGCTCTGTAACGGCGGTCGTATACTCCTTGCACGCCGTCATCAGAGCATAGAGGTCGTTTTCGATATAGCGCGTACCGTCGATCTCGCCCTTGAACCATTCCTTGGTGAATTTGAAGAACAAAATCCGGACGGAGCCGTTCCACGGCCGATCGAAGGATGCAAGCATCTCGTTGTATTTGAGCTGGAAAGCCGCGTAATCGACGTCCTCGCCGTTTCTGACCTGCGTCAGGAAGTTGTTGATGACATTCAGCTTGGAGCCGTACTGGCTGCGCATGAGCGACTCATAGGAATCGAGGTTGACCTGCGCGGTGGAGACGGCCATCTTCGCCTCATAGATCGTCTGGCTGTTTTCCATCGCGTGCTCAATGATATCCTCGAGGTCGCCGCGCGGGATCTGCGCGTCCACCACGGGGCTGGCGAGCGTGTAGCCGGAGGTCACGTCGAGGTGGATGAGGTCGCTGACCTCCTCGAGCGCCGTCTGCAGGTTTCGCTTGAGCTGCGCGAGGTCGCTTGTGAGCGAATCGACGGTGGACTGCATCGTGTCGACGTCGGCCTGCGTTGCCTCGCCGGTTGTCAGCCGCGCCTTGTTCCTCGCGAGGTCGGTCTCCGCGGCGGAAAGCCGCTCCTCGTTGAAGGAGACCTTCTCCTGACAGACATACGCGTCAAGAAACGCGTTGTTGATGCGGGCGAGCTCGTCGTACTCCATCATCGCCATCTTGTGGCGGAGCACGTCAATCTCCGTCTGCAGGTTGAGAGGCTTGACGTTGAGGTCATATTCCTCGCTCATGTCGAGCTGCTCGGGGAACTTGAAGCTGAGCAGCGGCGTCCAGCGGAAGCTTGTGAGGTTCTTGACCTTCGCCTTGATTTCCTTTACGGCCTCCGTATACTGGATTTCCTTCAGAAGAATCTCGTTGTACGTCTTTGTGATTTCGGAGTTGTTCGTGAGCACCATTCGTCTGGCCTGCTGAAGCTGGAGCGTTTTCGGAGCCGCCGCGCTGACGGGCGACAGGACAAACAGGGGCGCAATCAGGCAGAAGCAGAGCAGCACGCTGACTGCCTGCCGCAGGCTCCGTCTCCTCTTCATTCTCACTCTCCTCCTTCCTGCTGCGCTTCCGCCGAAGCCGAATCGCTCTGTTCAATCGCGTACATGGAAAAGCTCGACGTACTTGAATCGCAGTAGAAGGTGTACGTCAGGCCGTCCATCTCGTAGGTATAGATGTAAAGCTCATAGTCCAAATCGTAGGAATTCACGGTGACGACATCCCGGAGCGACGACGTCGTCTCCATCTCGATGTCGGCGAAGCGGCCCTTCCCCGCCTCGCTCAGCCTGCGGATCGCGACGGCCTCCGTGAGCGTCGGCCAGGTGTAGCCGAAGTAGGAGGGCTCTCCGAAATAGGCGGTCAGCTCGTTGATGGTGGAAATCTCCCCCTCCGCAGTGGGGAAGACGGAATCCTCCACGAGCACCTGGCTGATCGTCCACTCCTCGGAAAGCGTGTCGGAGGCGTCTGCCGTCGTGTAGACGGCATGGATCTCGTCCATGGACGCGCAGTACTCGTTCGACGAACTGTACACGCTGATGCTTCCCGTGTACATCTGGGAGGCCTCCGCCGTCGTCTTGCCGACAAACTCGGCGTAGAGAAGCCGGTCCGCGAGGAAATTCCCGGTGAAGATCGGCGTCCCGCCGCTGTTGTACAGCACGCCCGCGCCGGACTTCATCCCCTTGAGAAACTCGCCCTCATACTCCAGCACGCCGGTCTGGCGGTAAAGCTTTCCCTGCCCCTGATAGAGGTTGTCCGCGAACTCGCCCTGATATTGGAGCACGCCGTCGGGAAAATACAGGCTGCCCGTCCCGTTGTAGCGGCTTTCGGCGAAGGCGCCCTCATACACGAGGCTGCCGTCCGCGCGGTACAGGCTTCCTGCGCCCGCGGCCTCCCCGTCGGCGACGTCGCCGACATAGGCGAGGTGGCCGTCCGCCGCAAGAATCTGCACCTTCCCGCCGGCAAATTTGAGCGGGATGGAATTGTACCAATAGGTGGGAAGCGTCGTCCCGTCGCTCTGGAACAGGGAATTGACCGGGGAAAAAACAAGGATGTACAAAACGCTCGCCAGTCCCACCAGCACCACAAGCGCAAAGGCAAGACGCTTGCTGACAAGCCATCGGGATACGGAATAATAGTCCGTCTTGTCCCGCGGCTTGATGCTCAGGAGCTTCGAGAAGAACTGCCGAAGGGTGGTGATCCCCTTCGATTCCCAATAGGCCCGGCTGGTCCAAAGGCGGATTTTCGTCCACAGACCCATGACCTTCGCCTGAATCGAGGCGTACAGCGTCTGCAATATTCTGTTCATCGGTCACCCGCCTTTCCCCGAATACCGGTCAATCTTCAATGCCGAACAGGCTGTAAACCTCTCCGCCCGGCTCGCTGTTATTGAAATAGTGCTCGCAGGCAAAGAGATACCAGCGGGCAATGCCGTCCGCCGGGTTGAGCTTGAGGACGGCGGAGAACAGGTTTCTCGCGAGATAGAAATCGTTCTGGCAGAACAGGCCGATCGCCTTCTGGAATTTATCGTCGTATGAGAGGCACAGCGATTTTTCCATATCGGAGCACCCCTCGAGGATCTGGTGAAGCTTATAGGTGTATTTGCCGTCCTCCGACGAGACAAAGCCGATGTACCGGGACGCGCACGGCTGCGTCATGGAACGCAGGCACGCCTCCGTCGCCGCGATGCGCACGCCGGTGCGGCGGAACTTCGGGGAGAGCGTCTTGAGGAAGGAGAGCTCGGACGACGACAGGAGCGAGAAGTTGCGCTGCTCCGTGCCGACGAGTCCGTAGAGGAAGGTCACGCTGTGCAGGAACAGGAAGAAGTCCGGCGCCTGCTCCCTTGCCATCCCGTTGACCTCGCCGAGCAGGCCGAGGCTGAAGGACAGCCCCTGATCGGACGAGTCGCGGAACAGCAGGTCAAGTCCCTCGAGGTCGAAGCCGCTTGAGAGCAGGAAGCCCTCGTGCTCCGTGAGCTGGCGGTCGACGACGGAGTAGCTGTCGTTCAAGAAGCTCATAAAGCCGTCGTCGTCAAGGCGCTGGCGCATATCCTCCCGGTTCTGGATGGAGAGCACCGCCACCGTACCGGAGACGTTCGCCATATCGCCGAGGCTCGTCTCCATGACGGAGGCCCGGTCAAGCAGCTTTTCAAGGCCGCGCGGCACAAACCGGTAAAAAGAGCGCACCGTGGCATTCGTTTCATAATCCTTGATCCGCAGGGCGACGGCCATCTCCCGCAGAGACTGCCACATCTCGCCGACCTCGTCGGAGCCCGTACGCATCGCGGGCATCACGAAATCTCCCACGGAGACGGCGCGCATCCGGCGCGTCATCTGGCGAAGGGGACGCAGCATCGTGAAGGAAAGCATCGCGACGGCGAAGATGGCCGCGAGGGCGGCGAGCAGGGGAACCAGGAAGCAGCCGAGCCAGTCGACGCCTCCCGCCGCGCGGGAGACACGGGTGACAAGCCGGGCGCTCTCGCTGCCGTACCAGTACACGGAGCGCACGTCGACGGCACAAAGCGTCCCGCTGCGGAACACGGCCTGCGCGTTCGTCCCCGTCTCTGCGCAAACTTCGGCGAACGCGCCGGCTTCGGCGCCGAGGGCCGTCCGGGCGGGCGTTCCGGCCGGAGACAGGCAGGAGAGAAGGACGCTGTCGCCTTCCGGCGTCAGAAGAACGGCGTCATACCGCACCTCGCCGCTCTGCCCGGCGTCAAGCAGCGGAAGCAGTGCGTCCTCCGTGTCGATCAGCGCGAGGTTCTCCATCGAATCGGCGCGCAGCTGGCCGGCGGTCTGAGCCTGCGCGAGCAGAGAAGCCTCCTCGGCCGCAGCGGAGCGGGAAACGGCGATCATGCCGGCGATACCGGCGGCAAACAGGAAGAGGCAGGCGCAGCAGACCGTCACGCGGGCGGCGAGGCGCTTCGCCCTTCCGCAGAGGAAAACGGTCAGCAGCAGCACGACGGCGCACACGAGATACGCCGCCATCACAGCGAGCAGAAGCGGCAGCTTGAAAACAAGGCGGAAACGGAAGGACGCCGACGGACTCTGGCGGACAACCTGAGCGCCCGACCGGACGAGGACCGTCTCCCCGTTTTCCGCGGAGAGAACGGCGCCGCCGTTTTCGGTATGCGCGCCGCAGAGAACATCTCCGCTGCTGAGCTCGTCGCCGGAACCGGTGCGGACAGCCGATGCGCCCGCGCACGCGGAGCCGGTCTCCTGCCGGTAAGCCCAGACGGAACCCTGCGAGACGGAGAGCAGCGAGAAGCCGCCGAGCTCCTCCGCGTCCGCCGTGCCGCCGGCGCTGTAGGTGCGGATCGTCCCGTCCGTCATGAGGGTATAGAGCTTTCCGCCGGCATAGGCGGCCGTCACCGGAGCACCCTGCGCGTCCGCCGTAAGAAGCTCGACGGGCTCGCCCTCGCCGGAGACGCGGCAGACGCTGACGTCCTCCCCGTCGAGGAAGGTCAAATCAATTCCGGAATCAGAGACGCTGACGGACGACGGCGGATCGGGATAGTCCCTCGAGGAGGAGAAGACAGTCTCCGCCTCAGCGTCCTTCAGCAGACAAAGCTCCCAATTCTCAGAGGAACGGGACGCGCGCACGAAATAGACATTGTTCTCAAACGCCGTGAGAAGAAGAATCCGATGGCCCTCCGCGTCCATATAAGCGGATTGCACGGCGCCCGCGCTGTCAAGCCCATAGATCCACGACACGGCTTCGCGGTTTTCCGCGACATAAGCCGTCTGATCCTCCGTGAGGGCCAGCGTATGCTGCGCGCCGGACAGATTGGGAAGACCCGAGGGCGTCGCGGCGAGCACGGCGGCAAGCAGAACGCCGAGCAGCACCACGGCTGCAATCGCTTTTTTCATTCCGGGCTTCCTCCTTTCAGGCCATCGTCAGATTTTCCGTCCCAATCACCTCAAAGGTGTTCTGGAACAGGCGAAGCAGCGGGAATCCGCCGAACAGAAGCTGGCAAATCAGAATAATCACCGCCGCGGCGGCAAGAATCACGCAGACGCGCAGCAGAATGCGGAAAAAGAGATCCTTGTTTCGCTCCCAGAAGGCCGCCAACCGTTTGCGGAACGGCGTCTTCTGCTCGGGGAGCGAGGAGAAGCGGATATCGCGGTATAATTCCGGAAGGCTCCCGTACGCGCCGCGCTCGGATTTTTTCCGCAGAAGCTCAAAGCTCTTGAGCTGACGCCGCGACTGGCGGCGCAGAAGGTCGAGAAGGATCTGCACGCAGCGATCCGCGCACTCGGCCTCGCCGATCGACTCGTCGAGGCGGCTGAGATCGAAGCAGCAGGTGAGATACACGCCGTCGTCCTGCAGCAGGTGGACGTTCTCCTTCTCAAGCGCAAGATAAAGAAGCGGGAACGGCAGCGCGCTCGACAGGCACTCCATCACAAGGTTGACGCACACGCGCTCGCGCGACTGCGGCGTCGTGAGCTGGCCGTCGGAAAAGCGGTCAAGCCGGCGCTCGGGGCGGTATTCGAACAGGAAGCAGAGATACTCGTTTTCCGTGAACATTTTCAGATACGGGCTCTTTCCCCCCGTCTCCCGCTGGGAGCTCTGCAGCACAGCGAGGACGCGCCTCGCCGTCTCTCTGTCGCGAATCGCGATCAGGAGGTAGCTGCTGCGCGCAGAGGAGCGCAGATCCCGGCAGACCAGGATATCGTTCACCGGCCCGCGGAGCACCTCCCGGACGGGTGAAAGGAGCATATCATCCGCATGAAAAACCAACCTGCCTCACCCCCCTTTCACGCTGCGAGGATACCGGGCGTCATTCGCCTTCCCCGCGCTCTTTTTTCTTCACGATCGCATAGGCATAGGTGCAGATCAGCGGCGCGTCGGCACAGCTGATGCGGATCTCGTACACGCCCTCGCGCGCCGGCGCCGTATATACGCCGTCGGGCGTGATTTCGCCGGAATCCCTGTCGGTCAGCTCGTACGTCAGGCCGCAGGGCTCCATGTTGCGGAAGCGGACGTTGAAGTAGCAGCTCTCGTGCGTCCCGAGAAGAATCGTGGGCTGCACGGCGCTGATGCTCTTGTCGGCGATCTTCTGCAGGAGAGCGCGGTCGTCCTCAGACGGCATCTTGACGGCGACCCAGCGCATGAGGAGCATCACATAGGACGTCTCCTTCTCGAGCCGCGCCGCGACGACGAAGCTGCCGCGGTCGTTCATGACCTTCACGGCCGTCTGCGCCGTCGGGACGGGAAGCTTTTCCGCCTCAAAAAGGGAGACGTCGCCGTAAATCGTGTTGCGGGCCGTCGAGAAGAGGCGGGAGTCCTCGGCAAGATACTCGAAGCCGACCTGGACAAAGACGTTGCCGGGGCCGAGGCCGTGCATGATCTCGCCGGAGAAGAAGGTCTCGCCGCGGCGCGCTCTGTCGCCGAGCGGGATTTCGCAGGTGCCGGTCGCGTAAAGCGGCTCCTGGAAGGTCAGGCCGCCGGTTCTCTGCTCGCGCAGCTGCGCGGCTGCGGCGGGCGCGTCCGTCCCGGCGGCGGAGAACCATTCCGCGTAGGCGCGGCGCGTCTCCTCGCCGGAGGTCGTATGGAGATATTTCTTCACGCCGCGCTCCTCGACGCGGTCGATGATGTAGGCGTTCTTCGTCAGCTGCAGGGTGATGTCGGCGAGCCGGATGTACTCGGGCGGCGCGGAAAAGCTGCGCGTCTCGAGGCTGGCGCGGCCCACCTCGCGGGAGAGGATGTCCTCAACAGAGTCGGAGGAGACCGAAAGCTTGAGCAGGAAGGAATCGGGCACAGGCTTTTCCGCTCCGTTGACCGTGATGCGCATCGTGTCCGTCTTTGCCAGCAGAATCGCCTCGTCGGCGGGCTGCTGCGCCGAAAGCCAGCAGACGCAGTCAAAATACTCGTCCTTCTCCAAAGCGAGATCCACCGCGTGAATCCGTGCCTCATGGCCGCCGTCGGACGTGAGGAAGGCGGGCGCCTGCAGGACGCCGTCGATGGAAAATCTGCCGTCCGCCTCAGAAGTCTTCTGAATGCGAACCAGCACCTTCAGAGCGCTGCCGCAGCTCGCGACGGCGGGCGCCGTCACGGTGACGGAATAATCGGCGTCCTCATAGAGCGTCGACTGCAGGAGGAACTCCGACTCCGGGGCCTCCTCCCCGCCGAGCTCCGACGCGTCGGTAAGGAAAAGCTCCCAGCCCTCGCGCAGGCGGTTGAGCTCATACTCCTCGTCGCGCTCCATCCGGTTGACGGTGCAGACGGGGTGCACGGCCTCCTCGCGATAGCGCAGGCAGAGGGCGGCGTGCTCGCCGGTGAGGGATTCGAAGCCCTCGATGGCGGAAAGCTTGCGCACGACGGAATTTTCCACCACAATCTCGCGGCCGAGGCCGTCGATGGCTGCGCCGGATTCCACCATGACGGAGAGATCATCGAGGCTGTATACGCTCAGCCCGCAGACGATCCCCGCTCCAAACATCATCTGATTGAGAAAGCGGCGTTTATTGTTAAAGTAGCTCTGCTCGGCCTGAAAATCAGCAGAGGTCAAAAGCTTGCCGACGTAATAGCGGTTTCGTTCAAACGGCAGAAGCTGACGATTTTCCATGAAATACACCTCACAGCAGATTTTTGTGTTCCTGTCTCTCCCTGAACCTGAAAAGCGCCCGGCGGCGCGTCATTTCAAACGGACTATTTTACCCTCCCTATCATACCATAAATTCGTTCATACTTTTCTAAAGATTTTCTAAAAAGACGGTGTTTCCGCAGAATTTCGACATATTGGACAAAGTATTTCCTCAATCGTCACGATGCGTTTTCCGTATCCGGCTGCGCGGCCTCCCGCGCACGGCTGCGGGCCGCGTTCTCCCTCTGCTCCAGCGGAAGAAGCATCCGGATGGTCATACCGGCTCCCGGCGCGCTGCGCGCGCTGACGCTTCCGTGATGCGCGAGCGCCGTGACATACACCAGATAGAGCCCCATTCCGTTGCCCTGCCCTCCGTTCGAGCCCTGGTAGTTCAGCTCGAAGACGTGCTCTGCCTCCTCGCGATCCATCCCGGCGCCGTCGTCCTTGAAGACAAGGAAGACCTGCTTTCCCTCCACGACGGAGAGCGTCACCGTGATGCGGCCCGCGGCGTTCATATATTTGAGGCTGTTCTCCAGGATATTGTAGAAGGCTCGCGTCAGCCGGGTCCTGTCCCCCTCAAAGGGAAGGCGGCGCACCTCGGACACGAGGCGGATGGTTGTGCCGAGCTTCAGGGCCGCCTCCTGCATATCGCCGGTAATCTGACGCAGCAGCTCCACCAGGTCAAACCTGTCCCAGAAGGCAATGCTGAGATCGGTCTGCACGCGGGCCTCCGCGAGAAGCTGGCCGAGAACGGTGCTCATATACTCCGTGCGCTCGCGGATTTTATTGAGGTATTCCCTTCTGACGCTCTCATCCTGAATCAGCCCGCTGCCGAGCAGATCGGCATATCCCTGCACGACGGAAATCGGGACGCGAAGGCTGTGCGAGGCCTTGCTGTAAAACGCGGCGAGCTTTTCCTTTGTCTGCGCCTGCCGTTTCTGCGCCTCCTCGCGCACGCGCTGCGCAGCCTCCTCCCCGTGGCGCTCCGCCTCCTCAAGGCGGAGCTGCGTCTCGCGAAGCTTTTTCTCCCTCTCCGCTCCGGCCTGCAAACAGAAGGACAGCTGCAGCGCCGTCAGTCCGGCCGCCGCGGCAATCAGCAGAAGCCGAACAGGAAAGGGCAGCTCCGGGAGAAGAGCCCCGAGACCGGCTGCCAGGAGAGAGGCGGCAGCCAAAACCAAAACGCGCGTGGCCTCCATTTCAGACCCACCATTCTGTCTAAAATAACGGATTCATTATATCGTATATTTCTGCAAGATGCAAATGAATCTTGCACACAATCTGGATTTTTCCTCTTTTTTCTGCATATGCCTGCTTTTCCTGCGCTCTGAAAGCACGACAGCTTTTCTTTCCCGCTCTTTCCTTACGGATTTGACAGCGAAAACGGCACATGATACAATAAAAATAATTCTTATGTTCTGCCGAAGCGGAACAGCTCACCCTCACAGTTCAGACCGGGGGTCCATCCAAAAGGAGGCATTCAGCCTGTGAACCGCATTTTATTGGTAGAGGATGACTGTGATCTGGCCAACATCACATCCTTCTATCTCACCCACGCCGGATATGCGGTCGACATAGCGGCAAGCTGCGGCGAAGCGCGGGAGCTGCTCGAGCGCGTCAGCTATCAGCTTGTCCTGCTCGATTCCATCCTGCCGGACGGCAGAGGGAACTCCCTGTGTCCGCTGATTCGGGAGAAGGACAGCCTGTGCCCCATCCTCTTTCTCAGCTGCCTCGACGACAGCGAAAGCATCATCTCGGCTCTCGATCAGGGCGGCGACGACTATATGGTCAAGCCGGTCAAGCACGTCGAGCTGATCGCCCGCATTCAGGCGAACCTGCGCAAGCGGGAGCTCTACGAGGAACGCCTGAAGCGCCAGGAAAAGCCCCACCGGCTGGAGTTCGGAAGCCTGACGGTGGACACCGATCTGCGCGAGGTGCGCAGAGACGGCGAGATCGTCCCGACGTCCGCCATCGAGTTTGATCTCCTGATGTACATGATCCGGCACCCGGACACGCTGCTTCTGTACGACGAGCTGTATGAGAACGTCTGGAACACGGACAGCTGCGGCGACACGCGCACCGTGATGGTACATATTTCCAATCTTCGCAGAAAAATCGGAGCGGAGCACAACGGCCTCATCCGCACGGTTCGCGGCGCGGGCTATGTGTTTCACTACTCTCAGGACGAAGGAGAATCGTGATGAATTTGACCGCCGTTTTTTCCCCCGAGACGATGGAGAAGCCGTTTGAAAGCTACGGCGAATACACAGATTATCTGTTCTCCTGCGTCGACCTGCAGCTCTCCTCCCATATCCGAAGCCTGATGGATCTCTTTGCCCGGGAGGACGGGAGCTTCCGCAACATTCTGTACCCCGATATCGATTCCGCCTACAGCCTCTGTGAAAAGCATCTGGCCGACTTCTCCGCCCGCACCGCGCCGAAAGCGCCGGAGTCCGCGCCGGAGGGGATCTCCGCGCTCGAGGAGGACAGCGATCTGATGGAGCTGTTCGCCGGCTTCGCGCAGGCTGAGCCGGAGAGCGCCGCCGTGCAGGAGGCTTCGGCTCCCTCCATTGAGGAGCTGTTCCGCTATGTGCGAAGCCGCGCCGCGCACACCGACCCCGCCGTCACACCGCTGCCGCTCTACGCGCTCAGCGAGAAGCTCGAAATGGACGACTTCACGCTGTTCTGCTTTGCGTGCGCGATTCTCTCCTCGACGCAGACGAATTACGCGTCCATTTTTCAGATTGTCAACCAGAACGGCTCCTCCCCGACGCCGACGGTTGAGTCCGCCGCCCGCGTCTACTACAGAGACGGCTTCTCGATGACGACGGCGTACGGCGAGATGTCGCTGGCGCTCGAGACGCTCCGTCCCGTCATTGACCTGCGCATCGATCCGTCGATGCCGTTCTCGACGCCGATTTCGCCCGACAAGCGTCTCATCGACTTCCTGTTCGGCAAGCATCCGGAGCGGATCGACGACACCTACGATCGCTTCTTCACCCTTCTGACGGACGACAAGGAGCTCGATCCGTTCATCGCGAACCGCGAGGTGCTCGACGCGCTCACCATCTCCTACGAGGACGGCACACGTCTGTTCTCGCTTTTCGGCGACGAGGGCGCGGGGCGCAAATTCACCATCCGCCATTTCTGCGCCGACCGCGGGCTCGCCTGCGTCTCCGTCAACGGCAGCAAGCTGTTCGCGTATGATTTCTCCTTCGTGGAGAAGGCGCTCTGGGGATTGTGCCGCGAGTGCATCCTGCTCGACGCCTGCTGCTGCCTCGACAGCCTCGAGTACCATGAGGAGGAGAAGGAGAAGTTCTTCGGCTACATGGATCTGGCCTTCGAGAAGCTCTCGAAGCACGGCATCACGACGTTCACCGTCAGCCGTGACAAGCTTCCTCTGCGCGAGATGACGCAGATCGAGTTCACGCAGCTCGAGATCCCGACGCCGAGCAATCAGGAGCGCGAGGAGGTGTGGCGTCATTACGCGAAGGACTACGTCCTGTGCAACGACGTCGACCTGCAGGAGATGGCGACGAAATTCCTCTTTACCCCCGGAAAAATCAAGAACGCCCTGCGCCAGGCGAAGTCGCTCTCGGCGATGGCGAAATATCTCAACATTGTGCGCTCGTGCCTTTTCCAGGCGTGCTACAACCAGATGAGCCACGAGCTGACGAAGAAGGCCACGAAGATCAAGGCCACCTACACCTGGGACGACATCGTCATGTCGAAGGATCAGCGCGAAGCGCTCGAGCACGCGTGCGACCAGATGCGCTACCGCAAGCAGGTGTACGAGCAGTGGGACTACAACCGCAAGTACCCGTACGGCCGCGGCCTTTCCGTGCTGCTGTTCGGCGCGCCCGGCACCGGCAAATCGATGTGCGCGCAGGTGCTCGCGAACGCGCTGAACCTCGAGCTGTACCGCGTTGACCTCTCGAAGGTCATCGACAAGTACGTCGGCGAGACGGAAAAGAGCATCTCGATGATCTTCCGCGAGGCGAAAAAGTGCAACGTCGTTCTGTTCTTCGACGAGTGCGACACGCTCTTCGCCAAGCGCAGCGACGACGGCGGCAGCAACCAGGCGAGCAACAACAACAAGACGGCCCTCCTGCTGCAGGAGGTCGAGGCGTACGACGGTGTGTCCGTCCTCGCGACGAACTACAAGCACAACATCGACCCGGCGTTCTTCCGCCGCATGAAGTTCATCGTCGAGTTCCAGTTCCCTGACCCGGAGACGCGCTACATCCTCTGGAAGACGACGATCCCGAAGGGCACCCCTCTGGCCGACGACGTCGACCTGCGCTTCCTTGCGGAACGGTTCGAGTTCGTCGGAGGCAACATCAAGAACTGCATCCTGAACGCCGCCTTCCTTGCCGCCTCCGACGGCGACGGCAAAGAGGTGCATATGCGCCATTACCTGCAGGCCATCCGCTACGAGTTCGTGAAGACCGGCAAGGTGTTCACGCGCTCCGACTTCGAGCCGTACGCCGACGAGGTGCTGTAATCGACACGTCCGGAGGATTCTTCATACCGGCCGTCAAAGGAGATCATAAAAGCAGGCATGGAAGCCCGAAAATCCGGCTTCCATGCCTGCTTTTTCCTGCAGAAACCTGTACCGGGAACAGGGAATCCGCGCTGCGCGGACACCTTGTTACGCGATATGCCACGGCGGGGGATGGGAGAAGGTTCAGCAATAACTCACAGCGCAGGCCCGCCCGGCCAATGGCAACAA
>CALWIH010000001.1 GCA_944380675.1 uncultured Clostridia bacterium | reverse complement strand
CCGGTCTCCCAGCGCGAAACCGTTCTGCGCGAGACGCGAAACTGCTCCGCCGCCTGTTCCTGCGTGAGGCTCTTCTCCCGCCGAAGCTCGCGGAGAAGGGCGCCTGTTTTGCCTGTATCCATGTTCCGTTTCCTCCTTTCAGCCTGAGCATACCACGGTTCACCAGAAGCGTACAGGACGCAAAGCGCGCAAAAACGGGATGGGACACAGCACGTCCTATCCCGTTTGCGGGTCACTGCGGCTTTTTCGCGAGGAAGGCGAGGAAGGTGGGAACGCGGAAGCGCTCGAGAACGCCGTAACCGTTCGTGTCCTCGTACAGGTCGAGGAGGGAGAACCCGGCGCGCAGAAGCGGGCGCAGCTGCTCCTCCGTCGTGTGGGAGAACTGGATGCCGTCATACTGCTCGACGCTTCTGCGGTACAGCTCCTCGTCGAGGAGCGGGTTGAAGGGAAGCGGATGGGCGAGGGTGGGGCTGTCCTCGTCAAAGAGATAGTTCAGGCCGTTGTCGACGCCCGCGAGCAGGACGCCGCCGGGCTTCAAGACGCGGAAGCACTCGCGCCAGACGGGCTCCACCTTCTCAATGTAGCAGTTCGACACCGGGTGAAAGATGCAGTCGAACGCGCCGTCCGGAAACGGAAGCGGCTTCGTCATGTCGGCGCGGACGAGCTCGGCGTGATAGCCCTCCCGCCCGGCGACCAGCGCCTCCTGCTCGAGCTGGCGCGCCGAAAAGTCAAGCACGGTGCACGACGCGCCGAGCAGCGAAAAAATCGGGATCTGCTGCCCGCCGCCCGACGCGAGGCCCAGCAGGCGGCATCCGGGAAACGGCGGGAACCATTCGTGCGGGACGGGCTTTGTCGGCGTGAGCAGGACGTCCCACTCCCCGCGGCGCGCCTTCCCGCAGACCTCATGGGAAACGGGCGTCCCCCACTCCCAGCCGTTTTCGACCCAGCGGTCCACCGTTCTGGCATTGACCTCCGTGTATTCCTTCATCTTTCACATCCTCCTTATTCCTCGGAGGCGCTCTCCTGGCCGAGCACCTTCATCACATTCGCGACCTCCTGCTGCGTCTGCTCGGCGGAAAAATAGTCCCACGAGTAAAACAGGAAGCCGTCACATTCGACGGTCCGCCCGAGGCTGACCTGCCGGGCGAGAATGTCGTTCGCCGTTTTCCATGTCCCGCCGTCGGCGTCGGAGCCCGCCTTGTAGACGGCGAGCCCAAAGTACAGATCGATCTCCGGGTTGACGACAAGATTCTTCCACGCCTGCGCCGCCGTCCCGAACGGGAGCGTCTCGTTCTCAAAATTGACATAGAGCTGCGGGCAGATATAATCGAGAAAGCCCCTCGCGCTGCACCAGGACGCCACGTCCGCCCCCATCGTCCGGTTGTTCTGCAGGTTGCCCTGCGGCGCGATGCCGAAGCGGACGTCCGGATTGACGGCCTTAATGCGGCGGTAGACCTCGGAGACGAGCGCGTTGATGTTCGCCGTCCGCCATTCGAGGAGGGAGAGCGGTTCGCCGCCGCCGGACGTCTCCTCCACATACGCCTGATAGGCCGCCTCGTCGAACGACGCGTCCTGCGTCGGGTAGAAATAGTCGTCGAACTGGATGCCGTCGACGTCGTAGCGCGCGGCAATCTCCTCGGCGCACGCGGCAATCTGCGCGCGCACCTCCGGATAGGCGGGATTGTAATATTTGCCCGTCCCGCTCTGCACAACCCAGCCCGCCTTCTCCGCGTCCCCCTGCCAGAGGTTCCACGGATTGTCCTGCGACAGGACGGACGGCGTGTCGTTCATCTGGATGCGGAGCGGGTTCATCCACGCGTGCAGCTCCAGACCCTGTGCGTGCGCGAGCTCCACCATCATGGCAAGCGGGTCATAGCCGGGATCGACCCCCTGTGCGCCGGAGCTCAGATGGCTCCACGGGACATAGTCGGAATCGTACAGCGCGTCGCCGAACGGCCGGACGTGGACGATCAGCGCGTTCATGCCGTAGCTCTTCGCGCCGGAGACAATGGCGGAAAAGCGCTTCCGGAACGCGGCTTCGCTTTTGTCGGACTCGCCGCTCATGTCGAGCGTCATGAACGGCACCCAGACGCCGCGCATCTCCTCCCCGCCGGAGATCGCCGCGCCCGTTTCGGCAAGCTCGGCTTCGGACGAAGCGGAGGAGACGGGCGGCTGCGCCGGCTCGGACGCGGCGGAGGAAACCGCGGCGGAGGGGAAGGAAGCCGCGGACGAAGGGGACTCGCTCTCCTCTCCCCCTCCGCCGCACAGTCTCGTCGCGGCCACCACCGCGCAGAGGAGGAGCACCGCGCCCGCGAGAAGGCCGTGCCGCCTGACGAACCGGAATCTCATGCTTATCACGCCTTTCCTTTGACGTCTTGTCCGAAATCCTGTACAATGGATTTACCGTACCATTCTATGCCCGGGAGGGACCTGACATGACACTCAGAACAGCGCTGCTTCCGATTCTTATCTGGCTGTGCGCAGTCAGCATTGTCTCCGCCGCGGTGACGGTGTGGGACAAGAAAAGCGCGAGGCGCGGCGGCAGGCGCGTCCCGGAACGGACGCTGCTCCTGCTCGCCGCGCTCGGCGGGGGCGTCGTGATGTACGCCGTGATGCGGCGGATCCGCCACAAGACGAAGCACAGGAAATTCATGGTGGGGATTCCGCTGATTCTGTTGGCGGAGGCCGCCGTGATCGCGGTGCTCCTCCGGTTCGGCGTGCTCGTCTGGTAGCTCAGACGCCGATCCCCATCGCGAGAATGACCGATGTGATGCACACCACGCTGATGACAAACGAGAACGAGGCGGTAAAGCCGGAGAGCGCGCCGTCTCCCCCGAGAAGCTCCGTGAAGAACGGGGACATCGACGGGATCGGCGAGAAGCTCAGCAGGACGAGAATTCGGCGGATCTCGACCGGGAACGGCAGCACGAACCAGAACAGGAGCGCAAAGGCGGCTGCCGCGGCGTACCGCAAGAGCAGGACAACGGCGGCCTTTTTCAGCTTCGACCGCTGCAGGGAAAACTCGATCATCATCCCGATCATGAACATCGAGAGGAAGGGGTTCGCCGCCCCGATGCGCTCCGCGAGCGAAAGCACGGGAGCCGGGAGCGAGAGGTGCAGCAGGCTCAGAATCAGCAGGACGAGGTAGGTGTCGATCGTTACGGACGAAAACAGGCGGCGCAGGAAGGTCTTCAGCCGGTTTCCCTCCGTGCGGCCCATCAAAGTAGAGGTCAGCGCGTAATTGCCGCCCGTGCACATCAAAGCGTTCCCCATGTCAAACATACAGGCCGTCACGACGCCGAACGAGCCGAGGAAGCTCTGCACAAACGGCAGCGTAAACGCGCCGATGTTGTAGCCGGAGACGTTCTGCGTGAAGAAGGCGCGGGACGCCTCGTTTCTGCGCGTCGCGAGGAACGCGCTCGCCCACATCAGCACGTCCGTGCCGAGGCCGAGCAGCGTCACAAGGTACAGCACGGAGGACTGCTCGAAGCCCTCGCTGAAGGCTGTCACCGTGGCGGCGGGCAGCGTCAGGCGGAAGACGATTTTCGATACGGTCTGGCAGTCGCTCCGGTCGAATACGCGGAGCCGCTTCAAGACATAGCCGAGCACAATCATGGCGAGCAGGACGCCCGCCTTCATCAGCACCTCGGTCATGATTCCTTTCTCCTCCTCAAAAAAAGAGCCGTGCGCGTTTCGGGGCAAATTCCCAAAGAGCGCACGGCTTTTCCTGTCTTATTTTGCGACGATGTTGACGAGCTTGCCGGGGACGCAGATCTCCTTGACAATCGTCTTGCCCGCAATCTCGGAGGCCACTCTCTCCTCCGCCTTCGCGGCGGCGATGGCGTCCTCCTTCGAGAGGTCGGCGGCGATCGTGATGCGCGCGCGCACCTTGCCGTTCACCTGGACGGCAATCTCCACCGTGTTCTCGCGGCACTTGCTCTCGTCGTACGCCGGCCACTGCTGCCGGCAGGCGAAGCCGCCGCCGAAGCCCGCGTTCTCCCAGACCTCCTCGACCACATGAGGGGCGAAGGGCGAGAGCAGGAGCGAGAAGACGCGCAGCTCCTCGCGCGTGACGGAGCCCGTGTCGTACACGTCGTTCATCAGGCTCATGAGGGCGGCGATGGCCGTGTTGAACTTGAGGTTCTCGACGTCCTCCGTGACCTTCTTGATCGTCTTGTGGAACGGCGTCTCGAGCTTCTCGCGGATCCCGCCGTCGGTGAGGATGCTCTGGAAATTCCAGTAGCGCTCGATGAAGCGGCGGCAGCCGCGGATGCTGGCGGGATTCCACGGGGCGGCCTTCTCAAAATCGCCGATGAACATCTCGTAGAGGCGCATGGTGTCCGCGCCGAACTCGTTGACGACGTCGTCGGGGTTGACGACGTTGCCGCGGCTCTTGCTCATCTTCTCGCCGTTCTCGCCGAGAATCATGCCGTGGCTGGTGCGCTTCGCGTACGGCTCGGGCGTCGGGACGACGCCGATGTCATAGAGGAACTTGTGCCAGAAGCGGCTGTAGAGCAGATGGAGCGTCGTGTGCTCCATGCCGCCGTTGTACCAGTTGACGGGCGACCAGTATTCGAGCGCCTCCTTCGAGGCGATGGCGTTCTCATTGTGCGGATCCATGTAGCGCAGGAAGTACCAGGACGAACCGGCCCACTGGGGCATGGTGTCCGTCTCGCGGCGGGCGGGGCCTCCGCAGTGCGGGCAGGTCGTGTTGACCCAGTCGGTCATGTGGGCGAGCGGGGACTCGCCGTTGTCCGTCGGCTCATACGACTTGACGTCCGGCAGGCGGAGCGGCAGCTCGCTCTCCGGCAGCGCGACGAAGCCGCACTTCTCGCAGTGTACGATCGGAATCGGCTCGCCCCAGTAGCGCTGGCGCGAGAAGACCCAGTCGCGCAGCTTGAAGTTGACCTTGCTGTGACCGATGCCCTTCTCCTCAAGGAACTCGCGGATGCGCACCTTCGCGTCCTCGACGGAAAGCCCGTCGAGAATACCGGAATTGACCATGATGCCGGTCTCGCAGTCGGTGAAGGCCTCCTTTTCGACGTCGCCGCCCTTGACGACCTCGATGATCGGCAGGCCGAACTTCTTCGCAAACTCCCAGTCGCGGGTATCGTGGCCCGGCACGGCCATGATGGCGCCGGTGCCGTAGGTGGTCAGAACGTAGTCGGAGATGAAGATCGGGATCTCGACGCCGTTGACCGGATTGACAGCCGCCACGCCGTCGAGGCGGACGCCCGTCTTGTCCTTCGCAACCTCGGTGCGCTCAAAGTCGGACTTGCGCGCCGCGGCCTCCTGATACGCTTCCACCTCGTCCCAGTTTTTGATCCGGTCCTTCCACTTCGCGAGCAGCGCGTGCTCCGGGGAGAGAACCATGTACGTCACGCCGTACAGCGTGTCGGGGCGGGTAGTGAAGATGGTGAGCTTGTCGCCCGTCGTGGCGGTGAAGTCGACCTCCGCGCCGGTGGAGCGGCCGATCCAGTTCTTCTGCTGCGCCTTGACGCGATCCGGATAGTCGACGAGGTCGAGATCGTTGATGAGGCGATCCGCGTACTCGGTGATCTTGAGCATCCACTGGGACTTGACCTTGTGAACGACGGGCGCGCCGCAGCGCTCGCAGACGCCGTCGACGACCTCCTCGTTCGCGAGGACGCACTTGCAGGACGTGCACCAGTTGACAGCCATCTCCTTCTTGTAGGCAAGGCCGTGCTTGAACAGCTGCAGGAAGATCCACTGCGTCCACTTGTAGTAGTCGGGATCGGTGGTGTTGATCTCGCGGGACCAGTCAAAGGAGATACCGAGGGACTGGATCTGCTGTTTGAAGCGAGCGACGTTCTTCTTCGTCACCTCGGCGGGATGGACATGGTTCTTGATGGCGTAGTTCTCCGTCGGCAGGCCGAAGGCGTCCCAGCCGATCGGGTACAGGACGTTGTAGCCCTCCATGCGGCGCTTTCTCGCCACGATGTCGAGCGCCGTGTACGGGCGCGGATGGCCGACGTGCAGGCCCTGCCCGGACGGGTAGGGGAACTCGACGAGGGCGTAGAATTTCGGCTTATCGAAGGAGTTTTCGGCGTGGTAGACGCCGGCCTCCTCCCATCTGTCCTGCCATTTCTTTTCCAGAAGCTTATGGTCGTACTTTTCACACTTCATGCTGCTGTCGCTCCTACTGTGATAAAATCAGCTGACGCTGTTATTTTGTGAGGTATTCCGCCGGGTCGACGGGGATCCCGTCCTGCCACAGGCGGTCGAGATCGTAGAAGGCGCGCGCCTCCGGGGTGAAGATGTGGATGATCACCGACTCGTAGTCGAGCAGAATCCAGGAGTTGGAGCGGTAGCCCTCCACGCGGCCCGCGGGGACTCCCTTCTCCTTGAGCTGATACTCAAGCTCGTCCGCCAGGGCCTTGACGTGCGTGCCGCTCGTACCGGTCGCCAGCACAAAGTAGTCCCCCAGCGTGGAAATCTGCGAAATATCGATCAGGCGAACCTGATCGGCCTTCTTTGCGTCCAAAATCTGCGCGGCGGTAATCGCCAGTGCCTTGGCCTCCATATTCTCTCTCCCTGTCTGTTATTTTTCGGCTTTCGCGGCCTTCTCCCGCTCGAGGAGGAGGCTGTTGTAGAGGGAAACGGTATCGGGATGGATCAGCGCCTCGTGGGAGGCCAGATCGGCGATGGTGAAGGCCGTACCTTCCAGCATGGCGGCGTTCAGATCCTTTTCCGCGAGGCGGCGGAGCTTTTCGACGCCCTTGTACTCCCTGTCCTCCGACACGAAATCCGCCGTGAAGACGATCCGATCGAGGAGCGTCATCCCGGCCTTCCCCGTCGTGTGCCAGCGCACCGCGCTGAGGAGCTCGGGGTCGGTCACGCCGCATTCCCGCTCGAGATAGGCGGCGCCGAGGATGGCGTGCCAGATCTTCCGGCTTTTCCGCTCCGTTTCCGTTAGTATTATAGCAAACCCGTCCAGCATTTGCAATTGCTTCTCCGCCGGAATCTGCTTGACGATATCGTGCAGGATTCCCGCGAGCTCGGCCTTTTCCGGGTCCGCGCCGAAGCGCTTCGCGAGGCGAACCGCCTCCTTCGCGACGCACATGGAATGGTGGTAGCGCTTTTCGTCGAGCATCGGGCGGATGAGCGCCTTTGCTTCCTGAACCGTCATAATGAAGCCCCCTTCTTCTTTGCTGTCACGGGGCGGGAGCATACAGCCCCTTCTCCCGGATATAGCGCTCGACCGGCGGCGGCACCATGCCGGCGAGGCTCTGCCCTTCCCGCGCGGCGCGGCGCACCATCGTCGAGGAGAGCGGCAGAAACTCGATGGGACAGAGGTGTACCGCCGCGCCGAGCGACTCGAGGCGCTGCTTCTGCGCGCGCATCTCCCGCTCGGCGTGCTCGCTGCGCGGCGCGGCGCAGATCTCCGCCGCGCCCCAGATGCGCTCGGGCTGCCGCCAGTTCTGCAGGGTGAGAAACATATCCTCCCCCATGAGGAGGAACAGCCTGTCCCCGCGATACGCTGCCGAAAGCTCGGCGAGCGTGTCGGCGGTGTAGCTCTTTCCGCCGCGGCGAAGCTCCGTGTCGCTCACGCGGCAGACGGGATGCCCCTGCACGGCCAGCCGGCACATGGCGAGGCGATCCGCCGCGTCCGCGAGCTCGGGAGCCGCCTTGTGCGGCGGCGTGGCGGCGGGAATCAGGAGAACACGGTCGAGCGAGAGCAGGCGGGCGAACTCCTGCGCAATGTGCAGGTGCCCGAGATGAATCGGATTGAAGGTTCCGCCGAATACGCCCAGCCGCATTCCGTCACACCCCGCGCTTCGCCTTCGGCAGCGTGTACTTCGATTCCTTCTCCTTCTGGCGGAAAAGGACGAACTTCGAGCCGATCACCTGCACGACCTCGGAGGAGGTAGCCGAGGCGAGCGCCTCGGCGGCCTCGCGCGGCGAGACGGGACTCGTCTCGACGAGCACCTTGCCCTTGATGAGCTCGCGGGCCTCGAGGGCGTCGTCCGCCTGCTTCGTCAGCTCCGGGCCGATGCCGGACTTGCCGACCATCAGGATCGTGTCCAGGTCGACCGCGAGGGAGCGCAGGTATGCGCGCTGTTTACTCGTAAGCATAAATGTACCTCTTTCGTCAATTCTGTTTCGCGCGCTCCTGCAGGCGGGCGGCCAGCAGGCGGAGCGCCTTTCCTCTGTGGCTGACGGCGTCCTTCTCGGAGGGCGTCAGCTCGGCGTACGTCTTCTTTCCGACGAGGAAAATCGGATCGTACCCGAAGCCGCCGCTGCCGCTCGGCAGGTAGGCGACGCGCCCCTCGCAGACGCCCGTCACGGTGATCGCCTCCCCGTCCGGGAAGGCGCAGCAGACGGCGCTGACGAAGCGCGCCGTGCGCTTCTCATCCGGCACGCCGCGCAGCTCCTCGAGAAGCTTGCGGTTTCTCTCCTCGTCCGTCGCGTCCGGCCCGGCGTACCGGGCGGAGTAGACGCCGGGCGCGCCGCCCAGGGCGTCGACGACGATGCCGGAGTCGTCCGCCACGCTCGGCAGACCCGTCGCCCTGCAGGCGGAGCGGGCTTTAATCTCCGCGTTTTCCTCAAAGGTGGTTCCCGTTTCCTCCACCTCCGGCAGCTCGGCGGTCGCAACCTCGATCCCGAGCGGCGCGAGAATGCGCTGGAGCTCCCGCACCTTGTGCCGGTTATGAGTCGCCATGATAAAAGTTTCCAAAAAAACTCTCTCCTTTATTCCTGTTCAAACAGAGCCCGCGCAAACTCGTCGGCGTCGAAGGGCTGCAGATCGTCGAGCTGCTCGCCGACGCCGATGAACTTGACCGGGATTTTGAGATCCTCGCGGATCGCGATGACGACGCCGCCCTTCGGCGTGCCGTCGAGCTTCGTGAGGACGATGCCGGTGATGTCGGCCGCGTTCTTGAACTCGCGCGCCTGGTTCACGGCGTTCTGGCCGGTGGCGGCGTCGAGCACGAGGAGAACCTCCTTCGCGGCGCCGGGAAGCTCGCGGTCGATGATGCGGTTGATTTTGGCAAGCTCCGCCATCAGATTCTTCTTGTTGTGGAGGCGTCCCGCCGTATCGGCTATGACGACGTCCGCGCCCCGCGCCTTCGCGGCGGCGATGGCGTCGAACACGACGCTCGCCGGATCGCTGCCCTCCGCCTGCTTGATGAGCTCGCAGCCGCTGCGCTCCGCCCAGACCTCGAGCTGCTCGATCGCGGCGGCGCGGAAGGTATCGGCGGCGGCGAGGATCACGCGCTTGCCGTCGCTTTTCAGGCGGTGCGCGAGCTTGCCGATCGTCGTCGTCTTGCCGACGCCGTTGACGCCGATGACGAGAATGACGGACGGCTTCGTGGAGACGTCGAGCGCTTCCCCGCCGCGCATCATGTCGGCGGTGATCTCGCGGATCAGATCGTAGATCTCCTCCGGCTGCGAGATGCGGCGCTCCCTGACCTGGCGGCGGCACTCCTCGCAGATGCGCTCCGCCGTCGGCACGCCGACGTCCCCCAGGACGAGCAGTTCCTCGAGCTCCTCGAACAGCTCGTCGTCAATCTTCTGAAAGGAATGGAGCATCTTCTCAATCGAGGAGCTTACGTTCTCCCTCGTCTTCTTGAGTCCTTCCTTGATTTTAGAAAAAAGTCCCATATAAGCCTCCCTGTTCGGAAGAATATCAGCGCGCCGCGCCGGGACTCCGGCGCGGATACGCTATCTTTATTATTGTACTGCCGAAGCGCCCCCGCGTCAAGGCTTTGGCGTCAGAGGGTCAGGCGTTCTTCTGCGTGAGCAGATGGCTCTCGATCTCCGAGGCCGACATTTTTAACAGCTTGGAGACGCCCTCGTCCTGCATTGTGACGCCGTAGAGCACGTCCGCCTCCTCCATCGTGCCGCGGCGGTGCGTGATGGCGATGAACTGCGTGCGCTGGTTCATGCGCCGCAGGTAGGCGGCGAAGCGCGTCACGTTCACGTCGTCCAGCGCGGCCTCGATCTCGTCGAGAACGCAGAACGGCGGCGGGTTGACCTTCATGATGGCGAAGTAGAGCGCGATGGCGACGAGCGCCTTCTCGCCGCCCGAGAGGCTCTCGAGGTTGTTGACGATCTTGCCGGGCGGCTGGACGGAGACGTCGATGCCGCTGCCGAGCACGTCCTCGGGGTCGCTGAGCGAAAGCTCCGCCGTGCCGCCGCCGAACAGCTCGCGGAACACCTCGGTAAAACGGCGGGAGATCTCGGCGAAGCGGTCGAGGAACAGCTCCTTCATCTGCTTCGTCAGATCGGCAATCAGGCGGCGGAGGCTGTCGCGGCTCTGCTCGACGTCGGCGACCTGCGCCGAGAGGAACTCATACCGGCCGCTGACCTCCTTGTACTCCTCGATCGCCGCCACGTTGACGGAGCCGAGCGCTTTGATCTTCGTCTTGATCTCCGCGAGACGGCGGCGCGACTGCTGCGGATCGTCCGGCTTCTGACAGGTCTCCTCCGCCTCGCGGCGGGTAAGCTCATACTCCTCCCAGAGGCGGGAGGTGATTTCGTCGTACTCCTTCTGAAGGCTGTCGCGGCGCTCCTCAAGTCGCGCGACCTCGTGTCCCGCCTTCTCGCGCTCCGCGGACTTCTCCTTTTCGCGGGTGCGCAGCACGGTTGTCTTCTGTTCAAGCTCCATGCGCTCCGTGTTGACGTTCTCGGCGCCTTTGGCGGCAGCCTTCGCGTCGCGGCGCAGGCTCTCGGCCTCGAGGCGGATGCTCTCGATCCGCTCGCGAATCCCGGAGAGGGATTCCTCGACGGCGCGCTTTTCGGCGCGCAGCGCTTCGGCCTTGTCCTCGTGACCGGCGCGGCGGCGCTCCAGCTCCTCCTTCATGGCCTCGAGGGCGGAAACGTCCTTGCTCAGCTCGAGGATGCGCATCCGGCTCGCCTGCAGGCGTTCCGTCAGCTCGTCGGAGCGGCGGGTATTCTCGTCGCGGTCGGCATGGATGGCCCCGAGCTTATCCTCGAGGACGGCGATCTCCGCGGCGGCCGCGGCGGCCTTCTCCTCCGCCTCGCGCTGCGCGCGGGAAAGCTCGTCCAGGCGGCGGGTGGCCTCCTCGTCCTCGCGGCGCAGCGATTCCTCGTCGAGCGCAAGGCTCTCGAGCGCGGAAACGGCGCTCCTTTCCGCCGCCTCAAAGCGGACGGCATCCTCCTGAGCGGTGGAGAGCCCGGCGCGCACGGCGGTGAGCTCCGCCTCCTCGCGCGCGGCCTCCTCCTGCAGCGCCTTCCACTGCTTTTCGGCCTGCTCCGTCTCCGCGGCGAGCCGGGCGGCCTCCGCGCGGAGGCGGTCGATCTCGGCACGGCGGCTCAGAAGGCCGGAATTTCTCGCGAGCGAGCCGCCCGTCAGGGAACCGCCCGCGTTGACGACCTGGCCGTCGAGCGTGACGACGCGGAAGCGGTACGAGAACCGCTTCGCGATGGCGACGGCGCTGTCGAGATCCTCTGCGACGGCGATGCGCCCGAGGAGCGAGCGGAGAATCCCCTCGTACTCCGGCTTGCAGCCGCACAGCGACCCGGCAATCCCGACGAAGCCGGCGCACTCGTCGAGCCCCTTCTCCTGCAGCACGGAGCCGCGGATCGTGGAAATGGGCAGGAAGGTGGCGCGGCCCGCGTCGCGCTGCTTGAGCAGGCCGATGGCGAGCTTCGCGTCGCGCTCCGTGCTCACGACGATGTTCTGCATCGCCGCGCCGAGCGCCGTCTCAATCGCGACGGCGTACTGCGGCGGCACCTGCAGCAGCCGTGACACGGGGCCGTGGACGCCGCCGAGCGCGCCGCGCTTCGTCTCGCGCATGACCGTCTTGACGCTCTGCGAAAAACCCTCCATGTTCCGCTCGAGATCCTCGAGCAGGGCGGCGCGGCGCTCACGCTCCTGCGTGTCGAGATGAATCGCGTCGCGCTTTTTGCGCGCCTCCTCCGCCTTCTTCCGGCGGCTCTCGAGGCGGAGCTCTCTGCCGCGCACGGCGTTTTTGAGCGACTCGATGTTCGTCCTCGTCTCCGCGAGCAGGCGGGCGCAGTCCTCTCGCTCCTGCTCGAGCGCGGCGCGGCGCTCCTCCTTGTCCCGGCGGCTCGCCTGCGCGGCTTCCCGGCGCAGGCGCAGCTCCTCGGCGGAGGAGGCCGCCGTCCCGGCGGCGACGCGCGCCTCGGTGGAGACGGCTGTCCGGTCGGCGATGGCGCGCGTCAAATCGGCAATCCGGCCGCTGACCTCATCCATGCCGCGGCGCAGCTCATCGAGGGACGCGAGCAGCGCGGCCTCCTCCTCCTCAGCGGCGGCTTTTTCTTCATTTTTCTTCTGAATCGCGAGCTGCTTTCCGGCGATCTCGTCGTCCGTCCCCTTTCCGGACCGGGCCGCCTCCTCCAGCTCGCGGCCGATGCGGGCGATGTTCTCGTTCGCGTGGAGGATGTCGTTCTCGAGAACGGAAATCTCGCCGTCCTTGCGGGCGGCGGCCTCCTCGAGGCGGGCGCTCTCCTGGCGCAGCTCGTCCGCGCGGGCGGTGCAGGCGGCGCTGCGGCGGAACAGCTCGTCGATCTCGGCCTCGACAGCCTCAATCGCGGCCGAGGCGTCCTCATACTGGCTGCGCTCGACGATCAGCTTGTCCTCGTGCTCGCGCAGGACGCGTCCCGAGCGCTCGAGCGTGTCGAGCCACAGGCCGATCTCGAGCGTCCGCTTTTCGCCGGACAGCGCGAGGAACTGCGCCGCCTTCTCGGACTGCTCCTTCAAAGGGCCGATGCGCTCCTCGAGCTCGGAGAGGATGTCGCGCAGGCGCAGCAGGTTCTCCTCCGCGCGGGCGAGGCGGTGCTCCGACTCCTCCTTGCGGTAGCGGAAGCGCGAAATGCCCGCAGCCTCCTCGAAGATCTCGCGCCTGTCCTCGCTGCGGGCGGCGACGATGGCGTCGATGCGGCCCTGCCCTATCATCGAGTAGCCGTCGCGGCCGAGGCCGGTGTCGAGAAACAGCTCCGTGACGTCGCGCAGCCGCACAGCGGCGCGGTTGAGCAGATATTCGCTCTCGCCGGAGCGGTAATAGCGGCGGGTCACGGCGACCTCGTCGCTGTCAAAATTCAGGCCGCGGTCGCTGTTGTCGATGGTGAGCGTGACCTCGGCGAAGCCCTGCGCCTTCCGGCTCGGCGTACCGTTGAAGATCAGGCCCTCCATGCGGGCGCAGCGGAGCGTCTTGGCGGACTGCTCCCCCAACACCCAGCGGATCGCGTCGGAGATATTGCTTTTTCCGCTGCCGTTCGGGCCGACGACGGCTGTCACGCCGGTGTCGAACGAGAGCGTCGTCTTGTCGGGAAAGGTTTTAAAGCCCTGAAGCTCGAGAGATTTTAATCGCAAACAGCCGGTCCCTCCTTCTGTACATCCATCCGTCCCCCGGGCGAAAAGAGGACGCGGTCCTCCCCGGCGCGCACGGCGAACGCGCCGCGCGGCACCGATTCGTCCGGGCGCACGCAGGCGTTTACTCCATCGCGCCGCAGCGCCTCGAGATTCGCCCGCTTCTGCCCGAGGACGGCGGACAAGTCGCGCGGGCAGACGAGAAAGGCGAGCGCCGCGCCCGCCGGAAAGCGGGACGCCGCCTCCTCCATCCGCCGGAGAAACAGGCGGCTCAAACACAGCTCGCGGAACGCCGGGTGATACGGCCCCGCGAGCCGTTCGCGCTCAAGCTCCGGCGAGCTGTGCAGGCCGACGCGGATCACCCGCACGCCCCTCTGTTCAAAGAAATCGAGGAGGCCGGCGCAAAGGCCGACCGCCTCATCAAGCTCCATCGGCCGGTAGCTTCCCTCGCGGTACCACGCGGCCATCGCCGTCCCGGGCAGGACGATCGCCGGGTAAATGCGCATCGTGTCGGGGGAAAGCGCCGCCAGGCGGCGCGCCGTCTCCCACGCGCCCGCCGCCGTGTCGCCGGGCAGGCCCGTCATCATCTGCAGGCCGAGGGAAAGCCCGGCCTCGCGGATCAGGCGGGAGGCGCGCTCCACGTCCGCCGCCGTATGGCCGCGCCCGTTTTTCGCGAGCACCGCGTCGTCCATGCTCTGCGCGCCGAGCTCAACCGCCTTCACGCCGCGCTCCTTCAGAAATGAAAGGAGCTCCGCGTCAACGCAGTCGGGCCGGGTCGAGCAGCGGATCCCGGTGAAAACGCCCTTGCGGAGCCAGGGCTGCACGGCGTCGAGAAGCTCCGTCATGTAGGCGCGGCCGATCGCCGTGAAGCTGCCGCCGAAAAAGGCGAATTCCGCCGGGACGCCGGGCGGCAGCGTCTCCTCGGCGCGGCGCGCCGCCGCCCGGACGTCCTCCGCCCCCGGCTGCGCGGCGCACCCGGAAATGGTATTCTGGTTGCAGAAGCTGCACCGGTGCGGGCAGCCGTTGTGCGGCACGAAAACAGCCGCGTTCGCGTGGCGCATCAGTAGCCCATCAGCTCGAGCGCCTCGCGCGCCGCCTGCTGCTCCGCTTCCTTCTTGCTGCGCCCGCCGCCCTTGCCGATCACGTTGGAATTCAGATGCACCTCGACGGTGAAGTGCTTGTTGTGGTCGGGGCCGCTCTCGCCCGTCAGGACGTACTCGAGCGATTCCTCGGGATTCTTCTGGATGATCTCCTGCAGCATCGTCTTGTAATCCTTGAACGGCTTCGGACGCGCCGTCTGAAGCATCGGCTTGACAAAGCGCAGGATGAAGCTGCGCGCCTCCTCCATGCCGCCGTCGAGGTAGATGGCGGCGATGATGGCCTCGAACGCGTCGGCGAGGATGGACGGGCGCGACGCGCCGCCGGAATTCTGCTCGCCGTGGCTCAGAAGCAGGTAATCGCCCACGCCGAGCTGGCGCGAGAAGCCGCAGCACGCCTTCTCGCAGACGAGGGCCGCGCGCGTCTTCGTCAGCTCGCCCTCGGGAAGGTGCGGGCAATTGCGGAACAGGTAATCGGCGACAACGTAGCCGAGGACGGAGTCGCCGAGAAACTCGAGACGCTCGTTGCTCCCCGCGGACTTCCTGCTCTCGTTCGCGTAGGAGGAGTGCGTCATCGCGTTTTTGAGCAGGGCGGGATTGTGAAAGGAATAGCCGATGTTCTTCTCGAGGCTTTTCCAGTCGGGCGCGGGGGCCGTCTGTCTGGGATGGCTCATTCCTCGGAGTCCCCCTTCAGCGCCTGAATGGAGTCGGCGATCTCCTTGACGACGTTGCCCTCGACGTACGCCTTCGTCAGGCGGAGCGCGCTCTTGATGGTCTTCGCCTTCGAGCTGCCGTGCGCCTTGAAGACGGGCTTCGCCGCGCCCATGATCGGCGCGCCGCCGTACTCGTTGTAGTCCATCTCCTTCTTGAGACCCTTGAGATCCTTCAGAATGAGGGAGGCGGCGAGCGTGTTCTTCACGCTCTTCTTGAAGATGTGCTTGAATTTGCTCATCATCAGCATGGCGACGCCCTCGTACGTCTTGAGCAGGCAGTTGCCGGTAAAGCCGTCGGCGACGACGACGTCCGCGGCGTCAAACGGGATGTCGCGCGCCTCGATGTTGCCGATGAAATTGATCGGGGAATCCTTGAGCAGGGCGAAGGCCGCGTGCTGCAGCTCGCCGCCCTTGTGATCCTCGACGCCGACGTTCGCGAGGCCGACGCGCGGATTTTTGACGCCCATGACCTTCTCCACATAGATGGAGGCCATCACGCCGAACTGGCGGAGCATTTCCGGCTTGCAGTCGACGTTCGCGCCGCTGTCGATGAGCATGAAGAAGCCCTTGTCCTTCGGCATGACGGGCGCGAAGGCCACGCGCTTGACGCCCTTGATGCGCTTGACGATCATCGTCGCGCCGACGACGAGCGCGCCGGAGTTGCCGGCGGAGAGGAAGGCGTCTCCCTCGCCCGCGGCGAGCTTCTTGAGGCCGACGGCCATCGAGGAATTGCTCTTTGACTTCATGATGTCGCCGGCGGAATCCTCCATCGTGATGACGTCGGGCGCGTCGGCGATCGTGATGCGGTCGAGGGAGATCTCGTTCTCCTTCGCGACGCGGCGGATCTCCTGCTCGTCGCCGGTGAGCAGGATGTCGATGTCGAGCTCCTTCGTCGCCTCCGCGCAGCCCTTGATGATTTCGAGGGGGGCGTTGTCCCCGCCGAACGCGTCTACAATGATTTTCATTTCAGTTAACCCCCTGCATTTTCATGATGCGCGGCTGTCGCGCCGCGTTCTTCCAGATATTTTGTAAAGGCGCGAAGGCCGCGCTCCGCAAAGGCGGCGTAGCGATCGCGCTTGTCCTTGATTTTCATGCCGAGCGGCGGCACGACGCCGAAGTTCGCGCCCATGGGCTGGAACTCGCTCTCCCCGCCCTCGGCCATATAGCGGCTGAGCGCGCCGATCATCGTCTCGCGCGGGAGCACCCAGGTCTCCTCGCCGCGCAGGCGGCACACGGCGTTGCGCCCGGCCATCAGGCCGGAGGCCGCCGACTCCATGTACCCCTCGACGCCGGTGATCTGTCCGGCGAAGAAGAGCTCCGGCCTCTCCCGCATACTGAAATCGGCGTTGAGCAGCGCCGGAGAATTGAGGAAGGTGTTCCGGTGCATCACGCCGTAGCGCGTGAATTCCGCGTTTTCGAGGCCGGGAATCATCCCGAACACGCGCTTCTGCTCGCCGAATTTCAGGTTCGTCTGGAAACCGACGAGATTGTAGAGCGTGCCCTCCCTGTCCTCGCGCCGGAGCTGGACGACCGCCCAGGGGCGGTGCCCCGTCGCCGGGTCGCGCAGGCCGACGGGCTTCATCGGCCCGTACCGCATGGCGTCCATCCCGCGCTGGGCGAGTATTTCAATCGGCATACAGCCCTCGTACACCTTCGGGTCGCGCACGTCAAAGTCGTGCACCGGCGCGCGCTCCGCCTCCACAAGAGCCTCGCGGAACGCCTCGTAGGAGGGCTTGTCGAAGGGGCAGTTGAGATAGGCGTCGTCGCCGCCCTTGTCGTAGCGGGACGCGCAGAAGATTTTCGTCCTGTCGAGGCTTTCCGCCGTCACGATGGGGGCGGCGGCGTCGAAAAAGCTCAGCGCCCCGCCGCACAGCTCGCGAATCTTCTCCGCGAGGGCGTCGCTGGTGAGCGGGCCCGTCGCGACGATCGCGATCCCCTCCCGCGGGAGCTCGCGCACCTCCACGCCCTCGCGGACATGGATGCGCGGATGCTCGCGGACGCGCTTCGTCACAAGCGAGGAGAAGGCCCCGCGGTCGACGGCGAGCGCGCCGCCCGCCGGGACGGCGCACGACTGCGCGCACTCGACGAGAAGCGAGCCGAGGCGGCGCATTTCCTCCTTGAGCAGGCCGGCGGCGCTCTCAATCCGCGCGGCCTTGAGCGAATTCGAGCAGATAAGCTCCGCGAAGAGCGGGCTCTTGTGGGCGGGGGAATAGCGGGCGGGCTTCATCTCGATGAGCTCGGCCTCCTCGCCCGCCTCGGCAATCTGCCACGCGGCCTCGCAGCCGGCGAGTCCGGCTCCAATTACCTGTATCATTCCTCGCCGTCCTCAACCTTCTCGTACCCGCACTCCGGGGTGACGCAGTAATACTTCGGCTTCTTGCCCTTCTTTTTCAGAAGCGTCTTGCCGCAGCGCGGACACTTCTGCTGCGTCGGCTCATCCCAGGAGACGAAGTCGCAGTTCGGGTAATTCGAGCAGCCGTAGAAGACACGGCCCTTCTTCGACTTCTTCACGACGACCTTGCCGCCGCACTTCGGGCACTCCGCGCCGTTCTCCTGCACGAGCTTCTTGACGTTCTTGCACTCGGGATAGCCGGGGCAGGCGATGAAGCGGCCGAAGCGGCCCGTCTTGATGACCATCCGGCGGCCGCACTTCTCGCAGATGATGTCGGTCTCGTCCTCCTTGAGCTGGATTTTGACGCCCTTCATCTCCTCCTTGGCCTGCTTGAGCGATTTGTCAAAATCGGTATAGAAGCGGTCGAGCGTCTCGACCCAGTCGCTCTCGCCGCTCTGGACGCCGTCGAGGTCGTTCTCGACCTGGGCGGTGAACTTCACGTTGACAATCTTCGGGAAGCGCTCCTTCATGAGCTTCGTCGTCACCTCGCCGAGCTCGGTCGGCTTGAGCGCCTTGCCCTCGCGCACGACGTAGGTGCGCCCCGTGATGGTGGAGATCGTCGCGGCGTACGTCGACGGGCGGCCGATGCCGTTCTCTTCGAGCGCCTTGATGAGCGTGGCCTCGGTGTAGCGGGCGGGCGGCTGCGTGAAATGCTGGTTGCCCTGAATCTCCTTGCAGCGCAGCTTCATCCCGTTCTCAAGCGGCGGAAGGCTGCCCTCGTCCTCCGTCTCCTCGTCCTTGCCCTCCTCGTAGAGGACCGTAAAGCCGTCGAAGGTCACGGTGTAGCCGGACGCCTTGAAGAGATACTCCTCCCCGGACGCGCCGGCGGCGGTGATGTCGGCCTGCGTGGTGCTCTGCAGGCAGTTGGACATCTGGCAGGCGACGAAGCGCTCCCAGATGAGCTTGTAGAGCTTATACTGATCGTTTGAAAGGCTCTCCTTCACCTTGTCGGGCGACAGCTCGATGGACGTCGGGCGGATGGCCTCATGGCCGTCCTGCGCGTTGGCGCGCGTCTTGAAGTGGCGCGGCGCGTCGGGCAGGTACTTCTTTCCCCAGCGGTTCTCGATATACGCGGTGACTTCGGCAATCGCGTCCTCGGAGATGCGCAGCGAGTCGGTTCTCATGTAGGTGATAAGGCCCACCGCGCCGAGCTCGCCGAGCTCGACGCCCTCGTACAGCTCCTGCGCGGCCTTCATCGTGCGCTTGGCCTGGAAGCCGAGGCGGCGCGAGGCCTCCTGCTGGAGCGTCGAGGTGATGAACGGCGGCGCGGGCGACTTGCGGCGCGTTCCCTTCTTGACCTTCGCCACCTGATAGGCGGCGTCCTTGAGGTCGTCAAGGATACGGTTGGCCTGCTCCCCGTTTTCAATCTTCACTTTTCCGCCGGAATCGCCGTAGAACGTGGCGGGAAACGCCTTGCGCGAACCCGTGGGAATCATTTTCGCGTCGATCGTCCAGTACTCCTCGGGCTTGAACGCGCGGATCTCCTCCTCGCGGTCGACGATGAGGCGCACCGCGACGGACTGCACGCGCCCCGCGGAGAGGCCGCGCCGGATTTTCTGCGAAAGGAACGGGCTGAGCTTGTAGCCGACGAGGCGGTCGAGAATGCGGCGCGCCTGCTGGGCGTTGACCAGATTCTGGTCGATGCTGCGGGGATGCTCCATGCCGGCGGTGATGCCGGTCTTCGTGATCTCGTTGAAGGTCACGCGGTTCTTCTCGGAGGTATCGAGGCCGAGAATGTACGCGAGATGCCAGGAAATCGCTTCTCCCTCGCGGTCCGGGTCGGTCGCGAGGAGGACGCCGGAGCTCTTCTCCGCCTTCTCCTTGAGCTCCTCGACGAGTTTTTCCTTTCCCTTGATGATCTCATATTTCGGCGAAAAGTTCTTTTTGACGTCGACGCTCAGCCGCGTCTCCGGCAGGTCGCGGATATGACCCATCGTCGCGACGACGTCAAAATCGGAACCGAGATATTTCTTTATCGTTTTCACCTTGGTAGGCGACTCCACAATGACAAGCTTGGGCACTCATCACACCTCATCTTCCTCATGAATTTCGGGGACTGACAAATCCGGCGGCGCGCCCCGTACGGACGCCGGAGAACGGTTCTGCCCTGTTAAAATCCGCCGGCTCCCGGCGAATTTTAACAGGGCACAGCTGCGCGGCGGAAAACCGCGCTTTTATCGGCTGTACCTGCGGCCGGAATAGGAATGAATCCAGCCGCCGAGCTCGAGCTCGGTCAGCGCGCCGAGCGTTTCGCGCATGGAGAGCCCCGCCTTGGCCGCGAGCTCCGACACATGGCGCTGCTCCGCGGTGAGCAGATCGTACAGCGCCCGCGCCTCCCGCGAAAGCGACGCGGGGCTGCGCTCTTCCCCGCACGGGATGCGCACGATCGGAGCCGCCTCCTCCCCGCCGTCCGCGGCGGCGCGTAAGCTTTGCGCCTCCCGCAGCGCCCGGTTCGAGGAGAAGGACGGGTACTCCTCGAGAATGTCGTCCGCCGTGAGCACCGGCTTCGCGCCGTCGCTGATGAGGCGGTTCACGCCGCGCGCGGAGGGGTTGACCGGCGAACCGGGAACGGCGAAGACGTCGCGGCCCTGCTCGAGCGCGAGAGACACCGTGACGAGCGCCCCGCTCTTTTCGCCGCACTCGATCACCACCGTCCCGGCGCAGAGGCCGGAGAGAATCCGGTTGCGCACCGGGAACGTGTGCACGGAGGCGGGCGTATTCGGCGGGTATTCCGACACGAGCGCGCCGTTTCTCGCGATTCTGCTGCGCAGCGGCGCGTTCTTCATCAGATAATTCGCGCCGATCCCGCAGCCGAGGACGCAGACGGTCTCTCCGCCGCCCTCCATGGCTCCCTCGTGGCACGCGGAATCGATGCCGAGCGCGCCGCCGCTGACGACAACCACGCCCCTCTCGCCGAGCGAACGCGAGAGCCGGGAAGCGGCCTCGATGCCGTCGGACGTGGCCTTGCGCGTCCCGACCATCGCGATGCACAGCGCGCCGGGCTCCGGAAGCTCTCCCTTGACGTAGAGCGCGCACGGCGGAGCGGGAATCTCCCGCAGCAGAGGCGGAAACGCGGGATCGTCGTAGACGATCACCTTCTGGCCGAGGCGCTCCGCGAACTCGATCTGCGCGGCGGCGTCCTCGAGCGTAAAGGAGTCGAGGGCTTCGTACTCCCGCTCGGAGAGAAGACCCGGCGTGAGCCAATATTCCCTGCCGCCCTCGAAAAATTCCTTCGGCGAACCGAAGCGGCTCAATATTTTCGAGACGCGCGGACTGCCCGCGGCGAGGCCGCGCTGCAGCCAAATCCAGTAGACGCGGTTATCCGTCACGGCGAACGCCTCCCCCTCTCGTCATCTCCCACATGAGAATGGCGGCGGACGACGCCGCGTTCAGGCTTTCCGCGCGCCCGAGCATCGGGATGGTCACGCGCCGGTCGCAGGCGTCGATCGCCTCCCGCGAGAGGCCGTTTCCCTCGTTGCCGACGGCCATCACGCAGGGACACGAGAAGTCCACGCGGGTGACGGGCTCGGCGGCGCTGTCCGGCACGGCGGCGCAGGAGAAGAAGCCGCGCGCCGAGAGGCGGCCGAGCGCCTCCGGCAGGCTTTCCGCGAAGAAGATGGGAAGGCGGAACACCGCCCCCATGCTCGCGCGGAGCACCTTCGGGGAATAGACGTCGCAGCACTCTCCGGCGAGGAGAACGGAGCCGATTCCGAGCGCCTCCGCGGTACGCAGCGCCGTCCCGAGATTGCCCGGATCCTGCAGCGTCTCGAGCGCGAGGCAGTGCGTGAGCGGCAGCTCCGCCTCCCTGCGCTTCTCCGCCATGCGGCAGACGCAGAACACGCCCTGGCTCGCGCCGGTGCACGAGAGCAGATCTTCGACCGGCTCGGAGACGAGGAAGGCGCGCTTCGCGGCGCGCTCGATGGGCGCGAGGTAGGCGGCGTACTTCTCCTCCGCCTTTTCGGTAAAGAAGAGACTTTCAATCGCGGCGCCGCTCAGGGCGGCGTCGGCGCAAAGGCGCGCTCCCTCGCAGAGGAAAAGGCCGCTCTCCCGCCTCGCGGCGGCGCTCTGCGCGAGCCTCGCCGCGGCGCGGACCGCGTCGTTTTTCCTGCTGGTGATGCGTTCCGTCATGCGAGATTCCCTCCTCCCGAAAAAGTTTTCCGTTCAAAAACAGTGCGCCCGGGGATTGCTCCGGGCGCACTGACAGCTTTTTTATAAAGCGGCTTTCGCCTTTTCCACAAGAGCCTTGAACGCGGCCTCGTCGGCAACGGCAATCTCGGCGAGCATCTTGCGGTTGAGCGTGATATTCGCCTTCTTCAGGCCGTTCATGAAGACGGAGTAGCTCACGTCGTTCATGCGGCAGGCGGCGGAAATGCGGGTGATCCACAGACGGCGGAAATCGCGCTTTCTGGCTTTGCGGCCGATGTACGCATAGTTGCCGGACTTCATGACGGCCTGCTTGGCCATCTTAAAGTGTCTGCTCTTGGAGCCCCAGTAGCCCTTGGCCAGCTTCAGAATCTTCTTTCTTCTTTTGCGAGTCATCATCGCGCCCTTAATACGAGCCATTTATCATTACCTCCAACTATTCGTGGTTCTTGTTCGTTTGACGATTCAGTTCTGGTAGGGAAGCAGTCTCTTGACCTGCGCCACATTCGTCTTGTCGGCGATAGCGGTGCCTCTGAGGGCTCTCTTGGTCTTGCGGGTCTTGCCGTGACCGTTGAGCAGGTGAGACATATTCGCGTGACCGCGAACGACCTTTCCACTCTTTGTAATCTTGAAACGCTTCTTGGCGCCGGAATGAGTCTTGAGCTTAGGCATAATTTTGCCCCTCCTTGATATGATAGAAAATTTAAGATTTTGCGGGCTTGGAAGCGAGGAACATCAGCATATTGCGCCCCTCGAGCTTCGCGGGCTTTTCCACGTTCGCCACGTCGGCGAGAGCCTCGGCAAAGCGCTTCATGACCTCGTAGCCGTGCTCGGGATGCCCCATCTCACGGCCGCGGAAGCGAATGGACGCCTTGACCTTGTTGCCTTCCTTGAGGAAGCGCTGCGCGTGGCCGACCTTCGTCTCAAAATCGTGCGTGTCGATGTTCAGAGAGAGCCGGACCTCCTTGATATCCACCACACGCTGGTTCTTTCTCGCTTCCTTCTCACGCTTGGCCTGTTCGAAGCGGAACTTGCCGTAGTCGATGATCTTGCACACCGGCGGCGTCGCCTGCGGCGCAATCTTTACCAGATCGAGATTCTGCGAAAACGCCAGCTCGAGCGCCTTCTGAGAAGACATGACTCCCATCTGCGCGCCGTCCGGACCGATGACTCGAACCTCTCTGTCGCGGATCTCCTCGTTGATCTGCAGCTCCTGTTTGCTAATGGTTAAGCACCTCCACAACATATCACACGTTTGATTTGACGGATTGCAAAACAAAAAGCGGGCGGAAGACGCTCCGCCCGCAATAACGCAAGTTTACCGCGCGGCCGCGCCGCGCTGCTTCACGCTATTGACCCGTGGCGGACGAAACCTCACAGGTGAGGGCATACTGCGCCCTGCTTTGTTTTACCTCATCTATTATACGCAGGCGATCCGCGAATGTCAAGAGCTTTTTTCGCATTCTTTGCCGGAAAAGGTGAACGCGGTTCCGAGATGGAACGAATAGAGCACGCACTCGGAAACCGGCAGGGAAAGGCACTGCGTCAGCGCCTCGCGGTAGAGGGCAAGCTGGCCGCCGTAGCGGGAGAGCAGCGCCGCGCCGTCCGGGACGCGATCGGTCTTAAAGTCGAGGACGACGAGCGCGCCGTCCTCGACGAACGCGCAGTCGACGACGCCCTGCAGCACGATCGGCCGCGCGGCGTCCGGCCCCGTGAGCTCCGGCTTGACGCGGGAGGCGGGTATTTCAGAGGTGAAGCGGTATTCGCGCAGGACGCGCGGCGAGGAAAAGATCCGCTTCGCGAGCTTCGACGCGAAGAAGCGTTTGACGCGCGCGAGGTCGACGGCGGCGGCCTGCTCCGCCGTGAGATAGCGCTTCGTCTCGAGCCGCAGAAGCTCAGCGGCGGGATCCGCCGCCGCCTTTTCCCAGTCGGCGAACTGCAGGTACTGGTGCAGCGCCGTGCCGCGCTCGGCGGGCGTGAGGCCGCCCTTGCCGAGGAAGGCCGGGCGCGAGGACGCCCAGTGCTCGCGCCGCAGGGCGCGCTCCGCGAGATCGGACGCCGCCGCCTTGGACGGGACGCCCGCGAGCGCCTCGCCGGGATAGCGCCATGAAAGGCGCTCGCGGAGCCTTCGGAGGGCTTCGGCGTCCGGCGGCTCCGGCGCTTTCTCCTCCGCGAAGGCGCTTTGGACAGGCTCCGGGCGCGTCACGCGGACGAGCCACGGCTCCTCGGCGGGCAAAACGAGGCCGGGCAGCGCGCCCGCCCTGTCGCGCAGCTCGCCGCCGCTCGGGTGGCGCAGCGCGCAAAGCAGCAGCCAGTCCGCGATACTCGAGCAGGTGCGCACCGTGTACGGCGGAAGCTTTTCCTCCTCGCGCAGACGCGGCACAAGGCGCTCGAGCGCCTTGGAGGCATCCTTCACGCCCGCGAGCAGAATCAGCTTCTGCTTCGGGCGCGTCATCGCGACGTACAGGACGCGCAGCTCCTCGCTCATCTCGTCGCGGTCGAGCTCGAGCGCCGCCGCCTGGCGCGGGAGGACGTCGTACCGCACGCCCGTCTCCCGGTCGGGAAGGCGGATGCCGAGGCCGAGCTCGGGGTGCAGCAGCACCTCTCCCCTCTCCTTGTTGAAGCGGCGCGAGCAGCCTGCCAGGAAGCAGACGGGAAATTCGAGTCCCTTGCTGCGGTGAACGCTCATGATGCGCACCGCGTCGCCGAGATCGCCGGGCGTCTGCGCGGCGGCGAGGTCGGCCTTCTTCCGCTCGAGGCGATCGAGGAAGCGCAGGAAGCCGGAGAGCCCGCCGTGTCCGGACTCCTCGTATTTCCCGGCGTACTCGAGCAGCAGGCGCAGGTTCGCGAGGCGCAGCTCGCCGCCGCGCATGGCCTCGGCGATCTCCGGCAGGCTCGTCCTGTCGTACAGCTCCGCGAGCAGGCGGTTTGACGGCAGGGCGGCGGCAAGGCCGCGCAGCTCGCCGAGCTCGCGCAGAAAGGCGGCGAGCGCCTCGTTTTTCTCCGCCGCCCGGCGCACGGCGAGGTACAGCGGCGCGCTGCGATCGGCGAGGCGGATGCGGGCGAGGTCGTCCGGCGTGAAGCCGTAGACGGGGCTCGTCAGCACGGCGGCGAGCGGAATGTCGAGCAGCGGATTGTCGATGCAGCGCAGAAACGAGAGAGCGAGCATGACCTCCCGCGCGGCAAAGAAGCCTCCGGCCGCGTCGGCGCGGGCGGGAATCCCCGCCCGCTGGAGCTCGCGGGCGTACTCGTACGCGAAGCGGTTCGCGCTGCGCAGCAGGATGCAGACGTCCGACCAGAGCAGCGGGCGCTCCTCCCCGTTCTCATAGACGCGGAACGTCTCCTTCTTCTCGAGCAGGATCGCGGCGATGCGGCGGCTCTCCTGCACGGCGAGCGCCTCGTCCTCCTCCGCGTCGGAAAGGTCGAGCAGCTCGAGCTCGACGGCAGGCTCTCCGCCGTCCGGGAAGACGGCGGCGGGGACAAGCTCCTCGAGGCCGCCGTAATCGAGGTCGCCCGTCTCGCGGCTCATGAGCTGGCGGAAGACGAAGTTGACGGCGTCGGCGATGCCCTTGTGGCTGCGGAAATTGCGGTCGAGCGTCACGCTCGCGGGGTACTCGTCCTTTTCCCGGTCGTACGGCGGGAACGACGCGCGGCGGCGCAGAAAAATCTGCGGCATGGCCTGCCGGAAGCCGTAGATGCTCTGCTTGACGTCGCCGACGACAAAGAGGTTTTCCTCGCGGCGGGAAACGGCGCGGAAGATCATGTCCTGCGCCTCGTTCGTGTCCTGGTACTCGTCGACCATGACCTCGTCGAAGCGCGCGGCGATCTCCGCCGCCTCGGGGGTGAGCGACGGGCCGTCCTCGCCGTCCCGCCACAGCAGGCGGAGCGTCCAGTGCTCGAGGTCGCCGAAATCGGCGGCGCGCCGCTCGGCCTTCTTCGCGTCGAGGGCGCGGGCGTACGCCTGCGTCAGCTCAAACAGCTTCCCGACGAGCGGGGCAAGCCTCCCGATGTCGGACACACACTCGTCCTTCGACGAGGAAAAGAGGCCGGCAAGGCGCTTGACGACGGCCTTCACCTCGTCGCGCGCCGCGGTCGCCCGCACCTTCACCGGGTCCTCGGAGAAGCCGCGCACCGCCTTGAGGCGGGCAAACGAGAACGAGGAGCAGCGGAAGACGGACGCGTCCCAATCGCGCGCCCGGAACGCTTCGAGCAGCGCGAGCAGCCCGGCCTTGTCGGACGCGAAGCCGTCGCGGTACGCGGCCTCGAGCTCCGGCGCTTCCCCGAGGAGGCGCAATGCGTGCTCCGTGAGCGAGAGGGCGTACTCCGCCGCCTGCTCCGCGAAGGAAAAAACAGTCTCGCCCCACGCGGTCGCGCCGGGATCCGTCACATCCCGGTACACGGCGGCCTTCTCGCGCAGCCAGCGCTCGGGAAACGGATGGGAGCGCACGAAATCGTACAGCTTGTCGATCGTGCCGGTGATCCGCGAGTCGTCGCGCCCCGCGGCGAAGGCGTCAATCAGCTCGAGGAAATCCGCGTCCCCCCTGCCGTAATAATCCTCGAGCACCTCCTCGACGGCGTCGGCGCGCAGGACGGCCATCTCGCTGTCGTCGAGAATGCGGAAGTCGGGGGAAATATCAAGCTTGTAGAAGAACTCGCGCACGAGGTCGCTGCAGAAGCTGTGGATGGTGCTGATGTGCGCGCGCGCCATCAGCAGCTGCTGGCGCTGCAGGTGGACGTCGCGCGGATTTTTCTCGAGCAGCAGGGAGAGCTGGCGCGAGATGCGGGCGCTCATCTCCGAGGCCGCGGCGCGGGTGAAGGTGACGACGAGCAGCCTGTCCGCCGCCGTCGGATGCTCCGGGTCGGTCAGGCGCTCGAGGACGCGCTCGACGAGCACAGCCGTCTTTCCCGAGCCCGCCGCCGCGGAGACGAGCAGGCTGCCGCCGCGCGCGCGGATGGCGTCAGTCTGCGCTTCGGTCCATTGTCTCGCCATGGCTCTCCTCCTCTCTGAAACGGGTCATCGCCTCGTCGCGGCTGAACTTTTCCAGCGCGCGGACGGGATCGTCCTTCTCGTGGCCGCATACCGGCGCATACGGGCACCACGCGCAGGCGTCGGTCGAACCGGAGACAGGCTCCGCCTCGACACGGCCCTCGCGAAGGCTGCGCGCCATCCCGGCGACGAGACGGCAGACGTGCGCGAGAATGCAGCGCAGTTCCGCGGGCGACGCGACGGAATCGCGGCGCGCCGGTTCGCCGTTTTTCAAAGCGACGGGGATAAACTTGCCCTCCCCCTTCGCCTCCATCGCGCGCAGAACGTCCGGGTCGTCGAGCAGAAGGCCGTTCATGCGCAGCGCCTTGTCGCGCTCGGCGCGCAGGCGGTCGGCGCTCTCGCCGCGGCTCGCCGAGAGCTGCGGCTCCGCAGAGGGCATATACAGCACGCCGGCGGGCGTCGGGGAAACGCCGTACCGCGTCTCCCCGTTCTCGCAGACGGCGGCCAGGTAAAGCAGCATCTGCAGGTTCAGCCCCTGCAGCACGTCGGACAGGCGGAACTCCTTTTTCCCGGTCTTGTAGTCGACGACACGCACATACGTCTCACCGTTTTCCTCGTACAGATCGACGCGGTCGATCTTCCCCTCGACGGCGACCGTCCCGCCGCCCTCGACGGGGATGCGCAGCGCCGGAACGCCCGCTTTCCCGACGGGAAGCTCGAAGTCCGCCGGGGCAAAGCGGCTCTGCGCAAGCTCCTCGGCAATCCGGCGAATCACGGCGGCCGCCGCGCCGGACAGGCGCGAGAAGAGATGAGAAAAGCGCGCCGTCTTCATCGCGCCGCCGCTGAGCTTACGCTCCGCGTACTCGCGCAGCAGCGCCGCGAGACGCCGCTGCAGCTCTTCGGGCGACAGGGCGAGCACGCCCTTTGCGCCGTCCTCGCGCAGCACCGTCTCAAGCAGAAAGTGCATGACGCTGCCGTACTCGAGCGCGTCGAGGGCGGCGGCGCGCCGCTCCTTCGCGCCGAGGCCGAAGCGGCAGAAATAGGAATACCGGCACAGGTAGAAGCGCTCCACCTGCGTCGCGGAGAGCGTCATCGAGTCGCCGAACAGCGCGCGGGCGAGCTCCTGCGAAACGATGCGCGCCGGGCTGCGATCCCTGGCCCGGTCAAGCGCTTCGAGGCGCGGCGCATAGGCGGGATTCTCCGCAAAGCAGGCGCGAAGCGTCTCCGACCAGCCGCTTCCCTCCCCCCAGAGGCGCGCGGCCTCCTCGAACGCGGGCTTCTCCGCGTTCGCGAAATAGTCGGGGAGCAGCGACGCGCGGGAAAGCACGGGCGTATCGGGCAGGATCGCCAACAGCTCGCCGACAAGCGCCGAGGGCTCGCGCGCGCCGCCGTCGCCGCCGCTTTCCGACCAGCTCAGGTAGAGCCTGTCGGAGGGGCTTGTCATCGCGGTGTACGTCAGGTAGCGCTCCTGCACCGCCGTGCCCTCGAGCGTTTCGTTGAGCGGCAGGCCGAGAGCAATCAGTTCGCGGCGCTCGACGTCCGTGAAGACGGAGCTCTGCGACGGGGAGGGCGGGAATTCGCCCTGCGCAGCGCCGATGACGAAGGTGACCTTCGGCTTGTCGAGGCGGATTCTGTCGGCGCTGCCGACCGTGACCTGATCGAGGCCCTGCGGGATGCTCGCGAGCGTGCCGGACGCGATGACGCGGCGCAGCAGCTCGGCAAAGCGCGCGCAGCCGAGGACGGTCTCTCCGATGACCATCGCGCACTGGTCGAGGATGTGCATCAGCAGATCCCAAAGGCGGATCTCGCGCTCCGCGAGATCGGGACGGCCCGCCTGCTCGAGACGCACGGCGAGGGCGCGCAGGCGCTCGGCAGCCTCGGTGCGCTCGAGGCAGCGGTAGACCGCGCGGGCGCACGCCTCGCCCGTCCCGCCGCTGACTGTCCGCTCAAGCTCCTCGAGCGGTTCGACGGCGCGCCGGCGGGCGTCGTTGAGACGGGCCAGCAACTCCTTGTCCGCGTCCGTCCACGTCTCCTCAAAGCCGCGCGGATGGGCCGTCCACTCCTCGCGCCACCGCTTTCCGGAGACATTCCACAGGAAGGCGTAGTTTTCCATCTCGGCAATCTCCTCCGGCTCAAGTCCGGCGAGCCCTGTCTTGAGATAGAGAAGCAGCTCGTCGGTGCGCAGACCGGTGCGGACACACTGCAGCGCCGCCAGAACGAAGCGCATGAGCGGCTCGTCCTCGATGGAGGCGGGCTGATCCATGAAATACGGGATTTCCCGCGCGTCAAGGGCGCGATCGAGAACGCCCGCGTAATCGTCCGCATTGCGCGCAATCACGGCAAAGTCGCCGTACCGCAGCCCTTCCTCCATCGCAAGGCGGCGGATGGTCGAGGCGACGAAGGCGGCCTCCTCGTACCGGGTCGCGGCACGGTAGACGGCGGCGCAGTCCGCCCCGGAAAGGGTATCGCGCGCCGGACGGTACAGGTTTTCCTCGAGGACGCGCAGCCCCTCGCACCGGAAGCGCGCGCCGGGGTCCAGCACGACGGGCGCGGCGACGGGAACGCCCGCCTCGCGCGCGAGGGAACGCAGCTGCCGCCCCGTCCGCTTGACGAGTGAAAAAAGGCCGACGCCGTCCTCGGGGTCATGGAGCGAATCGGCGCACAGCGAAACGGCGGTCTCCTCCGACTGCTCGAGCAGCACGCGCAGGACGGCATACTCCTGCACCGTGAAAGCCGTGAAGGAATCGACCGCCGCGACCGAACCGCGGAAGAAGCCGTTCTCCCGCAGGAGCGGCAGGGCGCGCGTCAGATCGTCCAGCGGGTCAAGGTAGCTCTGCGCGACCATCGCGTCGTATGTAGAGAGAATCAGGGAAACCTCGCGCAGCTTGCGGCGCAGCGCGCCCTCGGGAAGGCGTCCCGCCGCCGACGCGAGCGATTCCGGCGCGACGGCGCAGAGCTTGAGCTCCGACGAGATGGCGAGCATCAGCGAGACGAGCTCCCCGCTCGCGGCGCTGCGGCGGTAAAAGTCGAGCCTGTCCCCGACAGCGGAAAGCGCAAGGCTCATGAAAATGCTGCGGCCGCCGTCGTCGAGCCTGCGTCCGGCTCCGCCTCCGTACAGACGGAACGCCTCGTCCGCAAGACGCGAAAAGCTGAGGACGCGCACCTTCTGCGCGTCCTCAGCTCCCAGAAGCTCCAGCATGGCCCGCTCGTTTTCAAAGGAAGCCTGCTCGGGCACAATCAGGAAAACGGGGCGGTCGGGCTTTTCGCGCAGCGAGCTGCGCACAAGCTCCCGCAAATAGGTTGTTTTGCCGCTCCCCGAACGGCCGAGCACGAGTTTCAGCATTGCGTCACCTGCGTTTCACCAATTTTCCATCCAGCTGCGAAGCTGCTCGTACAGCTCGACAGCCTTGAATCTGACCTCATAGCCGCCCTCCACGACGCCAAGCTGTTCCGCGGAGAGGACGTCGCCGAGCGCCGCGCTGTCCTGCGCGGCGGGCAGGCAGAGCGCCGGAAAGAGGACGCACCACCAGTTATGCCCCTCCCCCGCGCCGATCGTCACGCGAAGCGCCTCATACCGGCCTGCCGGGAGCGTCACGTCCTCATATTCCCGCGTGGGGAAATACATCTCCGTCAGCTCCGCCGTCACCGGGTAGGAATAGCCCGCCCGGTACACCTCGTCCTGCGCGGCCTCCCGCAGCGCGGGGAGAATCGTCTCGACGGCGGCGAGCGCCTCCTCGCGGGTCGACGCGCCATCCATCAGGCTCGCGCTCTCCTCGAGGAGCCTGTCCCGCACGCGGAGCTTGAGCGCCTGATCCGCCTCGGAATCGGAATTCGCGAGGATATGAAGGCGCAGCACCTCGTCCGGGATCGACTCGCACACAGCCGTAAAGCCGAGCATCGAAAACAGCACGGCGCAGAACAGTCCGAACAGCGCGCATTTTTCCCACAGTTTCATCTGAAAAGCCTCCCGTTTCGTCTTGGTCTGCTTTCAGTATGGGAGGAAATATTTTCCATTATGCGGGGCGGCACAAAAAAGTTTCAGGAAATGATTTTTTGAGCTCCGCGGCGCAGAACATCGCCGTCTCAAGCCCGGCAAAGAGGCCGAAGACGGCGGAGCCGCTTCCCGTCATGCACGCGCCCGCCGCGCCGAAGTCCAGCATGGCGGCCTTGACGGCGTCTACCTCGGGCAAGCGCAGGACGTCCTCAAAATCGTTTCCGAGCGCCGCACCGAGAGCGGAAAGGCTTCCCTCTTTCAGCGCCTTCAGGACGGCGGCAGTGTAATCGTTCCCGCCGCCGGGGCGCTCGTCCGCGAGGCGGAACGCTTCGGCGGTCGAGACGCTGACGGGCGGCTTGCACACAACAATGTGGCACGGCGGAACGGGCGGCGCGGACGACAGAAGCTCCCCGACGCCCCGCGCGAGGCGAATCCCGCCCGCGAGGCAGAACGGGACGTCCGCGCCGACGCGCAGACCGATGGAGAAGAGTTCCTCCTCCGAAAGAGGATCTCCGGTGAGGAGATTGAGGCCGCGCAGAACGGCTGCGGCGTCGGCGCTGCCGCCTCCAAGCCCCGCCTGGGAGGGGATCGTTTTTTTCAGATGAATCCGCGCGCCCGTGGTTTCCGCGAGACCGGCGCGCTCCAAAAAGAGGGACGCCGCGCGGAAGACGGTGTTCTTCTCCCCGCACGGTACGGACGGGTCGGTGCAGGAGAGAGCGACGCCGGGCTCCGCGAGGGAGAGCTCAAGCCCGTCGCACAGGGTGACGGCGAGCATCACCATGGAAAGCTCGTGGTAGCCGTCCTCCCTTCTGCCGAGAACGTCGAGGCTGAGATTGACTTTCGCGCAGGCGGACAGCTTCATTCCGTTTCCTTCCCTTCTGCCGGTTCCCCGCCTCAGTGGCGGAACAGGGAAAGCCGGCGGATGTCGATGACGTGCTTCGGGCACATCTCGTGGCAGCAGTAGCAGCGGATGCAGTTCGAGTAATCGATCACGGCCTTGTGGTCACGGATCGTGATGGTGTGCTGCGGGCAGCTCTCGGCGCACTTGCCGCAGCCGACGCACTCCGCCGTGCGAATCTGCGGCGACGGCGTGGCGAGGCGCGAAGCCAGAGGCCGCAGGAATTTCGGCAGCCGGGTGATGAAATCCGCGGACTTCGATTCCGGCTGCAGAAAGTCCGGCACGGCAAAGCGCGAGGCGGGCCCGCACAGCCAACGGAGCTCCTCCGCCGTGCGCGGACACAGGCCGCGCTCCATCGCGGAGCGCAGCGGGAAGATGGTTTCGGGATCCATGCCGATGATCTGCGTGCAGGCCAAATCGACCGCGTACGGGCTGCGGCTCGCGAGCAGCGCGCCGACATGGCGCGGCCTGCCGCCGGTGGGGCCGTTGCCCTCCATCGCGGTGATGCCGTCCACCACAGAGAGGACGGGGTGCAGCGCCTGACAGAGGTCGGCGATCATCGTGCCGAAGGCTTCCTTCTCCGGGAAGCGGCAGTGAAGCTCCGGCTTCATCAGGCCGGGCACCGCGCCGAACAGGTTCTTCACGGCGGCGCTCAGCCCCATCATGCAGTGCGTCTTGAGCTTGCACACGTCGACGATGGCGTCCGCCGTAAGCAGCGGCGTGATGACGGAGAAGGAGCGGCACAGCTTCGCCTCGGGCGCCTTGAGCTCGCCCCAGGTGCAGTCGTAGTTGAGCTCGGCTCCGTACTCCGCCGCCTTCGCGCAGCCGGAGTGCTCGTAAATGGTCTTGAGAAGGGCGGGCGTGTACGGCCCGCCGGGGCTCTCGGCGATGACGACCGACGCGCCGAGCTCTTTTAAAAGGGAAACGACGGCGCACAGGACGGCCGGGTGCGTGACGGCGCACTCGTCCGGCGACGATCGCGTCACGAGGTTCGGCTTGACGGCGACGCGCATCCCCGGACGGATAACCTCCTCCGCCTTCAAAAGGCGGAACTGCTCCGCCAGAACGGCGCGCACCTTTTCATAGTCGTACGCTTCGCACGGGGAAGCGCAGACCTCCACGGGCTCTCTCATTTCTGAAGTCCCTCGAGGAAGTGCTCGATGCGGCGCAGCGCCTCCGTGATATGTTTGATGGAATACGAGTAGGACACGCGGACGAAGCCCTCGCCGCACGCGCCGAAGGCCGGACCGGGCACGACCGCGACGTGCTCCTGATAGATGAGACGCTCGCAGAATTCCTCGCTCGACAGGCCGGTGCTGCGGATGCACGGGAAGACGTAGAACGCGCCCTCCGGCTCGAAGCAGGTCAGACCCATGCGGTTGAAGCCGTCGACGATGAGGCGGCGGCGCATATCATACTGGGTGCGCATATTGACGATGTCGGCGTCGCCGTTTTTGAGCGCCTCGATAGCGGCATACTGCGCCGTCGTCGGCGAGCACATGATACCGTACTGGTGCAGCTTCGTCATCTGTGCCACGAGAGCGGAGGGGCCGGCCACATAGCCGAGACGCCAGCCTGTCATGGCGAAGGCCTTCGAAAAGCCGTTGACGACGACGGTGCGCTCCATCATGCCGTCGATCTCGGAGAAGCAGACGTGGGGCGTCCCGCCGTACGTCAGCTCGCTGTAGATCTCGTCGGAGAGGACGAGCAGGTCGTGCTTTTTCACCACCTCGGCGACCGCCTCCAGATCGGCGCGGCGCATGACGGCGCCCGTCGGATTGTTCGGGAACGGGAGCACGAGAAGCTTCGTGCGGGGCGCAAGCTTCTCCTCGATCTCCTCGGGCGTCAGACGAAAGCGGTTTTCCGCCTTCGTCTCGATGTAGACCGGGACGCCGCCCGCCATGGCGGTCAGGGGGCCGTAGCAGACAAAGCTCGGCTGCGGGATAAGCACCTCGTCGCCGGGAGCGAGCAGCGTGCGGAAGCACAGATCGATGGCCTCGCTGCCGCCGACGGTGACAAGCAGCTCCGTATCGGGATGATATTCGACATGATAATGGCGCTTGAGCCAGCGGCAGATCTCCTCGCGCAGCTCGGAAAAGCCGCGGTTCGGGCTGTACCACGTTTTGCCGTCCTCAAGCGAGCGGATGCCCTCCTGCCTGACGTGCCAGGGCGTGACGAAATCGGGCTCGCCGATCGAGAGGGAGATGACGTCCTTCATCTCGTTGGCGATGTCGAAGAATTTCCGGATCCCGGAGGGGGCAATCTCCAGAATGGCCGGATTCATTTTCTGCCGGTAATCAATCACAGAGCACGGTCCTCCTCTCGTCGCGCTCATCCTCGGGATTGAGCACCACGCCGCCGTCCTTGTAGCGGGTTAAAATGAAGTGCGTCGCCGTCGACAGCACCGAGTCGAGAGGAGCCAGGCGCTTCGCCACGAAAAGGGCGATGTCCTGCATCGTGGCGGCGTTGACGCGCACGGCGAGATCGAAGCCGCCCGACATCAGATAGACGCTCTCGACCTCCTCAAACTGCATGATCTTGTCGGCAATCTCGTCGAAGCCCTTGTCGCGCTTCGGCGTGACGCGCAGCTCGATGAGAGCGGAAGCGTGGTTCGCGTCCGCCTTTTCCCAGTTGATAAGGGCATGGTAGCCGCGAATGACGCCGGACTTCTCGTATTCGTCAATCTGCGCGGCGACCTCCTCCGGCGTTCTGCCGAGCATCACGGCGAGCTGCTCGCAGCTCATGCGCGCGTTTTCCTGCAGCAATTCGAGTAATTTATCCATTCTCAGACACACTCCTTTTTCACTCATGCTTCACCCCGTCCGGCGGTTTCACGGCGCGTTTGCCGCCGCCCTCCCGAAGGTGCGTATGGTATCAGTATACCGAATCCTCGCGTTTTTTGCAACCTTCCGCGGCTATTCCGTCAAATTTCCGGCCAAACGGAGCGGGATGCGCCGCCGCAGGGCAGGAGAAGCCCTTTTCCGCGTCTCTTTTCTGTTGACATTCTTTCGAAAAAGGAACATAATAACGGTGTATTTTCCGGGGCGGATCGACCCGGAGCGCCACCCAATCAATCGCTTTTGGAGGTATTCTGTATGCAAGCTGTCATTACCGTTATCGGCAAGGATATGGTCGGTATTCTTGCCCGCGTTTCCACAATCTGCGCCGAGCACAACGTCAATGTGGTGGAGGTCACCCAGTCCGTTCTGCAGGAGCTGTTCGCGATGATCATGATGGTCGACATTTCAAAGTGCAGCGTTCCGTTCAGCGAGCTCTCGGACTGCCTGACGGCGCTCGGCAGCGAAATGGGTCTGACCATCCATGTGATGCACGAGGATATTTTCAACAGTATGCATCATGTCTGACGCCTTCCCCCAATCTCTCCGAAGGAGTGTTTTGTCTTGATAAACTCCCATGACATTCTCGAAACGATCAATATGATCGACAACGAAAACCTCGACGTGCGCACCATCACGATGGGCATCTCTCTGCTCGACTGCGTAGACAGCGACGCGGAAAAGGCGTGCGTCAAGATCTACGATAAAATCTGCCGCTATGCCGGATACCTTGTCAGGACGGGCGAGGACATCAGCAAGGATTACGGCATTCCGATCATCAACAAGCGCATCTCCGTAACGCCTATCGCGATGATCGCGGGCGCCTGCCCGGGCTCTGACCCGATCCGGTACGCGAAGGCGCTCGACCGCGCGGCGCGCACCGTCGGCGTCAACTTCATCGGCGGCTACAGCGCGCTCGTGCACAAGGGCTTCGGCCCCGGCGACTATGCGCTGATGCGCAGCATCCCGCAGGCGCTCGCCGAGACGGAGCTCGTCTGCTCGTCCGTCAACATCGGCACGACGAAATCCGGCATCAATATGGACGCCGTCGACCGCATGGGCCAGATTGTTCTCGAGACGGCGAAGGCCACGGCGGACCGCGACTGCATCGGCGCGGCGAAGCTTGTCGTCTTCTGCAACGCGCCGGAGGACAACCCGTTCATGGCGGGCGCGTTCCACGGCCCCGGCGAGCCCGACTGCGTCATCAACGTCGGCGTTTCCGGCCCCGGCGTCGTGCGCGCCGCGCTCGCGAAGGCGGGCGACTGCGACATCACGGCGGTGGCGGACATCGTGAAGAAGACGGCGTTCAAAATCACCCGCATGGGCCAGCTTGTCGCGCAGGAGGCGTCGCGCCGCCTGTGCGTGCCGTTCGGCATCGTCGACCTCTCCCTCGCCCCGACGCCCGCCGTCGGCGACAGCGTGGCGCACATCCTTGAGGAGATGGGTCTGGAGCGCTGCGGCGCGCACGGCACCACGGCCTGCCTTGCCCTGCTCAACGACGCGGTCAAGAAGGGCGGCGTCATGGCCTCCTCGCACGTCGGCGGCCTCTCGGGCGCGTTCATACCGGTCACGGAGGACGCGGGCATGATCCGCGCCGCCCGCGAAGGCGCTTTGACGCTCACGAAGCTCGAGGCGATGACGGCGGTCTGCTCCGTCGGCCTCGACATGATCAACATTCCCGGCGACACGCCCGCGGAGATCATTTCCGCCATCATCGCCGACGAGGCGGCGATCGGCATGGTCAACTCGAAGACGACCGCCGTGCGCGTCATCCCGGCCATCGGGAAGAAGGCCGGCGAGGAGCTGAGCTTCGGCGGTCTGCTCGGCGGCGGCCCCATCATGGAAGTCAACCGCTATTCCCCGGCAAAGTTCATCCGCCGCGGCGGGCGGATTCCCGCTCCGATGCAGAGCCTGAAGAACTGACGGCTCCCCGGCGGAAAAACCGGGGCATACTATCCTCGCCGAAGCGGAGAGGCGCGGCCGGAGCCTTCCGGCACAGCCCTCTCCTTCTGAAAGGAGGCTCGCTGCCAATATGCAGAATATGATCAGGGAAATCGTCGATATGGACCGCAAGGCCAGAGAGATCACCGACGCGGCGCAGCAGGAGAAGCTCCATTCCGAAAAGGAGGTCGCGGAGAAGCGCGAGCAGATCCGCGAGGAATATCTGAAAAAGGCCCGCGAGCGGATTGCGCTCAACGAGCCGCAGGAACGCGAGGCTGCGGAGAAGGTCTGGCAGACCGTACAGGCCAGACAGAGCGAGATTTCCGCCAAGCTCGACGCGCAGTTCGCCGAAAACGGCGAGCGCTGGGCCGCTGAGCTTGCCAGACGGGTGCTCGAGGGCTGACAAGCCCCGGCCCAATCCGGAAAGGCGGCATCGCTCATGCTTCCCACCTATTCCTCCAATGTGATTCTCGCGAAGGCGCGCGCCATGTACGGAAGGCGGCTGACGCCGGAGCATTACCGCAACCTTCTCGCCTGCCGCACGGTCGGCGAGATCGCGGCGTATCTCAAGAATCAGACGGATTACGGCTCCATCCTCGCGGGGGTCAACGAAAACGACATTCACCGCGGCCAGCTCGAGGTCAAGCTCCGGCAGAAGCTGTTTGAAGACAGCTCGGCGCTGTGCCGCTACGAGGTAACGATCGGCGAGCACTTCGCCAAATATCTGATATCCCGAAGCGAGATCGAGCAGATCCTGCACAGCCTCGTCCTGCTCGGCGGCGACGTCCCCGAGGAGTACCTGTTCGCGCTGCCGTCCTATCTGACGGCGCACACCAGGCTGAATCTAGCGGCGCTTTCGCACATCCGCAGCTACGACGATCTGCTCCTCGCGGTGAGCCACACGCCGTACCGAAAGCCGCTTGAGCGCTTCCGCCCCGCGCCGGGCGTGCCGCTCGCGTACACGGGGATCGAGAACGCGCTGTACTCGTATCTGTACGGCGAGGTGTTCGACGTCATCCGAAAGCACACGCGCGGCGAAACGGCGGCGCAGCTCAGGCAGATGTTCGAGTCCTATATCGACCTGCAGAACGTCCTGCGCATCATGCGGCTTCGTTTTATCCACCGTGAGGAGACCGACGTCGTGCGCAGCTCCCTTCTCCCCTTCGGGCAGCTGCACGACCGGCATCTGAACGCGCTGCTCGAGGCTCACACCCGGGAGGAGGTCACCGCCATCATGCGGAAAACGCCGCTCGGGCGGTACTTTGTCAGGGCGCAGGGCTCGTACGCGTACGCCGAGCAGCTCATGAACCGGACGAAGTACGACGTCTGCCGCCGCGACATCCGGTTTTCCACTCACCCGAGCGTTGTGCTCATCAGCTATATTTTCCTCAAGGAGATCGAGATCGGCGACCTCATCACCATCGTCGAGGGCATCCGCTACCAGCTGGCTCCGGAGGAAATCAAAAGTATGCTTACCGTAGTTGATTTTTGAAGGGAGGCGATTGTTTGGCCATCCTGAAAATTAAGGTCGTGAGTATCATCGGGAGAATGACGGAGCTCGACGGCGTGACGGCTGTCTGCGGCAAATCCGGCTGCTTCCATCCCGATAACTCCCTTTCCTTTTACTCGGACACGGCGAAATTTTCCCCCATCACGGAGGAAAACCCGTACACCGAGCCGCTCCAGCAGCTGTGCGGCGCGGCGGAGGCCGCGAACGTCCGTCTGAAGCTCCTCTCGCAGGACGCGGCGGACAGCCTGCACTATGAGCGCGACGAGCTCGAGGAGTACGTCTCCGACCTGTCGGAGGAGTTTCGCTGTCTCGAGGAGGAGCGGGCGCAGGCCCAGGCGGACGCCGACGCCTGTACGCGCGGCATTGCGGAGGCCAGCCACTTCACGGGGCTCGACCTCGATCTTGACGCCATCCGAGAGTGCCGCTATATCAAGGTACGCTTCGGCCGCCTGCCGAAGGAGAGCTATGACAAGCTGAACCATTACCACCAGAATCCCTGTGTCATCTTCTTCCCCTGCACCTCGGACGAGCATCAGTACTGGGGCGTGTACTTCGCCCCCATCGACGTCGTCAGCGAGGTCGACCGCATCTTCTCGAGCCTCTATTTCGAGCGCGTCCGCCTGGCGGAGCTGCACAGCACGCCGGAGCACGTCGTCGAAGCGCTCCGGGAGGACAAGGAGAAGGCGTCGGCGCACGCCGCGGAGATCGGCGCGAAAATCGCGGCGCTCTGGGAGAAGGAGAGCGAAAAGGCCGGGAAGGTTTACTCGTACCTGCACCGGCAGTCGGTCTATTTCTCCATCCGCCGGTACGCGGCGCGGTACAACGACAATTTCATTCTCACCGGCTGGATTCCGGCGGAGGAGGAAAAAGCGTTCTGCGCCCGGCTCGACGAGCTTCCCGGCGTCGACTACACGCTCGACAGCGCGGAGAACGAGCTTGAGCACTCGCCGCCCGTGCAGCTGAAAAACAAAAAGGCGGTGCGGCCGTTTGAGTTCTTCGTCGATATGTTCGGCCTGCCGCAGTACGACGAGCTCGACCCGACGCCCTTTGTCGCGCTGACGTATGTGCTGCTGTTCGGCATCATGTTCGGCGACGTCGGACAGGGGCTGTGCGTGTCCCTCGCGGGCTATCTGATGTGGCGGTTCAAGAGGATGGCGCTTGGCAAAGCGCTGATTCCGTGCGGCGTTTCGTCCGCCGTCTTCGGGCTTGTGTACGGCTCCGTCTTCGGCTATGAGCATCTGCTCGACCCGATGTACCGCTCGCTGTTCGGCTTCGCGGAAAAGCCCGTGGAGGTCATGGAGGCGGACACCACCATTCTCATCATCCTCGCCGCCGTCGGCATCGGCGTCCTGCTCGTGATGACGGCCATGCTCATCAACATTGTGTGCTCGCTGCGCAGAAAGCGGTATGAGAGCGCCCTGTTCGGCCCGAACGGGCTGGCGGGCTTCGTCTTCTACGCTTCGCTCGTCGTGGGCTTCGGCGGCCAGGCCGCGTTCGGCTGGCAGCTGGTGACGCCCGTGTACGTCGTCCTTCTGATTGTGCTGCCGCTGCTCGTCATCCTGTTCGCCGGGGTGCTTGGCGGACTCGCGGAGCACCGCCCGGACTGGAAGCCGGAGAGCTGGGGCGGCTACATCGCCGAAAACTTCTTCGAGCTGTTCGAGGTTCTGCTCGGATACGCGAGCAATACCATCTCGTTCCTGCGTGTCGGCGCGTTCGTCCTCGTCCACGCGGGCATGATGACGATGGTCTTCACGCTCGCCGATATGGCGTCCGGCGTCGGATATGTGCTGATCGTCGTCCTCGGCAACCTCATCGTCATGGGCATGGAGGGACTGCTCGTCGGCATTCAGGTCATGCGTCTCGAATTCTATGAGATGTTCAGCCGCTTCTTTGAGGGCGGAGGCCGCCCCTTTACACCCATTGTCGTGGAGGAAAAGCGCTGAGCCGCCCGCGGGCGCGCTCTCGCTTTCAGGCAATAAAGTGCAACGTTTGGAGGTAACTGCTATGACTGCTCTGTTTCTTGTCATTCCGACCGTTTTTCTGATCGCTTCCGCCGTTCTCGCAGTGCGCTCGGTTCGCCGCGGCACGAAGAGAAGCCGCGCCTTCGCCCTGCAGCTGCTCAGCTTCCTCGCCGTGTGCGTCTTCTCGTTCGCCCTTCCCGCTGCGAGCACCTACGCCGCCGGCGAATCTGACGGCGCCTCCGCCGCCCAGACGCAGGAGGCGGACTCCGCCGTCTCCGACAACGGCCTCGGCCTCATCGCGGCCGCGCTGGCCGTCGGCATTGCGGGCATCGGCGGCGGCATCGCCGTCGCGAGCGCCGCTCCCGCCGCCATCGGCGCGACGAGCGAGGATCCGAAGGCGTTCGGCAAGGCGATGATTTTCGTCGCGCTCGGCGAAGGCATCGCGCTCTACGGCCTGCTGATCGCCATCCTGATCTGGATGAAGTGCTGACGGCGCGTCCGGCTTCCCTGGAAAGGCGGAACACGCGATGCGGTTTTATCTGATCAGCGACAACGTGGACACCCAGGTCGGGATGCGCCTGGCCGGGATTGAGGGCGTCGTGGTGCACGAGCGCGTCGAGGTGGAGAACGCTCTGCGCGCCGCGATGGCCATGGAGGACGTCGCCGTGGTGCTCATCACGGAAACGCTCCTGCAGCTCTGCCCGGACATGGTGTACGATCTCAAGCTCAACCAGAAGCGCCCCCTCATCGTGGAGATTCCCGACCGGCACGGGAACGGGCGCACGAAGGACTCGATTTCCCGCTATGTGCGCGAGGCAATCGGCGTCAAAATCTAACGCCGCCTGTGGCGGAGACGGGAGGGATTCCCCATATGGCCAACGAGGAAAAGCTCGCCAAGTTTCATCAGGCGATCAACCATTACGCGCTCGAGCAGCGCCGGAAGATCGAGGATGAGGTGGCGGATTTCAAGAAAAAGGAGCTGCAGGAGGCGGAGAACGAGGTTCTTGTCGAGTCCTACCAGCTGATACAAAAGGAAATGGCCGAAATGCGCGGACGCATCTCGCGGGAGATGGCGCAGCGCGAGATGGCGGGCAGGCGCGCCCTGCTCGAAAAGCGCGCGCGGATCACCGCCGCGGTCTTTGAGAAGGCCGCCGCCATTCTGCGAAGCGAGACGGAGAGCGAACGCTATCCCGCGATGCTCGAGCGCTTCGCGCGGCGCGCGCGGAAGGCGTTCGAGAGCCGGGCGGCGGGCCGCGGCCTGCCGGACGACATTGTGTTTCTTCTGCGCCGGGAGGACGCCCCCCTCGAGCCGGCGATTCAAAAGGCGTTCGGCGCGCCGTGCCGCTTTGCCGAGGACGAGACGATCGCGATCGGCGGGCTGCGGGCGGAAAGCGCCTCGCTGCACCTCGAGCTCGACTCGACGCTTGACGCCCTGCTGGAAAACCAGCGGGAATGGTTTGAGGAGACGTCCCGGCTCTCCGTGGGCTGACCCCTCGCCCGGAGCGCTTCGGGCATTCCCTTCAGGAAGGCGATGACAGATGCGTATGAACGATTTGAATGTGATTTACGGGATCAACGGCCCCGTCGTGACCGTCCGGGAATCCCACAGCTTCTCCATGATGGAGATGGTCTATGTCGGGAAGGAGCGGCTCGTCGGCGAGGTCATCGGCATCACGAGCGAACTGACCACCATCCAGGTGTACGAGGAGACGACCGGGCTGCGTCCCGGAGAGCCCGTCACCGGCACGGGAAGCCCGCTGAACGTGACGCTCGGCCCGGGTATCCTCGACAATATTTTTGACGGCATCGAGCGCCCGCTCAAGGCGATCGAGCAGAACAGCGGCGCGTTCATCGCGCGCGGCAGCAGCGTCTCCGCTCTCGACGAGGAAAAGCAGTGGAACGTCGCGCTGCGCGTGAAGCCCGGCGACGAGCTTACGGGAGGCGACATCTACGCCGTCTGCCCCGAGACGCCCATCATCGAGCACCGCTGCATGGTGCCGCCGGGACTTTCCGGCGTCGTCGAGTCGGTGCGGCCGGACGGCGCGTACCGCGTGCACGACGCCGTCGCCGTGCTGCGCGACAAAAAGGGCGGGCTGCATGAGTTGACGCTGTGCCAGCGCTGGCCGATCCGCACGCCGAGGCCCGTCGCCGAGCGGCTCCAGACGACGCTGCCGCTCATCACCGGGCAGCGCGTCATCGACACCCTCTTCCCCATCGCCAAGGGCGGCGCGGCCGCCATCCCCGGCGGCTTCGGGACGGGCAAGACGATGACGCAGCACCAGCTCGCGAAATGGTGCGACGCCGACATCATCATCTACGTCGGCTGCGGCGAGCGCGGCAACGAGATGAGTCAGGTGCTCGACGAGTTCTCCGAGCTCGTCGACCCGAAATCGGGACGCCCGATGACGGACCGCACCGTGCTCATCGCGAACACGAGCAATATGCCTGTGGCGGCGCGCGAGGCGTCGATCTACACGGGCATCACCCTCGCGGAATACTACCGCGACATGGGCTACCACGTCGCGATTATGGCGGACTCGACGTCCCGCTGGGCGGAGGCGCTGCGCGAGATCTCCGGCCGCCTCGAGGAGATGCCGGCGGAGGAGGGCTTCCCCGCCTATCTGCCGAGCCGCCTTTCCGAGTTCTATGAGCGCGCCGGGATGTGCGTGAACCTGAACGGCTCGGACGGCTCCGTCACCATCATCGGGGCGGTCTCGCCCCAGGGCTCCGACTTCTCCGAGCCGGTGACGCAGAACACGAAGCGCTTCACGCGCTGCTTCTGGGCGCTCGACAAAGCTCTCGCGTACGCCCGCCACTACCCGGCGATCAACTGGACGCAGAGCTACAGCGAATACTTCATCGACCTCGACCCGTGGTACGCGAAAAACCTCGGCGAGGACTTTCTCAAGTACCGCCGCCGCATCAACCGGCTGTTGCAGGAGGAAAACCAGCTGATGGAGATCGTCAAGCTGATCGGCTCCGATGTGCTGCCGGACGACCAGAAGCTCGTCATCGAGACGGCGCGCGTCATCCGCGTCGGCTTTTTGCAGCAGAACGCCTTCCACAAGGACGACACGTTCGTCCCGCTGGAAAAGCAGAAGCAGATGATGCGCGTCATCCTGCATCTGTACCGGAAGGCCAGGCAGCTCGTCTCCGCGAGCGTGCCGATCTCGGGCATCCTTGAGACGGGGCTGTTCGACAAGCTGGTCAAGATGAAGTACGACGTCCCGAACGACCGCCTCGACCTGTTCGACGGCTACATTGAGGAGATCGACCGGCTGCTCTCGGAGCTGGTTTCGGCGTGACGCAAAGGAGGCGAATGAACCTATGCTGATAGATTACCTTGGCGTGCGCGAGATCAACGGCTCGCTGATCGTCCTCGACGACGTGGAGGGCGCGGCCTTCGAGGAGGTCGTCGACATCCGCCTCGACGACGGCACGCTCCGGCAGGGGCGCGTCGTGCAGATGGAGGGCTCGCGCGTCGTCATCCAGGTGTTCGAGGGGACGCGCGGCATCTCGCTCGACAACACGCGCACCCGCTTCAAGGGCCACCCGATGGAGCTGTCCCTCTCTCCTGAGATTCTTGGGCGCGTCTTCGACGGCGCGGGCAGGCCGATCGACGGCCTCGGCGACATCTATCCCGCCGCGCGCGCCAACATCAACGGGACGCCGATCAATCCGGTCTCCCGCGTCTATCCGAAAAACTATATCAATACCGGCATCTCGACCATCGACACGCTCATGACGCTGATCCGCGGGCAGAAGCTGCCCATCTTCTCCGGCTCCGGCATGAAGCACAACGAGCTCGCCGTGCAGATTGCCCGGCAGGCGCGCATCAGCGACGAGGGCGAGGACAAATTCTGCATTGTCTTCGCGGCCATGGGCGCGAAGAACGACGTCGCGGAATACTTCCGCCGCTCCTTCGACGAGTCCGGCGTGCTGCAGAAGGTCGTCATGTTCCTGAATCTCTCGAACGACCCGATCATCGAGCGCATCCTGACGCCGCGCTGCGCGCTGACCGCCGCCGAGTATCTCGCCTTCGAACAGGGGATGCACGTCCTCGTCATCATGACGGACATGACGTCGTACGCCGAGGCGCTGCGTGAATTCAGCTCGAGCAAGGGCGAGATCCCGGGCAGAAAGGGCTTCCCGGGCTACCTCTATTCCGACCTTGCCTCGCTTTACGAGCGCGCGGGCATGGTGCGCGGCAAGTCCGGCTCCGTGACGCAGCTGCCCATCCTGACCATGCCGAACGACGACGTGACGCACCCTGTCCCCGATCTGACGGGCTACATCACGGAGGGGCAGATTGTGCTCGACCGCACGCTCGACGGCTCCGGCATTTACCCGCCGGTGTCGATTCTGCCGTCGCTTTCCCGTCTGATGAAGGACGGCATCGGCGAGGGCTACACGAGAGCGGATCACTCTGCGCTCTCGAACCAGCTGTTCGCGTCGTACGCGAAGGTGATGGACGCGCGCTCGCTCGCCTCCGTCATCGGCGAGGAGGAGCTTTCCCCCACGGACAAGAGGTATCTCGAATTCGGCAGGCAGTTTGAGCGGCAATTCGTCAGCCAGGGGGCGAATGAGAACCGCTCGATTGGCGAAAGCCTCGACCTCGGCTGGCGGCTGCTCTCAACGCTGCCGCGCGAGGAGCTCGACCGCGTCGACGACAAGCTGCTCGACCGGTATTACCGCCCCGGGCAGAAGGAGGCGTAAGCCATGGCGGCGCAGATGGTCCCGACGAAGGGCAATCTTCTGGCGGCGAAGAAATCGCTGGAGCTCTCCCGCACAGGCTTCGAGCTGCTCGACCGGAAGCGCAATATTCTGATCCGGGAAATGACGTCGCTCATCGATCGCGCTTCCAGCATTCAGGACAGGATTGACGCCACCTACGCGCAGGCGTACAAGGCGCTGCAGATGGCGAACATCTCGCTCGGCATCTGCCAGGAGCTGTCGCGCACCGTCCCGGTCGAAAACAATCTCAACGTCGCCTTCCGCAGCGTGATGGGCGTGGAGATCCCGATGGTGTCGCTCGCGGAGCAGGACGTCCCCGTCCCCTACGGCCTCTCGGCGACGAACTCGATGCTCGACAAGGCGTACGCCCAGTTCAACGAGGTCAAGCGCCTGACGGCGGAGCTCGCCGAGGTGGAGAACAGCGTCTACCGCCTCGCGGACGCCATCAAGAAGACGCAGAAGCGCGCCAACGCGCTCAAGAACATCATGATCCCGCGCTTCGAGGAGACGGTGAAGTTCATCACCGACGCCCTCGAGGAGAAGGATCGCGAGGAGTTCTCGCGGCTGAAGGTCATCAAGAGCCAGAAGAACGCGAAAAGCAGCTGACACACCGGTTTTCCCGCAGAGGAGTCCGCTCGGGGCTCCTCTGTTTTTTTCGCAAAAAAGGCGCTTGCCTTTTTCGTTGGATACGGCTATCATGGAAGGGGCATTCTAAAAGGAGCCTGCCGTCCGGCGGGAGCTCTCTGCCGCGGGCGAAGACGCCGCCGCTGCGCAGAGTCCCGCTCGGCCGAACAGGACGGCCGCCGTCGAGGCGGGGAAGGAGATCATCTGCATGGAAGAAAACCGCTTTGAGATCCCGAAGGCGGATTATTTTACACTGAACTACAACGTCTACTGCGGCAGTCTGGACGGCTTTAACTACAAGCTCAACGCCGGGAGCAAGGAGAAAATCGAAGCCTCCGTCTGGCTGGGGGCGCTCTGCATGGACAAGAGCGAAATTGCCGCGAGCGAGAGCTTTCCGCTCGACGAGGAGGGCTTCTCCGGCGCGCTCGCGTGGCTGGAAGCGCAGTATCAGGCGCTGCACGAGGGAGGCAAGGCATGAGGCTGTTCGACGTCATCGGCCCCATTATGACGGGGCCGTCGAGCTCCCACACCGCCGGAGCGGCCAAGATAGGGCTCGTCACGCGCGCCATGCTCGGCGGCGAGCCGGTGAAGGCGGACATCCTGCTGCACGGCTCGTTCGCGAAGACGGGCCGCGGCCACGGCACCGACCGCGCCATCGTCGCGGGGCTGCTCGGGATGCTCCCGGACGACCCGCGCATCCCCGACAGCTTCGCCCTCGCGGAGCAGGCGGGGCTCGCGTTCTCCTTCACGACCGGGACGCTCAAGAACGTCCACCCGAACACCGCGGCGCTCTCCGTGGAGAACGCGGACGGGGAACGGCTCGAGGTGGTCGCCTCCTCCCTCGGCGGAGGACGAATCCAGATCTGCCGCGTCGACGGGATCGAGACGGGCTTCTCCGGCGGCTGCAACACGCTCATCGTCCACAACGAGGACAAGCCCGGCTGCGCCGCGCTGGTGACGGCGCTCCTCGCGCGCTTCGGCCTCAACATCGCGACGATGCAGCTGTGCCGGAATTTTCCCGGCGGCTACGCCGTGATGGTGATCGAGTGCGACCAGTTTATCCCCGCCGATCTGGCGGAGGAGCTTGAGCGGGCGGACGGCGTGGCGCGCGTCACCCGGCTGAACCTTGACGTCTGAGAGGAGGCGCAGTATGGCGATCGATTCCATCGCAGCCCTCGTACAGGAGGCGGAGCGGACGGCTCTGCCGCTGTGGGAGGTTATTCTGCGGGAGGATTTGAAGGAAGGGCAGGGCACGCGAGAGGATTCCCTGCGGCAGATGAAGCGCCTCTGGGACGCGATGAAGGCGTCCGGGGACGCGTACCGCCCGCAGGAGCGCTCGCACAGCGGTCTGGCCGGAGGCGACAGCGCGAAGGTCAGCGCGGCGATGGAAAACGGCGCGCTCTACGGAGGGCGGTTCTTTCAAGAGGTCATTGTGGAGGCGCTCAAGGTCAGCGAATGCAACGCGTGCATGAAGCGCATCGTCGCCGCGCCGACAGCGGGCTCGTGCGGCGTGCTGCCCGCCGTCCTGCTCCCGCTGCTGCGGCGCGGGGAGGATGAAGAGGCGCTGCTGCGCGCGCTGTACGTCGCGGCAGGCTTCGGCGAGGTCATCGCGTCGCGGGCGTCGATCTCCGGCGCGGAGGGCGGCTGTCAGGCGGAGGTCGGCGCGGCCTCGGCGATGGCGGCGGCTGCGCTCGCCGATCTGCGCGGCGGCTCGCCCGCCATGTGCGCGAACGCCTGCGCGCTGGCGCTCTCGAACCTGATGGGGCTCGTCTGCGACCCCGTCGCCGGTCTCGTGGAGGTGCCGTGCATCCACCGCAACGTCGTCGGGGCTGTCAACGCGCTGAGCTGCGCCGATATGGCGCTCGCAGGCGTCGAATGCCGCATCCCGGCCGACGAGGTGATCGACGCGATGGCCCAGGTCGGCGCGGCGATGGACGATTCCCTGCGCGAGACGGGCGCGGGCGGCCTCGCGGCGACGCCGACGGGAAAGGCCATCGCGGAGCGGCTCGCGTCGGAGAGCTGACCAGAACAGAGAAAACAGGCTGCCGCACGCGCGAAACGCTGTGCGGCAGCCTGTTTTCACAAAAAGCATATTTTTTCTCGTGCTTTCAGAAGAAATCTGTTTCTTTTTTCCTGCCGTCTGCTATACTGACGGAATAGGAATCGCCGGAAAAACCGGGCGGAAAGGATGGATGGAACGTGAATCAGCGGGAAAATCTGCTGGCTCTCCTGCGCAGGGAGCCGTACGAATGGATGCCTGCGGAATTCAGCCTCTGCCCCTCCCTCGAGGAGGAATATCGGAAGCGGACGGGCGGCTCGCTGCCGTACCGCGACTTTTTTGAGATGCCGTGGAGGAACGTGCCGGATCTCGCGGTTCCCGAGGACGCGGGCCGGTATCTCCCCTACCACCCGAATCTCAAGCCCGGGTCGCAGATCGACCTGTGGGGCGTCGCGCACGAGCCGGGCAGCGCCGCGGCGAAGCACATGACGTATCTGCGCAGCCCGCTGCGCGGGATCGACAGCCTCGCGGAGGTCAGAGCGTACCCGCCTGCCGGACTTTCTGCACGGGGACGCGTCGAAGCAGAGGGAGGCCGTCGGCGCAATCCACGCGAAGGGGCTCGCCGCGTGCGGCAATATGCAGATGACCGTCTGGGAAACGGCATGGTACATCCGCGGGATGGAAGACCTGATGATGGACATGATGAGCGATGACCCGATCGCGTCCTACCTGCTCGACGAGGTGACGGCACGAGCCGCGCACCGCGCCGCGAGCTACGCGAGGGCGGGCGTCGATATGCTCTGTCTCGGCGACGACATCGGGATGCAGCGCACGCCGATGATGAGCCTCGAGCTTTACTGCAAATGGCTCAAGCCGCGGCTGGCGGCCGTGATTCGGGCGGCCAGGGCCGTCAACCCGGATATTCTCGTCTTTTGCCACAGCTGCGGCTTCGTCACGCCGTTCCTCCCCCCATCTGATTGAGGCGGGCGTCGACGTTCTCAATCCCGTCCAGCCGGAAAGCATGGACTTCGGCGCGATCTGCAGGGAATACGGCGGGAAGATCAGCTTCCACGGGACGATCGGCACGCAGACGACGATGCCGTTCGGCACGCCGCAGCAGGTGCGTGAAACAATGTGGAAGCACCTGCAAATCGCGAAGCCCTTCGGCGGCCTGCTCCCCGCTCCCACGCATCTGCTCGAGCCGGAGGTGCCGTGGGAGAACGTTCTCGCCTACGCCGAGGCGTGCCGCGCGTACAGGCCGTAACCGCCCTGCTCAGCCCTCCTCCCAGATCGACGCGGGGAGGCGGACGTCGGCAGCGGGAAGCTTCTCCCACGCGAAGAGGGGGACGAGCTCCCGCGCCGTGACCGGCTCCGGCTGCTCCAGAAGGCCGCCCGCGAAGGCGAGCTGGCCGAGGAGCTGCTCCGGCGTGAAGCGGGCGCGGAGCCTGCCGAGGTCGAGGGCGGCGTCGCGCTTCGAGAGGCGCGCGCCCGCGGGGTCGAGCAGGAGCGGGATGTGCCCGAAGGCGGGCGGCGTATAGCCGAGGAGGCGGTACAGGTACAGCTGGCGCGGCGTGGAGTCGAGCAGATCGCGGCCCCGGACGACCTGCGTCACGCCCATGAGGGCGTCGTCCACGACGACGGCGAGCTGGTAGGCGAAGACGCCGTCGGAGCGGCGGACGAGAAAGTCCCCGCACATGGCGGCGAGGTTTTCGCGGTACGCGCCGCAGGAGAGGTCGGTGAACGCGATCTCCTCGTCCGGCACCATGAGCCGTCCCGCGGGGCGGCGGCGCTCGGAGAGGGCGCGGCGCTCCTCCGGCGTGAGCGACCGGCAGCGCCCCGAATAGAGGACGCGGCCGTCCGAGAGATGGGGCGCTTCGGCAGCGTGAAGCTCCGCGCGGCTGCAGAAGCACGGATAAATCAGCCCCATGGCGCGCAGGCGCTCGTACGCCTCCTCGTAGAAGGCGGTGCGCTCGCTCTGGTAATACGGGCCGCGCGGGCCGCCGCGGCTGCCGCCCTCGTCCCAGTCGAGGCCGAGCCAGAGCAGATCGTCCTCGAGGAGCTCCGCGTACCGGCGCGGGCAGCGCTCCGGGTCGAGATCCTCATGGCGCAGCACGACGGCTCCATTCTCCGATCGGGCCGCGAGCCAGGCCAGCAGCGCGCAGAAGACGTTGCCCAGATGCATCCTGCCGCTCGGGCTCGGCGCAAACCGCCCGACAACCTGTCTGTCCATTTTCGCCCAGTCCCCCTCCCCAATTTCAGATTTCATTGTATCACACTTATCGTTTCAGGGACAAGATCAAGGGCAAAATCATCGGTTCCATCCAGATTATTGTAAAATTTTCAAAAAAATATGGATCCTTTCGATAGAAATGCTATACTAAGACTAATGTATTCCTTTTTTCAATTCAGATCCAAACAGGCCGAACCGGGCCGAAAAGAAAGGTGTGGCGCTCATGTTGAAGGAATTCCCTCTGGGACGGGAAGTGGACCGTCCGTCGGCGGAATCCGCCGTTGAAGCATACCGGGAAAAGCTGTCTGCCCAGCAGCTGAAGCTCAAGGAGAAGAAGCTCCCCGTCATCATACTGATTGAGGGCTGGGGCGCGGCCGGAAAGGGCAGCCTGATCGGGCGGCTGATTCGCTACCTTGATCCGCGCTTCTACAATGTGTGCACCAGAAGCGTCCCCTCCGACGAGGAGCTGCGCAAGCCGTTCCTCTGGCACTATTTCACGAAGATCCCGCAGAACGGGAAGATTGTCATCTTCGACTCCGGCTGGACGGAGGAGACGGTGCGCAGCGTCGAGAGCAAGGAGCTCGGCAAGAAGAAGCTCACGGAGCGTCTCGAGGGCATCCGCATCTTTGAGCGCCAGCTCGTCGAGAACGGCTATCTCGTCGTAAAGCTGTTCCTGCACATCTCCAGAGACGAGCAGAGAAAGCGCCTTGAGGAGCTCGAGGAGGACAAGAACACCGACTGGCGCGTCAGCAAGGCTGACTGGCGGCAAAACGAGCATTACGACAAGCAGCTCAAGCGCTTCGACAAATATCTCGAGGCGACAAACGCGCCGTGGGCGCCGTGGAACATCATCGACGCGACGAACCGCAAGGAAGCCGAGCTCGCCGCCTTCCGCATCCTGACGGAGACCATCGACGCGGCGCTCGCCCAACGGCCCGGCTCCACCCCGCTTCCGCATCCGGAGCGCTTCCCCGTGCTGCGGATGCCGCAGCTCGCGAAGGTCAGCCTCGATAAGGCTGTCCGCTCCGAGGAGGACTACCGCGCGCAGCTCAAGGCCGCGCAGAAGCGCCTGCGTCAGCTGCACAACGTCCTGTACCGCAAGAAGATCCCGCTCATCATCGTCTATGAGGGCTGGGACGCCGCCGGAAAGGGCGGCAATATCAAGCGCCTCGCCGCCGCCCTCGATCCGCGCGGCGCGGAGGTGCATCCCATCGCCGCGCCGGAGTCGTTCGAGCTCTCGCGGCACTATCTGTGGCGCTTCTGGACGCGTCTGCCGAAGACGGGCCACGTCGCCATCTTCGACCGCAGCTGGTACGGCCGCGTGATGGTGGAGCGCCTCGAGGGGCTCTGCTCCGAGGCGGACTGGAAGCGCGCCTACTACGAGATGAACGAGTTCGAGCGCGAGCTCGTCCGCTGGGGCGCCATCGTCGTGAAGTTCTGGATTCATATCGATCCCGACACGCAGCTCGAGCGCTTTACGGAACGCCAGAACACGCCGGAAAAGCAGTGGAAGATCACCGCCGAGGACTGGCGCAACCGCGAAAAGTGGCCGGAGTATGAGAAGGCCATCAACGAGATGCTGCGCAAGACCAGCACCGAATTCGCGCCGTGGTACATCGTGGAGTCGAAGGACAAGCGCTACGCGAGACTCAAGGCGCTCAACATCGTCATCCGCGCCATCGAGGACAAAATTCGCGAGGACGACTGACCGACCAGCCTGCGCTCCCGGCAAGGCGCGCAGGCTTTTCTTTTGCCCTGCGGCGTGGTATAATAGGGGGCACAGCATTTGGTGAAACCGTCCGGGCTCTGCCCGGGGAAAGGAATACAGCAGCATGGAACGAAACTATCCCCTGTTTACCATCACCGAGAAGGCGGAACGCAGCCTGCGCCTCGGCCACCCCTGGGTTTACGATACGGAGATTCTCTCCGGAGAAGCGGAGGACGGCTGTCTGGCCGACGTGCTGAGCCATAAAGGTCGCTGGCTCGGCACGGCGCTCTACAACTCCCACTCCAAGATCCGCCTGCGGGTTCTCTCCCGCAACACGAACGACGATTTCAGCGAGGCGTTCTTCGAGCGCCGCCTCCGGCACGCGATCGACTACCGCCGCACCGTCATGGGGCCGGACGTCTCGTGCTGCCGGCTCATCTTCGGCGAGGCGGACTTCTTCCCCGGCCTGACGGTCGACCGTTTCTCGAACGTTCTCGTCGCGCAGACGCTTTCCCTCGGGATGGAGCGGCGCAAGGACGTGATCTTCCCGCTGCTCGTAAAGCTCCTGCGCGAATCGGGCGAGACAATCGACGCCCTCTACGAGAGAAACGACGTGCGCATCCGCGAGCTCGAGGGCATGGAGCAGGGCAAGGGCTTTTACACCATGGACGGCCTTCGCACAGATCTGCCGGGCGTGACGGAAATCTGCGAGAACGGGATTCGCTATGAGGTCGACTATGTGAACGGCCAGAAGACGGGCTTTTTCCTCGACCAGAAGTACAACCGCCTCGCCGCGGCGCGCCTCGCGCCGGGGAAGCGGGTGCTCGACTGCTTCACGCACACGGGCGCGTTCGCGCTCAACGCGGCGAAGGCTGGCGCGAGCCACGTCTGCGCGGTGGACGTCTCCGCCGACGCCCTCAAAACGGCGCAGCGCAACGCCGCGCTCAACGGGCTGACGGACAACCTGTCGTTCCGGAAAGCAAACGTCTTTGACCTCCTCACCGAGATGGGCGAGGCGAAAAGCCGGGAATTCGACTACATCATCCTCGACCCGCCCGCCTTCACGAAATCGCACGGCACGGTGCGCAGCGCGGAGCGCGGCTACCACGAGATCAACCGGCGCGCCATGCAGCTGCTGCCGCGCGGCGGCTATCTCGCGACGTGCTCGTGCTCGCACTTCATGACCGAGGAGCTGTTCTGCCGGATGCTCCACAGCGCCGCCGCGGACGCAGGACGCTCGCTGCGCCAGATCGAGGCGCGGCAGCAGGCTCCCGACCATCCGATTCTGTGGAACGTCCCGGAGACAAACTATCTGAAATTCTACCTGTTCCAGGTGGTCTGAGGAGGCGGGCGCTGTGGAAATCACCGTCACAAAGGGTCTCCCCTCCGGCGGGCGGCAGGTGCGGCTCGAGGTCTTCGTCCGCGAGCAGGGCTTCACGGAGGCGTCCGAGTTTGACGACGTCGACCGGGACGCGTGGCACGCCGTCGCATGGGAAAACGGCTTTCCTCTCGCGACGGGGCGGCTGTTCCCCGACAAGGAGCGGGAGGCTGGCTGCGTCATCGGGCGGATCGCCGTGCGGCGGGAAAGGCGCGGGGCGCGTCTCGGGGCGGCCGTCATGGACGCGCTCGAGCAGAAGGCGCTCTCGCTCGGCGCGCGGGAAATCCGCCTCTGCGCGCAGGTGCGTGCGAGGGGCTTCTATGAATCGCTCGGCTATACGGCGTACGGGGAAATTGTGTATGACGAATCCGTCCCGCACACCATGATGAAAAAAATACTGGCATAAGAAAAAGCCTGCGTCAAGCAGGCTTTTTCTTATGTCTTTTTGATAAACTCCGTCCGGCAGACGGGGCAGGTGATCTGGATTTTTCCCTTTCCGCGGGGAACGCGCAATTTATTTTTGCATTTGGGGCATTTATAATAGCGGTGTTCTTTGTCGCGCAGCTCCGCGGCATGACCCGTGAAAAAGCCCTTGAACCTGTTCCAGCCTCGGAGAAACTTCTGGTTTTCCGCCCAGCGCTTCGCCCTGTTGCGCGAAAGCATCCGAAGCATAACGAGGAGAAAAACGAGCCAGGAGAGCAGCGGGAACAGGAAAAAGCCTGTAAAAAGCCCGATGACCCACAGCACAAGATACACGATGATCAGCGCCCAGTTGAGCTGGTCGCCGCCGTAGCGGCCGTAGAAAAAGCGCTGCAGGGCGGCCTGCAGCCGTGCGAAAAAGTTATTCATTCCCGTCCTTCCTGTCCTTTCCGATATGCGAGCGGAGAATTTGAGCGGCCTTCTGCAGAATACGAAGCTCCTCCTCCGTATAACAGGAGAAGCTGTCGGAGAGCGCGTCTATCGCGTCCCGCAGGATACCGCGAAGCGCCGCTTTCCCTTCCGGCGTGATGGTCAGCAGAATCATTCTCCTGTTTTCACTGCTCGGCTCCCGGGCGACATAGCCCTTTTCGACGAGCGCGTTCGCCACCTTCGTAAACTGCTGCCTCGAGACGCAGAGCTCCTCGGCAAGGGACGTCATGCAGGCCGGTCTTCCCGCGCGCTCGAGGAGCATCAGCGCCTGCAGCTGCGTCGGCGGCAGCTCCGGCAGCATGGCGCGCTTGCTCGTCTGAAAAATCTGGCGAAACAGCAGCGGAAGCAGCTGCAGCGTCTCGCGCGCCAGCTGCGTCGAAAGCTCTTTCACAGCCTCTCCCCCTTTCCGTATGGCGACTATTATAGTGGAACAAAAAAGGAGGGTCAAGAGACAAATTGTGAACAAGAAATAAAAATTTATTGTAAATAAAAGTTAACTTATTATTCATCCTTTTTCGATCGCGTCATCCTATAATGTGGTTAATTTACAACATCCGCTGCGGAAGCAAATCCGCGGCAACGGAGGAAATATCCATGGTTGAACAGAAAAAGAATCCCCGAAGGTCCCTGATATGGTACTGCGTCATCGTGCTCGCGGTGATGGCGGTGCTCAACACCATTCTCATGCCGCAGCTGAGCAGGCTGCAGACGAAGGAGGTCGACTACGGCACCTTCCTCACGATGCTCGAAAACGGAGAGGTCAAGGAGGTCCAGAAGGACGGAGAGACCATCGCGTTCAACACCGTCGACGAGAACGATCCCTTCATCTATGTGACGGGCGCGTGGGACGATCCGGAGCTCGTCGACAGGCTCACCGACGCAGGCGTGAAGTTCTCCAACATCATCCCGAAGGAGGAATCCCCCTGGCTGTCGCTCCTGTTCGGGCTGGTGCTGCCGACGGCTCTGCTGTGGGGCGTCGGATATCTCCTCGTCCGCAATATGCAGAAACGGATGGGCGGTCCGAACGCGATGCAGTTCGGCAAGAGCAACGCGAAGATCTACGTCGCCGCCCAGACGGGCAAGACCTTTGCCGACGTTGCCGGCGAGGACGAGGCGAAGGAAGCCCTCAAGGAGATCGTCGACTTCCTCCACGACCCGAAGAAGTACGAGTCCATCGGCGCGTCGATGCCCAAGGGCGCGCTGCTCGTAGGCCCTCCCGGCACCGGCAAGACGCTCCTGGCGAAGGCCGTCGCGGGCGAGGCGAACGTCCCGTTCTTCTCCATTTCCGGCTCTGAATTTGTGGAAATGTTCGTCGGCATGGGCGCGGCGAAGGTGCGCGACCTGTTCAAGCAGGCGCAGGAGAAGGCGCCGTGCATCGTCTTCATCGACGAGATCGATACCATCGGCAAGAGGCGCGACGGCGTGGGCCTCACGGGCAACGACGAGCGCGAGCAGACGCTCAACCAGCTGCTCACCGAGATGGACGGCTTCGACGGCAAGAAGGGCGTCGTGATTCTCGCGGCGACGAACCGCCCCGAGACGCTCGACCAGGCGCTCCTGCGCCCCGGCCGCTTTGACCGCCGGATTCCCGTCGAGCTGCCTGACCTGCAGGGCCGCGAGGCGATTCTGCGCGTCCACGCGCAGGACGTCAAGCTCGGGCCGGACATCGACTTCAACGCGATTGCGAGAGCCACCGCCGGCGCGTCCGGCGCGGAGCTCGCGAACATCATCAACGAGGCCGCCCTGCGCGCCGTGCGCATGGGTCGCTACGCCGTGACGCAGGAGGATCTTGAGGAGAGCGTCGAGGTCATCATCGCGGGCTATCAGAGGAAGGGCGCGGTCATCGCGCCGCGGGAGAAGGAGCTCGTTGCCTACCACGAGATCGGGCACGCGCTCGTCGCGGCGAAGCAGACGGATTCCGCTCCAGTACACAAGATCACCATCGTCCCCCGCACCTCGGGCGCGCTCGGCTACACCATGCAGGTGGCTGAGGACGAGAGCGTCCTGATGAGCCGCGAGGAGATCTTCAACAAGATCGCGACGCTGACGGGCGGCCGCTCCGCCGAGGAGCTGATCTTCGGCACCTGCACCTCCGGCGCGTCCAACGACATCGAGCAGGCGACAAAGCTCGCGCGCTCGATGGTAACGCGGCTCGGTATGTCTGAAAAGTTCGGCATGATCGCGCTCGAGACGGAGACGAACAAATATCTCGGCGGCGACGCCTCCCTCGCCTGCTCGGAGGGCACGGCGCGGCAGGTCGACGAGGAGGTCATCTCCCTCATCGGCAAGGCGCACGAGAAGGCCATCGGCATTCTCAAGGAAAACCTTCCGGCTCTCCACGAGCTCGCCCACTATCTTCTCGACAGGGAAACCATCACCGGCGAGGAATTCATGGCAATCCTCAAAAAATACGACGAGCCCGCCGCGCTCAACGGCTGAAGCCGCTCGACAGGAAAACCGGGGTCTTTCTTCACGGAAAGGCCCCGGTTCTTTGTTCTGCGCGATTTATTCCAGATTGAGCCGCTTCCTGAGCAGCTGCCAGACCACAATATAATACGCCGCCGCGAACACAATGTTCATGAGCAGGAGACAGCCTACCATCACCTCAAGCACCATGTAGGCGGCGTCCTCCGCCGTCTGCATATAGCGGAAAAGGTTGTACACGTTGGCCGGGAAGTCGGGAAGCATCACCAGAGCGGTCAGGCCAATGCTCATGAGAAGCTGCTCCACCATCGAGAACCCGACATAGGCGCCGAAGCCCGCCAGAATTCTCAGCTTTTTCACCTGGCACCCCACCACGATCGCGGCATAGATTTCCAAATAGGCGTGCAGAATGCCGACGATCAGAAGCAGAAGCAGCAGGAGGAAAAGAATCCACGAGTGAGGGGCCTCGCGCATCATCGCTTCCCCCAGAGAGCCGAAAACCTGGGCAAAATAGGGGATGGTGTTCGCGTCCATCGCCAGAATGACGATGGAGAGAATCATCACCGTGTAGCCCGCGATTCCCCACACAAGAGCGGGAATCAGCTTTCCCCAGACGTGCTGCATCGGGGTGACGGGCAGCGTAAACGAAAGATAGCCCTCGTTCCCGAGAAGATTCTTGTAAAAACGCGCTACCACCAGCAGGACGGTGATAACGAAAACGCCCACGAGTCCCGCGACATAGGCAAAGCTCATCACCGCGGACGGGATCTCCACCAGAAACGTGCGCAGCGTCTCGTTGACCGAGAAGGAAACGGAAATCAGCAGGTGCGTCAGTCCGGCGAAGACGAGCAGCAGCAGATACATCGGCAGAAAATAGCGCGCCGTCGCCTGAAACTCATATTTTATCAGTTTTCTCAGCATCGAAATACCTCCCGGAACAGCATATCCACACTCTTGTCCTGCTTCGCGCGGATGTTCTCAACCGAATCGCACAGGACGATATTCCCGCTGTTGATGAAGATGACGTCGTCCAGAATATTTTCCACGTCGGCAATCAGATGCGTGGAAATGACAACGCTTCCCTCGGGATTGTAGTTCGTGATGATGGTGCTCAGGATGAAATCGCGCGCGGCAGGATCGACGCCGCCGATCGGCTCGTCCAGCAGATAGAGCTGCGCGCGGCGGCTCATCACGAGAATCAGCTGCACCTTCTCCTTGGTGCCCTTGCTCATCGTCTTCATGCGCTTTGCGGGATCCACCGCGAGGCGGGCGAGCATATCGTACGCGCGCGCCTCCTCGAAATCCGCGTAAAAATCCTTAAAGAAGCCAATCATCTGCTCGACCGTCATCCAGTCGTTGAGATAGCTGCGCTCCGGCAGGTAGGAGACGTGCTTTTTCGACTCCACGCCGGGACGGCTCCCGCAGACAAGAAGCTCTCCCCTGTCGGGCGTCAAAAGGCCGTTGCACAGCTTGAGGAACGTGCTCTTTCCGCTCCCGTTCGGCCCGAGCAGGCCGATGATCCTCCCCCGCGGGAGCTCCAGGTTGATCCCGTTGAGAGCGCGGCAGCCGGGAAAGCTCTTGCCCAGGTCGCGGCACGAAATCAAATACTCCTCCATGTATTATCCCTCCCTTTTCTTTTCCAGAAGCCGAATCGTCTGCTCTCTGGTGTAGCCGAGGCGCATCATGTCGCTGACAAAGCCGCTGATCAGCTCCGCGGCCATCGCTTCCTTTGCCTCCATGATTTTTTCGTTGTCCTCCGTCACATATCTTCCGCTTGTCCTCTGTGCGTACAACAGCCCTTCCTCCTCCAGTCTGACCAGCGCTCGCTGCATCGTGTTCGGATTCACCGCGGCCTCCACCGCAAGCTCCCGCACCGCGGGCAGCTTTGACCCGGCCGGATAGACGCCCGTCACGATCATTCGCCTGAGCTGCTCGACAAGCTGCGCGTAAATCGGGCGGTCGGATTGCAGGTTCCACGCCATGAAAGCCTGTCCTCCTTTCGGTGTATTGTTGTATTAAGTTCATAATACAATAATACACTATTTCCCGCGTTTGTCAAGACCCATTTTTAAAATCCCATCAGCAGTCTCACAGCCCAGGAGGCGCACAGGCAGGCGGCGAGATGGCCGAGGAGCGCCGCGGGCAGCGCGCAGTTTTTCCCCTTCCTCCGGATTGCCCCGAAGTAGACGGCGATACAGTACAGCGCCGTCTCCGTCGAGCCCGCGAGGACGCTGGCGGCTCGCCCGGCGAACGAGTCCGGGCCGCACCGATCAAGCGTCTGCGAAAGCAGCGCGGTGGACGCGCCGCCCGAGACCGGCTTCATGAGCGCCAGCGGGAGCACCTCCTTCGGCAGGCCGAGGCAGCGGGCAAGCGGCTCCAGCGCGCCTGCCGCCAGCTCAAGCGCGCCGGACGCCTGCAGCATACTGACGCCGGTCACGAGGCCGACAAGCACCGGCAGAAGGGAGACGCAGGAGCGCAGCCCCTCCCTTGCCCCCTCGGAGAACGCGTCAAAAACCGGAACGCGCCGGATCAGGCAGTAAACAACCAGCGCCGCCAGCAGCAGAGGAACCAGATAAGACGCGGCCTTATCCATGCCGCTTTTCCAGCGCGAAGCAGGCCGCCAGCGCCGCGGCAAGCGAAACGGCGGAGGTCAGCCAGACGGCGGGGAGAATATCGAGCGGAGACGCCGCGCCCGCCGCGGAACGGAGCGCCCCGAGCGTCGTGGGCAGAAGCTGCAGCGAGGCGGTGTTGACGACGACAAAGCGCACCATGGAGCGCGTAAGTCCCCTCCCCCCGTTTTCCTCGTCCATCGCGCGCATGGCGGCAAGTCCCATCGGGGTGGCCGCGTTGCCGAGCCCGAGAAGGTTTGCCGTGAGATTCATGCAGACGGCGCGATCCGCCTCCCCGCCCTCGCGGCAGTCGGGAAAAAGTCGGCGGACGGCGGGGCGCAGGAAAGCCGCAAGCTTTGCGGTCGCGCCCGCCTTCTCCGCCGCCCTGAGAAAGCCCGTCCAGACTGCCATGGCGCCCGCCATCGCGAAGACGAGCTCAACCGCCCTCTGCGCCCCTGAAAAGACAGACTGCGAGAGCTCCTCCATCCGTCCGAGCGCGGCGGCGCAGACGACGCTGACGAGGAGCATCCCTGCCCAGATGAGATTCAACATTTTTTTCGCCCCCTTCTTCCCTTTCTCAAGATAGTATGATATAATGTCTGAAAATATGCCAAATGTCAAAAAAAGTTCACACACCACGGGTTGACGTGATTTCCATTATCTAGTATGATAAGAGTAAGGAATCCCAAAATCCGACAAACAGGAAGAAAGGAACGTGCCAGACATGAAATCAACAGGAATCGTCCGTCCAATCGACAACCTCGGCCGTATCGTGATTCCGACGGAGCTGCGGAAAACGCTGCACATCAACGACAAGGATCCCCTTGAGATCTATGTAGACGGCAACTGCATCATTCTCAAGAAGTATCAGCCCTCGTGCATTTTCTGCGACAGCCTTGAGGATATTATGACGTACAAGGGCTACAACGTGTGCCACAGGTGCATGAAGAAGCTTGGAAATCTGGCGGAAAACATGGAAGATCTCTGAGTTCTCCGCCCTGATAACGAAAAGCTGCCCCGGCGCGAAATTTCGCGCCGGGGCAGCTTCATTTTTCGTGAAGTAAAAATATTTTTACGTCGTAAGCATCCGATACATGGCCTCGAGACAGATCTGCGCGTGCTCCATGAAGCGGGCAATCTCAAAGTGCTCGCCGGTGTTGTGGAGGCGGCGATCCGGCTCGTCCGCGAAGAAGGGGCCGAAGGCGACGCCGCGGGACTGCAGGGCGCGGGCGTACGTCCCGCCGCCGGTGGCGTAGAGGGCGGCAGGCTCTCCCGTGACGGCCTGATACGCGTCGCTCAGGAGGCGGATAAACGGGCTGTCCGCGGGGAGAAACAGCGGAGCGACGGCGTGGCCGTCCGCGAGGGTGAGGCCGTACTTTTCGGCTTTCTCGCGGATTGCGGCAAGAATCGCGTCCCCATCCTTCGTGACGGGGAAACGGATGTCGATGGTCAGCGACGCGCCGTCTCTGTCCGCGGAAAGGAGGCCGAGATTGAGCGTCAGCGGGCCGGACTCCTCATCCGCCATTTTGACTCCCATGGACGCGCCGTCGTATTCGACGCCGACGCAGTCGCGCACGAAGCAGAAAAAGCTTCCGAGCTCCTCCGACGAGAAGACGCCGGAGAGAAGGCGGACGAGCCAGGACGCCGCGTTGACGCCCTCCTGCGGCTGCATGGCGTGCGCCGCGACGCCTTCCGCGCAGACGCGCGCCCCGTCCTCCGTCCGCTCCACGGAGAAGCGCTCACCGTATCCCAGCGCGTCGCGGCACAACGCGTCGACGCGCTCCTGCCCGCAGCGGAGGACGGCCTCCGCTCTGGCGGGGACTGCGTTCGCGACGGTGCCGGCGGAGAAGGAGCGAATCACGGACGCATCGTTTCTCCCGCCGGTGATCACGGCGGAGACACGCCCCTTCTCCCGGTTGCAGATGCCGTACTCCGCGTCCGGCGTGAAGCCCATCACGGGGAGCGGCTCCCTGCTGTAGTAGTAGGCGAGATCCTCGCTGCCCGTCTCCTCGGCGGCGCCGAAGACGACGCGGAGCCTCCGCTTCGCGGGAACCTTCTCGTCCATCAGCGCCTTGAGGCAATACAGCGCGACGACGGCCTCGCCCTTGTCGTCAGCGACGCCGCGGCCGAAGCAGCAGCCGTCCCGGATTGTCATCTCAAACGGGTCGGTCTCCCAGCCGTCGCCGGCGGGGACGACGTCGACGTGGGCAAGGACGGCCGCCGTCTCCTCCCCCTCGCCGTACTCGGCGTGACCGGCATAGTTGTCTACATTCTTAACGGCGAGGCCGAGGCGCTCCGCCATGGCGAGAATCGCCTGGAGGGCGCGCGTCGACTCGCGGCCGAAGGGCATCCCCGGCTCCGGATCGGAGCGGACGGAGGGGATGCGGACGAGCTCCGCAAGATCGCGGAGGATGTCGTCCTGATAGCGAAGAATTTTACTGCCGAAGCTCATGGTATCTTACCTCATTTCCATCAGAGTACAAAAAACGGATTCCAGCCGTTGAGCACCGCGGCGTTTTTCCAGACGCACTGCAGCACGAGCAGGACAATGCCCGCGACGATGCACGGGAAGATCGGAAAGGGCCGCAGAGCCGAAAAACGGCGGCGCAGCGTTTCCCAGAGAAGAAACAGGACGTAAATCAGCGCCGTATACGGGACAAACGGGTGATAGCAGAAGCTTTCGAGCAAATGAAGCCGCGCAAGCTCCGCCACGGCGCGCGTCGCGCCGCAGCCGGGGCAGTACAGGCCCGTCCGCTCATAGACCCAGCAGGCCGGTATCCAGCCGAAAACCGCGTTACCCGAGAGTGCGACAAACACAGCGGCGAAAAAGAGTACCGGCAGAAGCACAAGCCCCAGCCGGTACAGCAATTCCTCCGCAGAAAGCGGCTTCTTCATCAGAACAGATCGTTGTAATACTCGTAATAGTCAAACGAAGACGCCGCTCCGCCTGCACCGATGATCATAACCAGGAGAACAACGGAAAGCACCAGACCCAGACCGCCGGTAATGACGCCGGCAATCGCCATGCCCTTGCCTCCGGTCTTTTTGCCGAGCGCGACCGCGCCGAGGATGATGGCGACGAGGGACAGAATCCAGGAGATCCACATTCCGCAGCAGAAAACGATGGACAGAATGCCGCAGATCATCGAAGCGATCGCGAGGCCGCTTCCCTTGCGCGGCTCCTCGCCGTACGGCGAAGCCTGATAGGAGGGCTGCTGATACGACGGCTGATACTGCGGCGCCTGATACTGGCCCGCCTGATAGTCGGGGGACTGATACTGGCCGGACGAATAGTCCGGCGTCTGATACTGGCCGGACGGGTAATCGGGGCTCTGGTACTGGTTGGACGACGCCTGCGGGTTCTGGTACTCAGGGATCTGATACCCATTGTACTGGGGCGCCTGATACTGGCTGTCGCCGGGATTCTGCCCCGCGCCGCTGTAGTCCTGCGAGGAATTCTCGGGATAATAGTTTCTGTTCTCATTCGGATCCATATTCCAACAACCTCCACAACTCTTTCAGGATGTAGTGTTTCTCGTTTCATTATATCGAGAGGCGAAAAATTTGTCAACGGAAAAAGGCTCCGCGCAGAGATTTCCTCCCTGCGCGGAGCCTTCCCGCTGTCAGCTGCTTATTTGCCGAGCGCCTTCTTGACGACTTCCTCGATATGGGAAGCGCAGAGGCCGAACTGCTTGAGCAGATCCACGGCAGGGCCGGAATGACCGAACTCGTCGTTGACGCCGATCTTCACGAGAGGCGTCGGCAGCTCCTCGGCGAGGACGCTCGCGACGGCGTCGCCAAGGCCGCCGATCACGTTGTGCTCCTCGGCGGTGATGATCTTGCCGGTCTCCTTCGCGGCCTTGAGGACGGCCTCCTTGTCGAGCGGCTTGATGGTGTGCATATCAATAACGCGGACGCTGATGCCCTCGTTTTTGAGCGCGTCGGCAGCCTTGACCGCCTCGCCGACGAGAAGGCCGGTGGCGATGACGGTGATATCGGAGCCCTCGCGCAGAGTGATGGACTTGCCAATCTCAAAGGTGTAGTCGTCGTTGTTGTTGACGCTCTCCACCGCGAGACGGCCGAGACGCAGATAAACGGGACCCTCATACTCGATGGCGGCCTTGACGGCGGCGCGCATCTCATAGTGGTCGGCAGGATTCAGAATGACCATGCCGGGGATCGTGCGCATGAGGCCGATGTCCTCGCAGCATTGATGGGTCGCGCCGTCCTCACCGACGGAAATGCCGGCGTGCGAGCCGACAATCTTCACGTTCAGGTGCGGATAGCCGACGGAGTTGCGGACCTGCTCAAACGCTCTGCCCGCGGAGAACATCGCGAAGGAGGCCGCGAACGGGATCTTGCCGCAGGCAGCCAGGCCGGCGGCGATGCCGATCATGTTGCACTCGGCAATGCCGCAGTCGATGAAGCGCTCGGGATGCGCCTTCTTGAAAACGCCCGTCTTGGTGGCAGCCGCCAGGTCGGCGTCGAGCACCACGACGTCGGGGTACTGATCCGCAAACTCGGCGATCGCTTTGCCGAAGCTCTCGCGGGTAGCGATTTTAACCATTTCAGCCATTATTCTGCCTCCAATCCGGCGAGCACCTTATTCAGGTCGTTCATTGCCGTCTCATACTGTTCCGCATTGGGAGCGGTACCGTGCCAGCCGACTTGATTCTCCATGTAGGAGACGTCCTTGCCCTTGGTGGTCTTGGCGACGATGGCGCTGGGCTTGCCCTTCACGGTGCGGGCGTGGGCGAACGCGGCCTCGATGGCGTCGAAGTCGTGGCCGTCGATCACCTGCACGTCAAAGCCGAACGCGCGCAGCTTCTCGTCGATCGGGCCGGGGCCGGCGACTTCCTCGACGGGGCCGTCGATCTGCAGGCCGTTGTTGTCGACGATCATGCACAGGTTGTCCAGCTTCTTGTGGGCGGCAAACATGGCGGCCTCCCAGACCTGGCCCTCCTCGACCTCGCCGTCGCCGAGAATGGCGTACACGCGGTAGTCCTTGCCGTCGAGCTTGGCGGCGAGCGCCATGCCGCACGCGGCGGAGATGCCCTGGCCGAGCGAGCCGGTGCTCATGTCGACGCCGGGCGTGTCGTTCATGTTGGGATGACCCTGCAGCATGGAACCGATGTGGCGCAGCGTCTTCATTTCCTCAGCCGGGAAATAGCCTCTCTCGGCCAGGACGCCGTAAAGTCCCGGGCAGCAATGGCCCTTGGAAAGGACGAACCGATCGCGATCCGGATCCGACGGATTGGCGGGATCGATCTTCATCTCCTTGAAATACAGGTAGGTGAGCAGATCCGCCGCGGAGAGAGAACCGCCGGGATGACCCGATTTTGCGTAATAAACACCGGTGACGGCGTTCATTCTGACCTTGCAGGCGGAAATCTGCAAGCTCTTTTTCTCGCTGCTGTTCATGGTTGGCCTCCTCGTAAAATATGATACGGAGCATTACTGTTTCATTATACTATGCTCCCTTAGGATTTTCAAGATCGTTTCCCGCCTGTTTCGAGATTTTTGGATCCAAGTTTTCATTTTCTTTATAGCTTTTGAATTGAGGGGATTCCTTCGCTCCTTGACAGAAAACGCGCACGGTGGTACGATCAGGAAAAACAGAATCAGACACAGGGGCGATTCCAATGAAAATTGCAATTTTCGGCGCCGGCTCGCTCGGCACCGTACTCGGCGCGTATCTCGCGAAGGCCGGCCTCGCGCCGGAGCTCATCGCGCGCAACCGCGCGCACGTCGACGCGCTCAACCGGGACGGGGCGCACGTCTGCGGGACGGTCGACTTCATCCAGCCGGTGCGCGCCCTGACGCCGGACGAGATGGAGGGCGCATACGATCTCGTCTTCTTCCTCGTCAAGCAGACGGGGACAAAGGAGGCGCTTGACCAGCTCGAGGGGCATCTCTCCGGGGAGTCCATCGTCTGCACGCTGCAGAACGGCCTGCCGGAGGCCGCGATCGAGGAGCGGCTCGGCGCGGCACACGTCGTGGGCTGCACCGTGGAATGGGGCGCGGAGTGGAAAGCGCCCGGCCTCGCCGCCCTGACGTCCGAGCCTTCGGCGCTGAGCTTCAGCATCGGCAAGAGCTCCGGCGTCATCGACGATGATTTGGCAAAGGTCAAAGAGGTTCTCTCGGCGATGGGCGAGACCGCCGTGACGGCGAACCTCCCGGGCATCCGCTGGTCGAAGCTGCTCATCAACTCAATGCTCAGCGGGATGTCCGCCGTGACGGGCGCGACGTTCGGCGAGGCCGCCGCGCATCCGGAAGCGCTCTCGTGCGCACAGGAGATCGCGAACGAGTGCATCCGCACCGCACAGGCGGCGGGCGTCTCGATGGAGAAGTTCAAGGGCGTCTCCCTCCCCGCTCTGCTTTCGTACCGCGGGAAGCTCAAAAAGCGCGTCCTGCGCCCCGTCGTGCGGGCGATGGTGAAGCCGCACCGCCTGCTGCGCGCGAGTATGCTGCAGGATCTGGAAAAGGGAAAGCCGTGCGAGATTGACGCCATCAACGGGGCCGTCTGCCGTACCGCGCGCCGCTGCGGCGTCCCGACGCCGTACAACGACGCCGCCGTCGCCGTTATTCGCGACATCGAGGCGGGCAAGGCGAAGCCCTCCTTCGAGAACCTCAAGCGCTTCCCCAAGAGCTGACCGGGCAAAAATATGGAAACAAAACGAGAGGCCAACCCCTTCGGGGCCGGCCTCTCGTTTTTTCTGTTGTCAGGAAAAAGGCGCGTCAGTCCTCCTCTTCCTCGCCGGGCTTCGGGACGATGCGCAGGTGCGGCGGGCCGGACGGGCGATCGGACGGCGCCTTCGGCAGCTCCTCCTCAAGCGGCGCCGCCGGGAACTCCTCCTCGGAAACGGCGGGCTCCTCCTTCGGGGCGGCGGCGGGCTTGCCGGTACCCTTCTGCACTGCGAAGGTGGAAAGCTTCTCCGCGTCGCGGTCGTAGTAGAACAGCAGCGGCGTCAGCGGATGCGTGCGGTGCCGCGGATCCTTGACGAGACCGACGCAGGCGTTCGCCAGCTGCGGCAGAAGCTCGTTTCGCTTCTTTGCCGGGATAAACATAATGACCTCCCGCACCGGGATTGCGATGATGAGGCTGTCGTCGAGCTTCTTCGCGAGCTCCTTCCACAGTCCCTTGATCAGAATGGAGGAAATCACATGGTTCGGATTGCCAACCACAATGTACCCGCCGAAATTCGTCGCGCGAACCTCCAGCTTGACGTTCTGCGCCAGATTGCGGACGGCAATGTTCAAAAGCTCGAGCAGGCTGACGGACTCCGGAATCGCCGACTTCTGCAGGACGCGGAGCTTCGTGCCGGTGTCCTCCACGAAGAAAATTTTCGTCGCCGCGTGGAACGGGATGAACGGCAGCGGAACGTCGATCTTCTGCCCGCCCGCGTCAAACGGCATCACGGAGGGCGTATTCGCGGGATGGATGCTCGGATAGATGCGCGGCTTGAGCTCCTCAAATTTCTGCAGCTGCTTCTCCTCGGCAGTCGCCGTCTCCGGGTTCAGCTTGTGCTCCACCTTTTCCTGGTCGGCCTGCGCCTCGGGCGTCAGGATGGAATCGCTGCGCGCCGGCTCCTTCGCCGCTTTGTTCTTTCTGAATTTAGAAAACAGTCCCATGGGAATCATCCTTTCTGTTTTTTCTCTCCTGCCCGCTGAGCGAGACGGCAGGCCGCGACAGCGTCCTCCTTCTCGTCGCAGGTGACGAGGAAACGGCCGTTGTGGCAGAAGCGAATTGTTTTCAGTCCCGTGAGGGCGATGAGCTCCCCGGCGGATTTTCCGGCCCAGGCGGCGGGAAAATCTATTGGGGCCTCGCCGTCCTCCCCGCTGGGAACCACCTGCGCGCCGAAGCCGCCGCGCTGCGAGGGGTAGACCACGAACTGCGCGTCGGAATGCGCCAGCACGGCCTTCCACGGACAGTAGCAGCCGAGCTCGACGACGCCGTCCTTCATGTTGGCGAGCGCCTCCCGCACGAGCACCGACGCGCGGCAGACGGCCCAAATCTCCTCAAGCCGCCTGCGCAGAATCACGCCGGCGAACTCCACGGCCTTGTAATACTGCTCGTCCACGGAATCGCCGGAATCCCAGGCGGGATTGAACGAGCCGATGACGGAGGCGAGCGGCGCGCCGCAGCCGGTGTTGTCGTCGAGGTCGAGCGGCTGGATGAACTGCTCGTCAAACCGCGCCGCCTCGCGGCGGGCGTCCTCCGCGCAGCAGCCGCGCCGGAGAAGCTCCTCGCCGAACGCGCGCCAGAGAAGGCCGAAGGCGGCGTACGGAACGCCGTTTTCGCGCACCGGCGCGCCCTGCTGGTGGTGGTCAAACTCTCCCCAGCCGAGATCAAACGCGAGTCCCTCGAAGTGTTCGGGAATCTTCAGGGCGCGCGTGATGCCGATGCCGGGGCGGAGAAGGCGCAGCAAAGCGCCGGAAAACACGTCGTCCGCGTGAAATTTTCCCGCGTGCGTCACCGCATACGGGGGAAGCTCATGCAGCTGCATGAAGCGTCACTCCTTTTGATCGCGATCAGCCGCGGCTTTTCTATAATACACCGGGCTGATGCCGTATTTTTTCTTAAAGATTTTGGAAAAATTATAGACGTCGTCGTAGCCGACGGAGCGGGCCGTCTCCGTCACGGTGCAGGCGCTCGTCTTCAGCAGCTCGGCGGCGCGGTTGAGTCGGACGCGCACGAGGAATTCCTTCGGCGTCTCCCCCATCTCCCGCAGAAAGATGCGGCTTAGATAGCGCCGGTCGATGCCGAGCATCGAGGCGATGGATTCGATGCTGACGGGCAGCGCGTAGTTTGCGCGGATGTAGTCCGCGGTGCGCGCCACATAGTCGCGCGGCGTCCGGGGGGACGCGTCCTGCGCGCAGAGGATTCCGAAAATCTCGTACAGAAGCGAGCAGAGCGTCAGCTCCGTCGACGGCTGCCGGTCTGGCACGGCGCGGAGCTCCTCGAACGCGCCCGCGAGCTGGGAGGCCTCCTTCCAGCACACGCCGTCCGAAAATCCCGCCGCCTCGAGCAGCTCGGGACAGAGAGACCCGTCGAAGCCGATCCAGACGTACTCCCACGGATTTTTCTCGTCCGCCTGATAGAACGTCAGCTCCCCGGGCCGGATGAGAAAAAGGCAGCCCCGGTAGAGGGCGTGCGTTTTCCCGCCGCGCGCGAAGATTCCCTTGCCGCTGATGACATAGTGGATCAGGTAATACTCGCGGGAGGCGTAGCCGTAGGAATGCGACGGCTCGCACTGCTCTTCCCCGTAGGTGATGGGGTTCAGGCCCGGAAAGCACCGGTTGAGGACGGAGCGCTCGACAGTCGTTCCCACGTTCGTTTTCCCCCTTCCGCCTTCTCTGCTGCACATTAGTTACATAATACCATGAATGGATTCCTTTATGCAATTCTTTTTTCAAGATTTGTATGGTATGATTCCCCATAAAGAGGGAGGAAGCCCTCAAAAAAATTAGGAGGAATTGCAAAATGAAAATTACCTTTCTCGGAGCCGGAAGCACCGTCTTTGCCAAGAATGTGCTCGGAGACGCGATGCTTTGCGATGTCTTCTCCGACAGCGAGATCTGCCTTTATGACATTGACGGCGCGCGCCTGCAGGAATCCTTCCTGATGCTCGACAACATCAACCGCAACAGCAACGGCGGAAAAGCCTCCATCAAGACCTTCCTCGGCGTGGAGAACCGCAGGGACGCGCTGCGCGGGGCAGATTTCGTCGTCAACGCGATTCAGGTCGGCGGATACGAGCCGTGCACCGTCATCGACTTTGAGATCCCGAAGAAATACGGCCTTCGCCAGACGATCGCCGACACGCTCGGCATCGGCGGCATCATGCGCGCCCTGCGCACCATCCCCGTGATGGAGGACTTCGCGCACGACATCGAGGAGGTCTGCCCAGACGCGTGGTTCCTCAACTACACGAACCCGATGGCGATGCTCAGCGGCTTCATGCAGCGGTACACGGGCGTCAAGACGGTTGGCCTGTGCCACAGCGTGCAGGTCTGCTCGCAGGGCCTGCTCGAGAGCCTTGACATGAAGGACAAGCTCGAGGGGCGGCGCGAGCTGATCGCCGGCATCAACCACATGGCGTGGCTGCTCGACATCCGCGACAAGGACGGCAACGACCTCTATCCCGAGATCCGCCGCCGCGCCCTCGCGAAAAACGATGCCGAGACGCACACCGACATGGTGCGCTTTGAGTACATCCGCCGTCTCGGCTATTACTGCACCGAGTCGAGCGAGCACAACGCCGAGTACAACCCCTTCTTCATCAAGGCGAAGTATCCCGAGCTCATCGAGCGGTACAATATCCCTCTTGACGAGTACCCGCGCCGCTGCATCCATCAGATCGAGGACTGGAACAAGCGCCGCGACGAGCTCGTCCACAACGCCGCCCTGACGCACGAAAGAAGCCGCGAGTACGCCTCCTACATCATGGAGGCCATCGTGACAAACAAGCCGTACAAGATCGGCGGCAACGTGCTCAACACCGGCCTTATCGACAACTTGCCCGCCGACGCGTGCGTCGAGGTACCCTGCCTCGTCGACGGCAGCGGCGTGACGCCGTGCCATGTGGGCCGCCTGCCGGTGCAGCTGGCCGCGATGAACATGACGAACATCAACGTGCAGCTGCTCACCATCGAGGCCGCTGTCACGAGAAAGCGCAACCTCATCTACAACGCCGCCATGCTCGAGCCGCACACCGCGGCGGAGCTCTCCATCGACGACATCGTGAAGATGGTCGACGAGCTTATCGAGGCGCACGGCGACTATCTGCCGCGCTATCACTGATCGATTGCCTGACCGCCCGCTCCGGCACCCGCCGGGGCGGGCGTTTTTTGCTTCAGGCATGAAACTTCATGCCGCATGAGATGCTTGCACCACGATGAATGAAAACCAGGTGCAGCAAGTAAGGCGGCATGG